>NZ_JBEZWX010000004.1:0-125923 GCF_040637635.1 Streptomyces sp. NPDC028635 | reverse complement strand
TGGAGCGGCGTGCGCAAGGCGCGCGCCCAGCTCCCCCCCCCCCGCCCCCCGGGGGGTCGTAAACCGGTCAGCGGGCTGTCATGCCGGGTTCACGATCCGCTGGGGGCGTGGTCCGGGAGCGGGGGGCGGTCCCGTTCACGCCGGTGAATGATCGGTGGGGGGAGGGGGACGTGATCAGTGCGGCGGAAGCGGTGCACGATCGGTCGGGGTCGGTCGGTCGGATGATGCCGGATTCGGTCAGGGGATGACGCCGGGACCGGTCAGTGGATGATGCCGGTGCGCAGGGCCACGGCGACCATTCCGGCGCGGTCGCCCGTGCCCAGCTTGCGGGCGATGCGGGCGAGGTGGCTCTTGACGGTCAGCGCGGACAGGCCCATGGAGACGCCGATGGCCTTGTTCGACTGGCCCTCCGCCACCAGCCGCAGGACCTCCACCTCGCGACCGGACAGCTCGCGGTAGCCGCCCGGGTGGCTCGGGGCACCCGGGGGGCGGCGGTGGAGGCGGGCGGCGGCCGCGCCGATGGGAGCGGCACCGGGGCGGGTGGGGAGCCCGACGGCGGTACGGGTGCCGGTGACGACGTAGCCCTTGACTCCGCCCGCGAGGGCGTTGCGCACGGCGCCGATGTCGTCCGCGGCGGACAGGGCGAGCCCGTTGGGCCAGCCCGCGGCGCGGGTCTCGGACAGCAGGGTGAGGCCGGAGCCGTCCGGCAGGTGGACGTCGGCGACGCAGATGTCTCTGGGGTTGCCGACTCGGGGGCGGGCCTCGGCGATGGACGAGGCCTCGATGACGTCGCGGACGCCGAGCGCCCACAGGTGGCGGGTGACGGTGGAGCGGACGCGGGGGTCGGCGACGACGACCATGGCGGTGGGCTTGTTCGGGCGGTAGGCGACCAGGCTTGAGGGCTGCTCGAGGAGAACGGACACCAGGCCTCCTGAGGGGCGGGACGGCTTTCAAGGTCACAGTCGTCTTCGGCAGCGAAGCCCGGGCCCTTTAGAGAAAGATCACGATTTAGTGAGTAACAATCTGTGCAATTCGGACATGCGGTCGATCGTTCGGTGCACGAATCAGTTCGTTCGAGTGGTTCTCGTGACTGAAAGTGGCCGTATCGACAAAGTGACGGTCAAGCGGCGGCCGCAAACCCGTTCCGTGGGTGAAGCGAGGAGTGCCGGGACACCGGCCGGGGGCCGGCAGCGCCGGGACGGCGCCCGCCCCAAGCCACTCGTCCCCGGCCGGTGATCCGGCCGGGGACGAGTGGCTTGGAGGCGGGGACGAGTGGCTTCGAGGCAGGGGCGAGTGGCTTCAGTGCGGCTCCGTGCCGCTCAGCGTGACTGCGGCCCCCGCCGTTGCGGCAGCGTGACCACCGACGCGTCACCGGGGCCGGCCGGCGGCAGTCCTCCGACCTGGGCCAGCAGATCGCACCAGGCGCCCAGATGCGCCGCCGTGTCCGGTACTCCGCCGAGCCCCTCGCGGGGCGTCCAGGACGCGCGGATCTCGATCTGGGAGGCGGGCGGACGGCTCGACAGCCCCCCGAAGTAGTGGGAGCCCGCCCGGGTGACGGTGCCGCTCGGCTCGCCGAACGCCAGCCCCCGTGCCGTCAGCGCCCCGGTCAGCCACGACCAGCACACCTCGGGCAGCAGCGGGTCGGCGGCCATCTCCGGCTCCAGCTCCGCCCGCACCAGCGTCACCAGCCGGAACGTGCCGCGCCAGGCGTCGTGCCCCGCCGGATCGTGCAGCAGCACCAGCCGCCCGTCGGCCAGATCCTGCTCGCCGTCGACCACCGCGGCCTCCAGCGCGTACGCGAACGGCGCGAGCCGCTGCGGGGCCGGTGTCGGCTCGATCTCCACCTGGGGGCGCAGCCGCGCGGTGCGCAGCGCGTCGACGGCGGCCCGGAAGGGCAGCGGAACCGCTGTGCCCCCCCGTGCCTCCCCCGTGTCCCTCGCGTCGTCCATTCCGTCAGCGCCGTCCGACAGTCGTCCCTGAGCCGCAGCCATGCGGGGAAGAGTAAGGGGAAGCGGGCCCTCGCGCAGGGCAAGACACCCCTCGTCGGCCGACCCGGTTGCCGGGCGGGTGCGGGCGGCGGCCCCGGTGCGCCATGCGAGACTTGCCGTCGTGAGTGCCAACGGAAGCCCCTCGGGCAAGCAGCCGACAGCGACGTACGACAGCGCCTTCCTGAAGGCGTGCAGGCGCGAGCCCGTGCCGCACACGCCGGTGTGGTTCATGCGGCAGGCCGGGCGCTCCCTGCCGGAGTACCGCAAGGTGCGCGAGGGCGTCGGCATGCTCGACTCCTGCATGCGGCCCGACCTGGTCACCGAGATCACGCTGCAGCCGGTGCGGCGGCACGGCGTGGACGCGGCGATCTACTTCAGCGACATCGTCGTGCCCCTGAAGGCCATCGGCGTCGACCTCGACATCAAGCCCGGCGTCGGCCCGGTGGTGCAGCACCCGATCCGCACCCGCGCCGACCTCGCGCAGCTCCGCGACCTCACCCCCGAGGACGTCCCCTACGTCACCGAGGCCATCGGGCTGCTCACCGCCGAGCTCGGCGCCACCCCGCTGATCGGTTTCGCGGGCGCCCCGTTCACCCTCGCGAGCTACCTCGTCGAGGGCGGCCCGTCGCGCACGTACGAGAACGCCAAGGCGATGATGTACGGCGACCCCGAGCTGTGGGCCGACCTGCTGGACCGGCTCGCGGACATCACCTCCGCCTTCCTGAAGGTGCAGATCGAGGCGGGCGCCTCCGCCGTGCAGCTCTTCGACTCCTGGGCCGGCGCCCTCGCCCCCGTCGACTACCGCCGCTCGGTGCTGCCCGCCTCCGCCAAGGTCTTCCGGGCCGTCGAGGACTACGGCGTGCCGCGCATCCACTTCGGCGTCGGCACCGGTGAGCTGCTCGGCCTGATGGGCGAGGCCGGCGCGGACGTCGTCGGCGTCGACTGGCGCGTCCCGCTCGACGAGGCCGCGCGCCGCGTCGGCCCCGGCAAGGCGCTCCAGGGCAACCTCGACCCGACGGTCCTGTTCGCCTCGCAGGCCGCCGTCGAGGCCAAGACCCGCGAGGTGCTGGACTCGGCCGCCTCCCTGGAGGGCCACGTGTTCAACCTCGGTCACGGTGTCATGCCGTCCACCGACCCCGACGCCCTCACCCGGCTCGTGGAGTACGTCCACACGCGGACCGCCCGCTGACGGGCGCTCACCACGACTGACGGGGCCGCGCGTTCCTGCCGAACAGCAGGCCGCGCGGCTCCGGCGGCGGTGGGGTGCCCGGGCGCAGCGGCAGGGCGATGAGCATGCCCGCCAGGAAGCCGACGACGTGCGCCGCGTACGCCACGGTGCCGGCCGCCGAGACGCCCTCGCCGGCGGAGTACACCGCCTGGAGCACGAACCAGAAGCCCAGCACCAGCCAGGCGGGCAGCCGCAGAGGCAGGAAGATCAGGAAGGGCACGAGGACCCACACCCGGGCCTTCGGGTACAGCACCAGGTACGCCCCGAGGACCCCGGCGATCGCTCCGGACGCGCCGATCAGCGGCTCCCCGGAGCCGGAGTTGAGCAGCGCGAAGCCGTATCCGGCGGCGTAGCCGCAGACGACGTAGAAGAGCGCGAAGCGCACGTGCCCCATGCGGTCCTCGACGTTGTTGCCGAAGATCAGCAGGAACAGCATGTTGCCCAGCAGATGCAGCCAGCTGCCGTGCAGGAACATCGCCGTGAACACGCTCAGCACCGGCGACTTGTCGTAGTGCGCGGGAGCGATCACACAGCCCGGGCCGTGCGGGCCGATGCCGACGTCCCCGGTGGGCACCAGTTGCGGCATCTGGTGGTGGATCAGCTCGCGCGGCACGGCCGCCCAGTGATCCAGGAACGCGTGCAGATGGCACAGCTGCGCCTGGCTGCTCTCGCCCGCCACGGACCCGGCGAGGCCGGGCGTGAACAGGAACACGAGCACGTTGGCGGCGATCAGCGCGTACGTCACCCAGGGGGTGCGGCGCACGGGGTTCACGTCATGGACGGGGATGACCACGTGACACTACTGCCCGCACAGCGGCGGGCGAATCGGTGAACGTGCGCGCTCGTTCCCGCGTATGTCTGCTCAACCGCCCGCGGTGCGGGGAAGGCACGCCGCGGGGCCGACGAGGGGACACACAGATGAACGACCGAGTCACTCCCGCGATGCACGCGCTGCCCGACGGCGAGGCGGAACTGGCCGTGGTGCTCCGGCTGGCCTGGGAGGACGTCGCCCGGCTGGGTCAGGAGGCGGGGCGGCTGGCCGCCCAGGCGCAGCGGCCGGTGACGCTGGACGAGGCGGTGAGCCACCGGCTGCGGTCCCGGCCCGTCGCCGCGCACGCCAAGCCGGCCGGTGAACAGCCGGCCGCGGCGGTGTCGGCGCTGCCCAGGATCAGCACGACGGCCTGAGGAACGCCGCGTGTGCGGGCCGGGCGGCACGTCCTTGAAGGAGCGCGCCTCCGGGCGCGAGACCGTCACCAGGGCGGCGGTGACGCCGGGCGCCGGCCCGGCTCACACGGCGCGGCCGCACGAGGAACAGGGTCCCGCGGCCCCTCAGGCCGGCCGGCCCACCGCCCGTGCCGCCTTGCGCGCCGCCACCAGCACCGGGTCCCACACGGGGGAGAACGGCGGCGCGTACCCGAGGTCCAGCGCCGTCATCTGCTCCACCGTCAGACCGGCCGTGAGGGCCACCGCCGCGATGTCCACCCGTTTGGCGGCGCCCTCGCGGCCGACGATCTGCACCCCGAGGAGACGGCCCGTGCGGCGCTCGGCGAGCATCTTCACCGTCATGGGGGAGGCGCCGGGGTAGTAGCCCGCACGGCTCGTCGACTCGATCGTCACCGTCTCGAACTGCAGGCCGGCCCTGCGGGCGTCCTTCTCCCGCAGCCCGGTCCGCGCGATCTCCAGGTCGCACACCTTGCTGACCGCCGTGCCGACCACACCGGGGAAGGTGGCGTAGCCGCCGCCCACGTTGGTGCCGATGACCTGTCCGTGCTTGTTGGCGTGGGTGCCGAGCGCGATGTGCCGCTCCTGCCCGGAGACCAGATCGAGCACCTCGACGCAGTCACCGCCGGCCCAGATGTCCTCGTGCCCGCGCACCCGCATCGACAGGTCCGTCAGCAGCCCCCCGTGCCGGCCCAGCGGCAGGCCCGCCGCGCGCGCCAGCGTCGTCTCGGGGCGCACGCCGATGCCGAGCACCACCACGTCCGCCGGGAACTCCCCGCTCCCGGTCGCCACCGCGCGCACCCGGCCGTCGTCCCCGGTGAGCACCTTGGTGACCTCGGTGTCGTCGACCATGGTGATGCCGAGGCCGGTCATCGCCTCGTGCACCAGGCGGCCCATGTCGGCGTCCAGCGTCGACATCGGTTCGCTGCCCCGGTTGACGACGGTCACCTCGTACCCGCGTTTGATCAGCGCCTCGGCCATCTCCACGCCGATGTACCCGGCGCCGACGACCACCGCGCGCCGCCCACGCGTGCGTGCCAGCGTGTCGAGCAGCGCCTGCCCGTCGTCGAGGGTCTGCACGCCGTGCACCCCCGGCGCGTCCACACCCGGCATCCGAGGACGGATCGGCCGCGCCCCCGTCGCGATCACGAGCTTGTCGTACGACGTCCACGACTCGGCCCCCGAGTCCACGTCACGCGCGCGTACCCGCCGCTCGGCCACGTCGATCCGCACGACCTCGGTCCGCATGCGCAGATCGATGCCGCGCGCCCGGTGCTCCTCGGGGCTGCGGGCGATCAGCTCGTCCCGCTCGGCGACGTCACCGCCGACCCAGTACGGGATGCCGCACGCCGAATAGGAAGTGAAGTGGCCGCGTTCGAACGCCACGATCTCCAGCTCGTCCGGCCCCTTGAGCCGACGGGCCTGCGACGCCGCGGACATCCCCGCGGCGTCGCCGCCGATCACCACCAGTCGTTCTCGCGCACCCCGTGCCGCACCCGTCATGGTCATGCGAACACGCTAGACGCACACGCCATTTCAGTCCCGCCCGCGGTCCCTCAGCCGAGGCCGCGCCAGCCGCAGCCACGCCGTCAGGAGCAGCGCCGCCACCGCGAGGAAGGGCAGCGCCGCGCCCAGCGCCACGGCGATCCAGCGCAGCATCGTCACCAACGCGCCCCAGCCGCCGGCCAGCGCGTCCACGAACCCCGGGGGATCCTCGTCCTCGTGCGCGCTCGGCACCGGCTTCTCGTGCAGCGACAGGGTGATCGTCGCCAGGCTCGTGCGGTCCTTCAGCGACGCCTGCCGGGCCAGCAGCGCCTCCAGATCGGCCTGCCGGCGGCTCAGCTCGCCCTCCAGCTCCACCACGTCGCTGAGTCTCGCCGCCCGGTCCATCAGCTCCCGCACCCGTGCCACGCTGGCCCGCTGCGAGCGGATCCGGCTCTCCACGTCGACGACCTGGTCCGTGACGTCCTGCGCCTTGGACTCGCGTTCCATCAGGCGGCCCGCGCCCTGGAGCGCGGCGAGCACCGTGTCGTACTTCCCGACAGGCACGCGCAGCACCACGCGCGTCTGCTCGCCCCCGTCCTCGTCGCGGGTGGTCGTCTCGTCACCGACGTAACCGCCGGCGTCCTGCGCGGCGGACCGGGCCCCGTCGAGGGCCTTGGACACATCCTTGACCTGCACGGTCAGCGTGGCCGTGCGGATGATCCGGTCCGCGGCGGGCTGCGGCGGCGCGGTGGCCCTGCCGGTACCGGCACCGGCCCCTTGGGCGGCCCCCGCGGCGCTGTCCGCCGCCCGAGCGGAACCGGCGGCGGCGTCCTCCGGCCCGGCGGCGGGACCGGCTGCGGAGTCGCTCTTCGCGTCGCCCGCGTCGCCGGCGGCGCCGCACCCGGTCAGGGCGAGCGCGGCGGCCAGCAGCAGGCCGGCCAGGACGGGCACGGGCCGTCGTACGGAATGTCGTGAACGCATCAGGGTCGAACCCCCCGGGTGGTCGTGACGCAACGCTCCTTCGACGCCCGGGCGGGGCGCGGCGTTTGCGGCCGGCGGTTCCGAAGCGGTCACGGTCCGGACTCGGCCCGGACACCGGCGCTGTCAGTGGCGTTTGAGAGAGTGGGGACATGAGCGCAACGGGTACGCACCACGTCGTCGTCATCGGAGCCGGCATCGCCGGGCTGACCGCAGCCCACCGGCTGCTGGACCGCGGCGCCCGCGTGAGCGTCCTGGAGGCCTCCGACCGCGTCGGCGGCAAGCTGCTGCCCGGCGAGATCGCCGGCGTCCGCGTCGACCTCGGCGCGGAGTCGATGCTCGCCCGCCGCCCCGAGGCCGTGGACCTCGCCCGCGAGGTCGGACTCGCCGACCGCCTCCAGCCCCCGTCCACCGCGACGGCCTCGATCTGGACCCGCGGCGCCCTGCGCCCCATGCCCAAGGGCCACGTCATGGGCGTCCCCGGCACCGCCTCCGCCCTCGCGGGCGTCCTGTCCGAGGAGGGCCTGGCCCGCATCGAGCGGGACGCCGAGCTGCCGCGCACCGAGGTCGGCGACGACGTGGCGGTGGGGGAGTACGTGGCGCGGCGCCTCGGCCGCGAGGTCGTCGACCGCCTCGTCGAGCCCCTGCTCGGCGGGGTCTACGCGGGCGACGCCTACCGCATCTCCCTGCGCTCGGCCGTCCCCCAGCTCTTCCAGGCCGCCCGGACCCACACCTCACTGACCGAGGCCGTCCGCGAGATCCAGGCCAGGGCCGCCGCGCACCAGCAGACCGGGCCCGTGTTCATGGGCATCGCCGGCGGCATCGGCTCCCTGCCGCTCGCGGTCGCCGACGCGGTACGGGCGCGCGGCGGCGAGATCACCACCGGCACGCCCGTGACCGAGCTGCGCCGGGAACCCGGCGGCTGGCGCGTCACGGCCGGCGAGCGCGCCCTGCACGCGGACGCCGTGGTCCTCGCCGTCCCGGCACCCGCCGCCGCGCGTCTGCTGGCCGCCGAGTCCCCGCAGGCCGCCGCCGAGCTGCGCACCGTCGAGTACGCCTCCATGGCCCTGATCACCCTCGCCTACCGGCGCGCCGGGACCCGGCTGCCCGACGGCAGCGGCTTCCTCGTCCCGCCGGTCGACGGGCGCACGATCAAGGCGTCCACCTTCGCGTCGAACAAGTGGGGCTGGATCGCCGACGAGGACCCCGACGTGCTGGTGGTGCGCACCTCGGTCGGCCGGCACGGCGAGACGGAGATCCTCCGGCGCGACGACGCCGAGCTGGTCGAGGTCTCCCGGCAGGACCTGAAGGAGGCCACCGGACTCGACGCCACCCCGCTCGCCACCCGCGTCACCCGCTGGGACGACGGCCTGCCCCAGTACCCCGTCGGCCACCACGCGCGCGTGGCCCGCGTCCGCGAGCACGTCTCCCGCCTGCCCGGCCTCGCGGTGTGCGGCGCGCAGTACGACGGCGTCGGCATCCCCGCGTGCATCGCGAGCGCGTACGCCGCCGTCGACCAGCTCGGCGGCGATCTGCGAGCTGTGCAGGAGCTCACCGCCCACCCGGTGCAGAGCCTGCACGGCGGAGCGGGAGAATAGGGCCATGAGTGACGACGCCCCCACCACTGCCCCCGACCGGATTCCGAACAAGGGCAAGCTGGCCAAGGACCTCAACGAGGTCATCCGCTACACGCTGTGGTCCGTCTTCAAGCTGAAGGACGTGCTGCCCGAGGACCGCTCCGGCTACGCCGAAGAGGTCCAGGAGCTGTTCGACCAGCTCGCCGCGAAGGACGTGACGATCCGCGGCACCTACGACGTGTCCGGCCTGCGCGCCGACGCCGACCTCATGATCTGGTGGCACGCCGAGACCAGCGACCAGCTCCAGGAGGCGTACAACCTCTTCCGCCGTACGAAGCTCGGCCGCGCCCTCGAGCCGGTCTGGTCGAACATGGCGCTGCACCGCCCCGCCGAGTTCAACCGCGCGCACATCCCGGCGTTCCTCGCCGACGAGACGCCCCGCAACTACGTGAGCGTCTACCCGTTCGTGCGCTCCTACGACTGGTACCTGCTGCCGGACGAGGACCGCCGCCGCATGCTCGCCGACCACGGCAAGATGGCCCGCGGCTACCCGGACGTGCGCGCCAACACGGTCGCCTCGTTCTCGCTGGGCGACTACGAGTGGATCCTCGCCTTCGAGGCCGACGAGCTGTACCGCATCGTCGACCTCATGCGCCATCTGCGCGCCTCGGAGGCCCGCATGCACGTCCGCGAGGAGGTCCCGTTCTTCACGGGCCGCCGCAAGGACGTCAGCGACCTGATCGCGGGCCTGGCGTAACGGCTTCCTCCTGGGGCTTCGGCTCCGCGTGCGGCGCGCACGACGCGCGCCGCGCGGGAAGCCGCCCGTTGAGCAGATACGCCTCCAGATATCCGTTGACGCACCGGTTCGGCCCTCCGGCCACCCCGTGCGTCCCGGCGTCCCGCTCGGTCACCAGCACGGACCCCGACAGCCGCCGCTGCAACTCCAGCGCTCCGTCGTAGGGCGCCGCGGCGTCCCGTTCGGCGGCCAGGATCAGCACGGGCGGCAACTCGCCGGGTCCCGTCCGCACATCGAGGACCCGCTGACGCGGTGCGAGCCAGTACGCACAGGGCAGGTTCGCCCACACGTTGTCCCACGTCTCGAACGGCGCCACCCGCGCCAGCCGCGTGTTGTCCCGGTCCCAGACGCGGAAGTCGGTCGGCCACGGCGCGTCGTTGCACTCCACGGCCGTGTAGACGGCGCTCGCGTTCTCCGCCTCGGCCGCCGCCTGGGTGACCGGCGCGGCCTGCTCGATCAGCGGCTCGGCGTCACCCCTCAGATACGCCGACAGCGCGTGCGCCCGCGAGGGCCAGTAGTCGTCGAAGTACCCGGCCTGCAGGAACGCGTTCTGCAACTGCGCCGGTCCGACCTTCCCGCCGGCCGGTTTCGCGGCGAGCGTCGTCGCGGCCCGCTCGTAGCTCGCGAGCACCTTCTCGGGGGTGTCGCCGAGCCGGTAGACGTCGTCGTGCCGGGCGATCCAGTCCCGCAGGTCCGCCCAGCGGCCCTCGAAGGCCGCCGACTGGTCGAGGTTGTCGCGGTACCAGATCTTCGCCGGGTCGGGGTTCACCGCCGAGTCGAACACCATCCGCCGCACGTGCGAGGGGAACAGCGTCGCGTACAGCGCGCCGAAGTACGTGCCGTACGACGCGCCCAGGAACGTCAGCCGGTCCTCGCCCAGCGCGGCGCGGATGACGTCGAGATCGCGGGCGTTGTTCAGCGAGGTGTAGTGCGCCAGCGCGCTGCCGGCCCGCTCGGCGCACCCGCGCGCGTACGCCTTCGCCTGCGCGATCCGCTCCTGCTTGTACGCGGCGGAGGGGTACGTCGGCGCCTGGGACGGAGCCTTGAGGAAGTGCCCCGGGTCCTGGCAGGACAGCGGAGCGGAGCGGCCCACTCCGCGCGGCGAGTAGCCGATCAGGTCGTAGGCGGCGGCGATCCGCTTCCACTGCGGGGTGAGGCCGACCAGCGGGAAGTACAGCCCGTCGCCGCCGGGGCCGCCCGGGTTGTAGACCAGCGAGCCCTGGCGGGGCACGCGCCGCTTGCTGTTGAGCGGATCGCGGTGGGTGGCCTGGACCCGGCTGACGGCCAGTTTGATCTGCAGGCCCTCGGGGTGGGCGTAGTCGAGCGGGACCGTCACGGTGCCGCACTGCATGCTCCCCGGCATGTCGGACGCGTCCGAGCAGGCGCCGAAGTCGATGCCGCGCGCGGCGGCCCGCGCGGCCGCCACCACCACGCCGCGGGTCTCGGCGGCGCGTTCCGCCCGCGCAGCCACGGCGCCCCGGGTGCCGGCGGCCAAAGTGTCGGCGGCCCGGGCGGTGGTCCCGGCCGGCGCGGGCGGCACGGCCGGGGACACGCTCGGCGCGCTGCCCGCCGGGGCGGCGGCCAGGGCGGTCAGCAGCAGCGACCCGGCGGCCGAGCAGAGGGCGGCGGCTCTCATGGCGTATCCCTTTCGTGCGCGTCTGCAACACAAGGGATGTTCGTCCGCCTGACGGTGAAGGCAAGCACCACCCTGCTGGTGTCGGCGCCAATGCCCCCTGTGCGCCCCCCGGGACCCGCCCTGTACGGGTGCTCAGCCGGTCCGGTCGCGGTGGGCGAGCGCGGCGCGCAGATCCGGTTCGCCGACGGCGCGAATGCCGCGTACGGCGACGGCGATCAGGTGTCTCAGGTCGTCCCCGGTGCCGTCGGCTCCGTGCGCCAGGGCGCTCAGCAGCCGTTGCCCGGCCGGTGAGGCCCAGCGGGAGTAGGGGTGTGCCTCGATCCGGGCCAGGGCCAGGCAGCCGAGGGCCAGCGCGAGGGGGAGAGCGAACCACATCGCGACCAGGGTGCGCGGCACACCGGTCGGCCCCGGCGTCAGCAGCGCGGCCGCACCGAGGCCCGTCACGGCGAGTGCGGCCAGCCGCACCCGGCGCACCCCGGCCGCGACCGACGTGCGCGCCCCGTCCGGCAGCGCCAGACCCGCCCGCACGAGCCGGTCGGCGAGGTGGCGCACCGCGTCGGCGGCGGACGTGGCGGCGCGCACCGGCGCGATCCGCGACTGTCCCTCAGGTCCGATCGCCCCTATCACCGACCGCTCCATCTCGTCCCGCCCGCGCGGGTCGACGACCGTCGCCCAGCCGGTGTGCGCGAGCAGCAGCCGGCGCTGGCGGGCCATCGACACCAGCGTGAGATCGGCGACCCGGTCGGGGCCTCCGGAGAGGAACGCGGCCTCGTACAGCGTCAGATCGTGTGCGCGGACCTCGGTGGCCTCCCGCGCCTCGGTGGCGGCCGCGCGGACCGCGGCCAGGCACAGCCGGGTGCACGTCACGGCGGTGACGACCCAGGCAAGCAGCAGGAAGAGGACCCAGAACATGCCGCGTTTCTATGTCACGGGCTCAGCGGTCCGCCATGGGTTGTTCACCATCCGGACACAGTGTTGTGGGTATGTGACGTTCCGTTTCCGGGTCGCACGGACGCGGGCGGGGAGGCGGACGCCGCCAGGTCGCGGGCCAGCGCGTCGAAGTCGACGTACCCGGTGGCCTCGAGCACCCGGATGTGGTCCAGCACGGTCGTGTCGGCGTCGTCGGCGAGGCCGCGCACGAGGGCGTTGCGCGTTCCGGCGCGGACCTCGGCGACCAGGGTGAGCACCCTGCCGTGCGCGAGCCGCAGGATGTTCGCGAACGTCCGGTCGAAGTCCGCGCCCCGTGCCGCCCGCAACTGCCGCAGCCAGGCCTGCTGCTGCTCGTTCGGCTGGTCGGGGAGGGGCAGCCCGAGCTGCGCGGCGACGCCCCGCACCCGCTCGTCGAGGAAGGTGTGCCCCTCCACCAGATGCCGCCCCGCGGTGCGTACGGCGTCGGTGGTGCCCCTCGCCTGCGCGAGCCGGCCGGCGGGCAGCTCCCACAGGCCCGCCAGCCGCACCTTGAAGACGAAGTCCCGGTCGAGCGCGGACAGCACGCCGTACTGAGTGAGCATGTCCTCTCCGCCTGTACCCGCGCCCGCGTCCGTGCCCGCGGCCGATCCGGTGCTCAGGGTGTCCGCCGTGCCGCCCCTGCCGTCGTCCGTGGGGCGGTCGGCGTAGGACCAGATCGGGACGATCAGGGCCAGGAGGGTGGCGGTGAGGCCGGCGATGATCAGACCGGTGCCACTGACAATGCCTCGGCCCTGGACGGGGGGTCGCGGTCGCATGGTGCTCTCCTGCTTGCGGCACCGCACGGCCGGGGGCTTCTCCCGGGTGCGGGGAGAGGCATCGTACTGCGCTGCGAGAAGCGGACGGCCGTACGGCCCGGTCGTCGGCCGGGGAGGGCGGCCGTGGTGCCCGGGCGCCGGCCGGGGAGGGTGTCAGCGGCGCAGCAGCGCCCGCCGGGTGGCGCGGGCCAGCCGCACCGCCGGGCGGTGGGCGCGCGGCCGGGGCCCGGACCGGTCCCGCCACCACTCGTGCAGCGCGCGCCGCGCCCGGTCGTCCGCGAGCGCTTCGCCGCGCAGCAGCGACTCGGCGAACTCCAGCGCGTCCAGGCGGTACCCCCCGCTCATCGGGTGGTGCTGGGCGTAGGCCAGGAACGCCGGACGGTAGGCGGCGCCGAGGATGCCCGGCAGCTCCGGGGCGACCTTGGCCACCACGTCCGCCCGCTTCCCGGCCAGCGCCCGCGCCTGCACGGTCAGCCGCGCCCGGTCGAAACCCTCGGGCACGGGCGTGCCCGCGACCAGCGCCGACAGCAGCGCGGTCTGCGCCAGCGCGAGCCGCGCCCGGGTGGCCTCGGAAACGGCCGGCAGGCCGGGAGGACTCGCCGGCTGCGGCTGCGGCTGCGGTTGCGGTTGCGGCCCGGCGGGGGAGACGTCCGGCGCGGTCGCCGACGCCCGGCCCCGCTCCACCGCGGCGCGTATCGACACGAGCTCCCTCTCCAGCTCCGACGGCTCGGGGAAGTTGTCGTCCCGTTCCAGCAGGACGCCCGGCGGGCTGGTGCGGGAGGCCAGCGCGGTGAGGATGTCAAGGACCGGCTGCGGCACCGGGTGCGCGTGACTGTCGTGCCATACGCCGTCCCGCTCGACGCCGCCCGCGACATGGACGTAGGCCAGGGCCTCCACCGGCAGGTCGGCCAGCGCCTTGGCCGGGTCCTCACCCCGGTTGACGTGGTTGGTGTGCAGGTTGGCTACGTCGATCAGCAGCCGTACCCCGGTGCGGTCGGCCAGTTCGTACAGGAACTGGCCCTCCGTCAGCTCCTCGCCGGGCCAGGCGATCAGCGCGGCGATGTTCTCCACGGCGAGCGGAACCGGCAGGGCGTCCTGCGCGATGCGGACGTTCTCGCACAGCACGTCCAGGGCGTCCCGGGTCCGCGGCACCGGCAGCAGGTGGCCGGCCTCCAGCCGGGGCGAGGCGGTCAGCTCGCCGCCCGCCCGCACGAACGCGATGTGCTCGGTGACCAGCGGCGCCCCCAGCGCTTCGGCCCGTTCGGCGAGAGCGCCGAGCCGGTGCGGGTCGGGGCGGTCGGCGCCGCCGAGGCCCAGCGAGACACCGTGCGGCACCACGGTGACACCGCGCTCACGCAGCCGGCGCAGCGAGTCGGGCAGGTGTCCGGGGCAGACGTTCTCCGCCACGACCTCGACCCATTCGATGCCCGGCATGCGCTCGACGGCCTCGGCGATCTCGGGCCGCCAGCCGATCCCCGTGCCCAGTCGCTCCATGGTTCCCCCTCCTCGTCGCTCACCGCGGGCGGTCGATGTGACGGGGGTATGGCCCCGGCGACGGACGGCGAACCGCGCCGGGCCGGGGTTCAGAGCAACATTTGAGCTTGGACGACGGCCGACCGCTCAGCGCTTGACGCCCACGCCGCCGAAGCAGTCCACGTCCCGCCGGTCGGTGGAGGCCGGCTCGGGACGCCACTCGGCGACCGGGACCAGCCCGGGCGGCAGCAGCTCGAACCCGTCGAAGAACCGGCCCAGCTGCTCCGGCGTGCGATTGACCCGCGGATTGTCGCTCGCCTCGTTCCAGCGCTCGACCATCGCCCGCATCCGCTCGGCGTGGAACACCTCCGTGCTGTCGCAGAACACCAGGTGGCTGCCGGCCGGCAGGGCGTCCTTGAGGTGGTCCACCACCTCGTGGGCGCGCTCGCCCGGCACGTGCGCCGCGATGCCCAGCAGCATCAGCGCGACGGGCCGGTCGAAGTCGAGGGTGCGCCGGGCCGACTTCAGGATGACCTCCGGGTCGCACAGGTCGGCGTCGACGTAGTCGGTGGCGCCCTCGGGGGTGGAGGTGAGCAGGGCGTGCGCGTGTGAGAGCACCACCGGGTCGTGATCGACGTACACGACCCGCGCCTGCGGGGCGATGCCCTGGGCCACCTCGTGGGTGTTGTCCAGCGTGGGCAGGCCCGTGCCGACGTCGAGGAACTGCCGGATGCCGGCCTCACCCGTCAGGTGCGCCACCGTGCGGCGCAGGAACGCCCGCTGGGCGCGCGCGATGTCGGCGATCTCCGGATTCACCTCGCGGATCCGGTCGCCGACCTGCCGGTCGATCTCGTAACAGTCCTTGCCGCCCAGCCAGTAGTTCCAGATGCGCGCGGAGTGCGGCACCGCGCTGTTGATCATCGGTCGGTCCACCGACATCTCGACTCCCCGTGTCCCGGCGGCCGCTCACGGCCCGTGCGTCGCCCACCCACCGTAACGGGTGATCAACGCAGCGCCGGATGGTCCGCGACCACGGTGCAACTGCCCGGCGCGATCTCGGTGAAGCCCGCGTCGCGCACCAACGGCAGTCCGGAGCGGGTCAGTTCACGCCACTGCGCGGGCTCGGCGGTGCGCACGGCCAGCGGGAAACCGGCGTCCCGCCAGGCGGCCCGCTCCTCGTCCGACAGCTCCCACCAGGCCAGCTGAGCGCCGTGCCCGGCCTGCGCCATGGCCTTGCCGGCCGACATCTCGACGTCGGGACTCATCCACAGCACCGGCCCGGCCGGGTCCGCCTCGGCGGGCGGCTCCGGGTCGTCCAGCTCGGTGCCGGAGACCTGCAACTTGGCCAGATCCTTCGGCCAGCCGTCCAGCGGCACCGGCGGGAACACCCGCACCTCGGCCGACTTCCCGGTGACCGTGATGCCGGACAGCGCCTGGGCGCGCCGCCATTCCGCGCCGCGCGCCCGGCGCACCACCTTGCGGATGCGCGCGTCCTGCCAGTCCCGGATCGCCTGCGCCCACTCGCCGTCGCCGAGCGAGCGCTCGTCGCTCAGCATCACCAGGACCGCGCGCGCCGCCGTCTCCAGGGCGTCGGTACGGGCGGGCGGCTCGGCCTTCTCCAGCCGCACCACCAGCGGCAGCACGTACTGCGGGGCGAGGTCGCGGTCGCCGGGTTCGGAGCGGAAGGGGCTGTCCTGGACGGGCGTGGGTTCACTGTTCACGCCGTCCAGTCTGCCAAGCGGCCCCGGCGCGCTCGCCCGCGCGTCTCAGCCCGAGCAGGCGGTGCGCTGCGCCTCCTGCCATTCGCACACCGGGCACAGCGTGATGCCCTTGTACGACTCCGGGTACTCCGTGGGCTCGCGGCACAGCACACACGCGGCGTACGGCGGGCCGTCGGCCTTCGGGGGCCGGGCCGCTTCGATGAGGCAGTAGTCGACAGGGGCGTCGTCGTCGCTCATGCGTCCAGCGTACGAGAGGGCCCGCCGGCACACGCGTGTGTACGGGCGTCAGGGCCGGCCGCTCGCCTCGCCGATCAGCTCGGACACCTTGACGAAGGTGTAGCCGCGCTTGCGCAGCTCGGGCACGACGGCACGCACGACCCGCTCGGTCGTCGGGGCGGCGCTGCGGGTGCAGTGCATCACGACCACGGAGCCCGGCCGCACGCCGTCCAGCACCTGCCGCACGACCGCGTCCGCGTCCGTCGCGAACGCGTCACCGCTGACCACGTCCCACTGCACGGCCGTCACACCGGTACCGCTGAGCGCCTTCAGCGCGTCCCGGTCGTAGCAGCCGCCGGGGAAGCGGAAGTACGGCCGCGCGTCCTTCACCCCGGCCGCGCGGAACGCGGTGTAGGCGCGCTCGACGTCGTCGCGCATCCGGCCCGGGTCGACCGTGGGCAGCCCGTAGCAGTCGCCGGTGAAGGCGTAGTGGCTGAAGGAGTGGTTGGCGATCTCGAACAGCGGGTCGCGGTCGATGGCCCGCGCCTGCGCCGGGTACTGCTGTGCCCACCGGCCCGTCATGAAGACCGTCGCGGGGACCTTCAGGGTGCGCAGCGCGCTGATCAGACCGGGGTTGTCGAAGTGCTCGCCCGCCGCGGCGCGCGGTCCCTGGTCGGCCGTCATGTCGGCGTCGAAGGTCAGCGCGACGACCTTGCCGTGCCCGGTGCGCGGGCCGTTCTTGAAGACGGGCGTCAGCCCGGCCGGTCCGGGGGCGAGCGTCGGCGGCCGGGACACGGCGGCCGACGGCGACGCCGCGCTGGGCGCCGGCCGTGCGGCGTGCGGGGACGCCGTGTGCGGCGCGGGGGTACGGGCGGTCCCGCAGGCGGTGAGGGCGGCGCCGAGGGCGCACAGCGCGGTGAGACGGCGAAGGGGAACGATCACGGTATGAAGATATGACCGCAACCGTCCCGCCCCGCACCACCGACGGCCCGACGCGACGCCGGATCACCCACCCGGCAGGCAACACCCGGCAGGCAACCCGAAGGCGCCCCGGCCGGCCGGAAGGGGCGCGGGGCGCTGCGGGACGAGCCCCGGATCCCCCCGCAGCCGCCCGCGCGCACGAGCCCCGACCCTTCAGCACCCCGGAGCCCGTCTCAGGCCCCCGGCGCCCGCCGTCGAGGCACCTGGCGCCCGCCTTAGCGGCGCCCGGCGCTTCGAAGCCGAGGTCAGCCCTTGTGCCGCTTGGCTCAGTCCTTGTGCCGCTTCAGCGGCTTCAGCGCCGGCCCCTGAAGGATCTCCCCGTCGATCCCGAACCGGGACCCGTGGCAGGGGCAGTCCCACGAGCGCTCGGCCGCGTTGAAGTTCACCAGGCAGCCCAGGTGGGTGCAGCGCGCGGACAGGGCGTGCAGCTCGCCGTCCTCGTCGCGGTAGGCCGCGACCCGGTCGCCGCCCGCCCGGACCACCGCCCCCTCGCCGGGCGCGACGTCCTCCAGGGACTTCGCCGGGTGCAGCCGGTCGCCGACGAAGTGCCGCGCCACCTTGGCCTGCGTCTTCAGGAACGTCGGCGCCTCCCGCACCACCGTGGACAGCCGGCGCGGGTCGTACAGCTCGCTCCAGGCGCACTTCTCGTCCCGGATCAGCGCCGTCAGCAGCCGCCCGGCCATCATGCCGCCGCTCAGCCCCCAGCCGCCGAAGCCCGTGGCGACGTAGGTGTGCCGTGCGCCGGGGTGCATCAGCCCGACCATCGGCACGGTGTCGGTGGGGTCGTTGTCCTGCGTGGCCCAGCGGTGGGTGACGTACACGCCGGGGAAGTGCGTGGCCGCCCAGTCCGTCAGCTCCTCGAAGAGCGCCGGGGTGTCACCGGTGCCGGGCGTGAAGTGCTGGCCGGTGACCACCAAGAACCGCTGTCCGTCGCCGTAGGGAGCCGTCCGCACCGACCGCGTGTTCTCGTCGGGGGTGATGTACATGCCGTCCGGGTCGCGGTCGGCGGGGATCGTCCCGGCCACGACCAGCTCGCGGCGCGGGGAGAGCCGGGTGAACAGCAGGGCCCGGTCGAACACCGGGTAGTGCGTGGCGACGACCACCTTCCGCGCGGTCACCGTGACCCCCGCGTCGGTCGTCAGCCGGCACGGCTCGCCCTCGGTCAGCCCGGTCACCCGCGTGTACTCGTGGATCCGTCCGCCGCGCGCCTGGAGATCCGCGGCGAGGGCGAGCAGGTACTTGCGCGGATGGAACTGCGCCTGCCCGGTCACCTTCACCGCGCCCGCGACCGGGAACGGCAGCCCGGTCTCCGTCACGAACGACGCCGGCAGCCCCGCCTCCTTCGCCGCCCGCGCCTCCGCGCGCACCTCCTCCACCCGGCCCGCGTCGCGCACGTAGGTGTAGGCGCTGCGCTCCTCCCAGTCGCAGTCGATGCCCAGCTCGGCCACGATCCCGGCGGCCCGCTCGATCGCCTCGGACTGCGAGCGGGCGTACAGCCGCGCGGCCTCGTCGCCGCGGGTGCGGCGCAGCTTGTCGTAGATCAGGGTGTGCAGGGCGGTGACCTTGGCCGTGGTGTGGCCGGTCACTCCGGCGGCGACCCGGTCGGCCTCCAGCACGGCCACACCGAGTCCGGCGCGGGTCAGCTCCCACGCCGTGCTCAGCCCGGCCATCCCGGCGCCGATCACGGCGACGTCGACCGTCAGGTCCTCCGTCAGGGTGGGCCGGGGGCTGCCGCCGGGTTCCGTCTGCAGCCAGTACGAGCCGCTGACCTGCTCTTTCCGCGTCATGCCGGGGCGGGTACCCCGTCCCGGCATGATCACGGCTGCGGACCGTCCGCTATCGGCGCCAGGGGCCGGTGACCGCGAACGTCGTGCCCGGCGTGTAGCAGTTGACGTACATCGTGCCGCCGTCGGGCGAGAAGGTGACCCCGGCGAACTCGCCCCACTCGGGCTGCTCGGGGGTGCCGATGTTCTGCCGGCCGCGGGCCATGGCGTACACCTCGCCCCCGCGTGTGACACCGAAGACGTGCTGCGCGCCGTTGCCGTCCTCGCACACCATCAGTCCGCCGCTGGGCGCCAGGCAGATGTTGTCCGGGGACTCGCCGGGCAGTTGCACGTCGGTGTCCGGCCCGAAAACGACCACCAGGGTCAGGCGGCGCCGCTTCGGGTCGTAGCGCCAGATCTGGCCGTAGTGGTCGGCGCCCGAACCGTCCGCGCTGCGGGCGAAGGACGACACGAAGTACACGCACGAGCCGCCCCAGTAGCAGCCCTCCAGTTTCTGCGCGTGGGTGATGCCCCCGCGGCCGTAGTCCTGGAGCCGGGTCGGGGTGGAGGCGGCGAGCGGGTCGGGTACGTCCACCCACTCCACGCCGTCGAAGCGCGCGCCGGTCTCCTGGATCGTGGACAGATCCGGTACGCCGGGCACGCGCATCGCCTGGAGCCGGCCGCCCGCCCGCAGCGAACCGACGCCGCCCAGCGGCTTGTGCGGCAGGAAGCGGTAGAACAGGCCGAACGGCTTGAGGAAGGCGTCCTCCGTCTCGTAGACGATGCCGTTGCCCGGGTCGACCGCGATCGCCTCGTGCTGGAAGCGCCCCATCGCGGTCAGCGGGACGGCGCCGGTGCGGTGCGGGTCGCTCGGGTGGACCTCGAAGATGAAGCCGTGGTCCTTGGCGTAGCCGTTGGTGCCGGCCTTGTCCTCGGTCTCCTCGCAGGTCAGCCACGTGCCCCAAGGGGTGCGGCCACCGGCGCAGTTCACGGCCGTGCCGGCGATGGCGACCTGCTCGGCCAGGACGCGACCGCGAGGGTCCAGCGTCAGGGCCGTACAGCCGCCTTTGCCCGCAGGGTCGTAGGTGAGGCCCTCGATCGTGGGCACGGGGACGGCCGCGGTGACGCGGTTCTCGTGGTTGCGCACGAGATGGGTGCGGCCCGCTCGGCCGGCGAACGCGGCCATGCCGTCGTGGTGGGAGGGGACCGGGCCCTCACCGGAGCGCATCGGGTCGCCCTCGCGGGAGAGCACGGTGTAGCGGAAACCTTCCGGCAGGTCGAGCAGTCCGTTCGGGTCGGGGACGAGCGGGCCGTAGCCGGTGTGGCCCGTGTTCTGCGCGGCGGCGGTGCCCGCGAAGAGCTCGGACAGGGCCCCGGTGAAGGCGATGCCCGCTCCCAGGGCACTCGCACGGGCCAGGACCTGACGTCGAGTTGCAGACATGCGGCAGCAACCTTCCTGCTGGCGGACAGGAAATGCACAGGAACTCCTACTGACCCCGCCGTGTCTACCATCTGCCGCCGTGCGCGGGAACCACGCGTGTAGCACGTGTCACCGGACGTGACGTCCCGCCTCACTGCTCGACGACGTGGTCCTTCGCCACCTGTGCGTCGCCGAGGCCGTTCGGTGCCTGCTCGTCGAGGAGGCCGTTCGGCGGCTGGGGGCCGACGAGGCCCTTCGGCAGCTGTTCGTCGGCGAGGCTCTTCGGCGCCCGCTCCTCGACGTGCTCCTTCGGCGTCTGCTCGTTCCGCTCGGCGCCCCTCTCCAGGAACCGCAGCAGCTCCACCGGAATGGGCAGCACCAGCGTGGAGTTCTTCTCCGCCGCGACCGCCATCACCGTCTGCAGCAGCCGCAGCTGGAGCGCGGAGGGCGTGTCCTCCATGGCCTGAGCGGCCTGGGCCAGCTTCTTCGAGGCCTGCAGCTCGGCGTCGGCGTTGATGATCCGCGCCCGCCGCTCACGGTCGGCCTCGGCCTGCCGGGCCATCGACCGCTTCATCGTGTCGGGCAGCGAGACGTCCTTGATCTCGACCCGGTCGATCTGCACGCCCCAGCCGACGGCCGGGCTGTCGATCATCAGCTCCAGGCCCTGGTTCAGCTTCTCGCGGTCGGACAGCAGGTCGTCCAGTTCGCTCTTGCCGATGATCGACCGCAGCGAGGTCTGCGCCATCTGGGAGACCGCGAAGCGGTAGTCCTCCACGTTGACGACCGCCGCGGTGGGGTCCACGACCTTGAAGTACACGACGGCGTCCACCCGCACCGTGACGTTGTCCCGGGTGATGCCCTCCTGACCCGGCACCGGCATGGTCACGATCTGCAGGTTGACCTTCCGCAGCCGGTCGACCATGGGGACGATCATGGTCAGCCCCGGGGGCCGCACGTCACCGCGCAGCCGGCCGAGCCGGAAGACCACTCCGCGCTCGTACTGTTTGACGACGCGGGCCGCCGCGCTCAGGTACACCAGGCTGACCGCACCGGCCCCCACGATCGCCCCCACCAGCTCCTCAACCATGCCGACCTCCTCACCGAGAGGTCCGTTTCGTCTGTTCCTGCAACGATATGCCCGGCCTCCGGTCGCGGGCCACGCCCCCGACCGGTGGCCGGGCAGCTGGAAGCTCACGTCGGGAGGCCGGGCAGCGGGTAGCCCGCGTCGGGAGGCCGGGCAGCGGCACGGCCATGAACGAACGGTGGCGGTGGCCGGGCGGCCGTACGCGCTATGCCGCCGTCGTCACTTTCACCAGCTTCACCGGTTCGGTGCCGACCGCGCTGTGCCGCTCGGCCCAGGACTCGAGCGCCGTTCGGCAGGCGTGGTCCAGATGGTGCAGTCCCGAGAGGTCCAGCTCGACGGGCCGGTCCTGCGGGAGCGCCTCCAGGCTGTCGAGGATCCTGGGCAGCCGCAGGAAGGTCGCGTTGCCCGACAGGTGCGCCTGGACGGGGCCGGAGCCCTTGTCGACGATCTCCAGCCGGATGTGCGAGGCCTCCCAGGCGGTCTTGACCACGGACAGGGCCAGACCGATCAGCACGCCCTCGAACATGTTCACCGCGACGATCGACACGGCCGTGACCACGAGGATCAGCGCCTCGCCCCGGTGGCCGCGCCACAGGTCGGAGATCTGGCGGAACGGGATCAGCTTCCAGCCCGCGTGGACGAGGATGCCGGCCAGCGCCGGGACCGGGATCAGCGCCAGCGCGGCGGGCAGCGCGGCGGCGAACAGCAGCAGCCACACGCCGTGCAGCACCCGTGACGCCTTCGTCCTGGCACCCGCCTGGACGTTGGCGGAGCTGCGGACGATCACGGCCGTCATGGGCAGCGCGCCCAGCAGACCGCACACCGTGTTGCCGGCCCCCTGGGCGATCATCTCCTTGTCGTACCGGGTGCGCGGGCCGTCGTGCAGCCGGTCCACGGCCGCCGCGCTGAACAGGCTCTCGGCCGAGGCGATCAGCGCGAACGCGACGATGGTGCCCCAGATGGCCGGCTGGGCCAGGTCGCCGAAGGCGTCGGCTCCCGGCAGCTGGACGACCCCGAGCAGCCCCTCCACCTTCACCGTGGCGACCGGCAGATCGAGGGCGAGGGCGGCGACCGTGGCAAGGACGACCGCGGCGAGCGCGCCGGGCACGGACCGCACCGCCTTCGGGAGCTTCTTCCACAGCACGATGACGGCGACGGTGCCCGCGCCGATGGCGAGCGAGGCGAGGGCCTCGGTGCTGCCGAGCGCGTCGGCGAACGCACCGGGCAGGCCCGCGATCTTGCCGATGCCGGTCTTCGGGGCGGTGAGCCCGGCGGCCGCGTAGATCTGCCCGGCGATGATCACCAGGCCGATGCCGCAGAGCATGCCCTCGACGACCGAGACGGATATCGCCCGGAACCAGCGGCCGATGCCGAAGAAGCCCATGGCGAGCTGGAACAGGCCGGCGACCAGCACGATCCCCCCGAGGGTGCCCACACCGAACTCGCTGACGGCCTCGAAGACGAGCACCGTCAGGCCGGCGGCCGGCCCCGACACCTGAAGGCTGCTGCCGGGCATGACCCCGGTGACCAGACCGCCCACGATGCCGGTGACCAGGCCCAGTTCGGCCGGGACGCCCGAGGCGACCGCGACCCCCACGCACAGGGGCACCGCGACCAGGAAGACGACTATGGAGGCGAGGAAGTCCTGCCGCAGATGAGGGAAGGCGCGCATGCCGGACCTCACAGTGCCTCGAAGGAGTCGGTGGCCACGCGGTGTTCGCGCACCGCGCCGGTGTGCACCTCGTAGTACCAGCCGTGCAGGTTCAGCCGGCCGCCCGTCAGACGCTGCTGCACGCACGGGTAGGAGCGCAGTCGCAGCAGCTGGGCGAGCACGTGGTGCTGCACGGCCCCGGCCACGGTCGGGTCCTGCGGATCGGCCGCCCCGGGGCCCTCCGCGGCATGCGCGAGCCAGTCGCGTACGGCCGGTACGGCGTCGAGGTCGTCGCCGCGCACCAGGGCGCCGACGGCGCCGCAGTGCGAGTGGCCGCAGACGACGACGTCGCGGACGCCGAGCACGGTGACGGCGTATTCGATGGTGGCCGCCTCCGAGGTGGGCCGGCCCGGGCTGTACGGCGGGACGATGTTGCCCGCGGTGCGCAGTTCGAAGAGCTGGCCGGGGCGGGCGCCCGTGATCAGGGCCGGGACGACCCGGGAATCGGAGCAGGTGATGAACAGGACCTGCGGGGACTGGCCCTGGGCCAGCGGGGCGAACTCCTCGGGGCGCCGGCCGAAGGCACGGGCGTGGTCGATGAGGGGCTGCATGTGTGGTGACTCCTCCTGGCGCGCCGTGGGGGGCGCGTCGGGCTTCAAGGACAGAGGTGGGGTGTACTGCCTCCGCGCGGGGCGGAGTTGCCGGGTACTGCTCTGTTCTCAGCAGCGGAAGACCTGGAGTGCGGCCGGGGTGGGGGCCGGGGCGGGTCTGGGGGAGTGCAGCGGGGCGCTTCCGGCTGCGGAGGGCCGCGGGGCGGCCGGGTCCGGTGCCGACAGCGGGCGTTCGGGTGCCTGGGGCGCCGAATCGGCCGTGCGCTGACGGTCGCGGGGGCGCAGCGGGTCGGCCGGACCGGGGAGGTGGCCGCAGTCCCGGGAGGCGACGGTCTCCTCGCGCGGAGCCGTGACGGGCAGGACGGAAGCGGGACGAGCCTTGGCCTCCGCATGACGGGCCGTGTGCGCTTGTGCGAAGGACGGGGCGCAGGCGAAGAAGGGGAGGGCGAGCAGGACCGCGGTGAGCACCGCCAGGACGCGCCGGCCCGTCGTGCCTCGGAACATGTCCCTCCCCCCGCTCGGCTCACGCGTCATAGACGCACCAACGCTTGGTCAACGAATGGTCAAGGAACACGGTAGCGGTGCGAGGGCGTTTGCAAGGTTAACTACGCGTTACGAGCTGAAGAGAGCCTGAAAAGGCAGGTGGTTTGGCGCGAACTCGGCGCTGGTCACGCGGTCGTGGGAGTGCCGTGCGGCACGAAGCGGCTGAGCCGGTACGTCGTCGGCTGGGTCAGACGCCCGCACATCACGTCCACGCGCGTCGCCGACCAGTCCATGTGCGGCTGCTCGGTGCGCAGTTGCTCGACATAGGCGTGCCACGCGGCCTCGTCCCGGGTGACGAAGAGCACCTCCCAGCGCCCCGCCTCGGGTGCGAAGCGGTCGACGGCCCGCAGCACCTCGGCCTGCTGCCGCCGCTTCCTCTTGCGCTGACCTGGCATCGGCCCAGCATCGCCGCCCGGCCACGGGTGCCGCAAGGCCGGCAGTGCGGCAAGGCCGCCGACGACCGGTACCGGCCGGGCCTTACGGCTTCTCGACCAGGCCCTTGGCGTCGCGCGCCAGGGCCGTGAGGCGGGAGATGGCCCGGAAGTACTTCTTGCGGTAGCCGCCGTTCAGCATCTCCTCGCTGAACAGCTGGTCGAACGGCAGCCCCGAGGCGAGCACGGGCACCTCGCGGTCGTAGAGCCGGTCGGCGAGGACGACGAGCCGCAGCGCGGTGGACTGGTCCGGCACCGGGCGCACGTCCGTCAGGCACACCGCCTTGAGCCCGTCGGTCAGCGCGCCGTAGCGGCTGGGGTGCACCTTGGCCAGGTGCTCCAGGAGCTGCGGGAAGGCGTCCAGCGACGCGCCGGCGGTGGCGTGGGCGGTCCGCCTGACCTGCTCGTCGGTGAACGGCGCGGGCGCCTCCGGCAGGCCGCGGTGGCGGTAGTCCTCGCCGTCGATGCGCAGGGTGCGGAAGTGGGCGGACAGCCCCTGGATCTCGCGCAGGAAGTCGGCGGCCGCGAACCTTCCCTCGCCGAGCTTGCCGGGCAGCGTGTTGGAGGTGGCGGCGAGCGCGACACCGGCGTCGACCAGCTTGCCGAGCAGCGTGGAGACGAGGACGGTGTCGCCCGGGTCGTCCAGCTCGAACTCGTCGATGCACAGCAGGCGGTGACCGGAGAGGGTCTGCACGGTCTGCTGGAAGCCGAGGGCGCCGACGAGGTTGGTCAGCTCCACGAAGGTGCCGAACGCCTTCTTCTCCGGCTCGGCCGCGGTGGCGTGCCACAGGGACGCCAGCAGATGGGTCTTGCCGACGCCGTACCCGCCGTCGAGGTAGACGCCGCGGGGGCCGGCCGGGGCCTTCGCCGCCCTGGCCTTCGCCTTGCCGAAGCCGAACAGGCCGCGCTTGGCGCCGCCGCCCGCACCCGCCCCGTCGAGTCCGGCCGCGAAGGACTCCAGGACCTGGACGGCCTCGGTCTGGCTGGGCTGGTTCGGGTCCGGGATGTACGTGCTGAAGCGGACCGAGTCGAACCGCGGCGGCGGCACCATCTCGGCCACCAGACGGTCCGCGGGGACGTGCGGCTCGCGGGCGCACAGGGACAGCGGGGCCGCGTCGGCTATCGGGGCGAGGCCGGAGGCGGAGGTGGAGGACGACACGGTTCCCCAGCTTACGGGGCGTGCCAGACTGCACGACATGCGACGCCTGTTCCCTGTGACCGAAGAAACAGCAGTCCAGACCCCGCGGGGGGCTTCCGAGGAGGGGGTGGCCGCCGGGGCTGCCGGGGCCTCCGGGGCCCATGACGGCGCCGTGTCCGGCCGGGGTCCTGCGTCCGGTGCGGGCCCCGTGGGACTGCCGACCTTCGCCGACGGGACCGGCGGCCGCGAGTGGGGCTTCGCCGAGCTGGCCGCCGCCTACGCCTACCCCGAGCCGCCCGCCGGGCAGCCCCGGCCCTGGCTGCGGGCCAACATGGTCTCCAGCCTCGACGGCGCCGCCCAGCACGAGGGCCGCTCCCAGCCCATCTCCAACGCCACCGACATGCGGATCTTCGGCACGCTGCGGGCCTTGGCCGACGTGGTGGTCGTCGGGGCCGAGACGGTGCGCCAGGAGGGCTACCGCCCGGCACGCGTGCGTGCGGAGTTCGCCGGGATGCGGCAGGCCGCCGGGCAGGACCCGGTGCCCGCGATCGCCGTGATCACCGCGAGCCTGGACCTGGACTTCTCGCTGCCCCTGTTCACCTCGCCCGTGGTGCCGACGATGGTGCTCACCGGGGCCGCGTCCTCCCCGGAGCGCCGGGCGGCGGCCGAGAAGGCGGGCGCGAAGGTCGTCATCGCCGGCGACGGCGTCGGCGTGGACCCGGTCCGCGTCGTGCAGGCCCTCGCCGAGCTGGGCCACACCCGCCTGCTGACCGAGGGCGGACCGCGGCTGCTCGGGCAGATGGTGGCCGCCGAGGTGCTCGACGAGCTGTGTCTGACGATCTCCCCGATGCTCACCGCCGGGGACGCCCAGCGCATCGCCGGAGGGCCCTCCGTCACCGTTCCGCACCGCTTCGCACTGGTGTCCCTACTGGAGGAGGACGGCTTCCTCTACAGCCGTTACTGCAGGTCGCAGCCCTGAGAGCGGCGCCGGGAGGCCGATCGCCGGGCCCCCGGCGGGCGGGGTGCGGCCCGGGGGACCGACATCAGCGGAATCTGTCGTTCCGTTTCGCTCCGGGCGGGCACACTAAATCCGGCAGTACCCGTGCGATCACGGGGCAGGATGGTTTCCGCAGGGCCTGGTACGGCCTACGGAGGACAGGGGGCGCGGCCCCCGCAGCAGAAGGGGCGCCTGGTGTTCACAAGCGTTTTGATGATCGAGAAGGCCCTGACGTCCGCCGACGTGGAGTTCGTCACCAGCTTGCACGGGGAGGAGCCGGTCACCTTCCACGTCCTGCTCCAGCCCAGAGGCGACCAGGCCGACCGGCTGCTGAGAGCCATCGACGACATCGCGCTCGGCGAGATCGACGAGGCCGCCCGCGAGGGGGAGACGCCCGAGGGCGACGAGGCCAAGAGCGTCGGCCGGCAGGCCCTGGACGTGTCCCTGACCGCCCTGCGCTCGTCCGGCAGCGCGGCCGAGGGCCGGCTCGTCGAGGACCACCCGCTGGACGCGCTGCGGACGCTGGTGGACGAGATCGGCGCCGACGAGGTGATCGTGCTCACCGATCCGCACTACGTGGAGGAGTTCTTCCACCGTGACTGGGCCTCGCGGGCGCGGCACAAGGTGGGTGTGCCGGTGCTGAAGCTCTTCTCCCACAGCAAGGCGTAGCGCTCCGCGGGGGTGCCGGTGAGCGCAGCCGGAGTGCGGTGCGTCGGCACTCAGCGGGGTGCCGGTGAGCGCGTCGGAGTGCGGTGCCATGTCGGGTGCGGGTGCGTCGTGGCTGGTCGCGCCGTTCCCCGCGCCCCTGAGCACGTCCACTCCCGCACCTTGCACAGCGGCCCGTGCTTCAGCACATAGGCTAGGCACGCTCCAGTCCGCACCGTACTCGGGAGAAGAACGCATGGCACCCGGCCTTCCTACCGCCATGGACCGACCGCACTTCATCGGCATCGGCGGCGCCGGGATGTCGGGCATCGCCAAGATCCTCGCGCAGCGCGGCGCCAAGGTGGCCGGCAGCGACGCCAAGGAGTCCGCCACCGCCGAGGCGCTGCGCGCGCTGGGCGCGACCGTGCACATCGGGCACGCCGCCGAGCACCTCGCCGACGACGCGAGCTGTGTCGTCGTCTCCTCCGCGATCCGGGCGGACAACCCGGAGCTGGTGCGCGCCGCCGAGCTGGGCGTCCCCGTCGTGCACCGCTCCGACGCGCTCGCCGCGCTGATGGAGGGCCTGCGCCCGATCGCCGTCGCCGGCACCCACGGCAAGACGACGACCACGTCGATGCTCGCGGTCTCCCTGACCGCGCTGGGCCTGAACCCGTCGTACGCCATCGGCGGCGACCTCGACGCGCCCGGCTCCAACGCGCTGCACGGTGACGGCGAGATCTTCGTCGCCGAGGCCGACGAGAGCGACCGCAGCTTCCACAAGTACGCCCCCGAGGTCGCCATCGTCCTCAACGTCGAGCTGGACCACCACGCCAACTACGCCTCGATGGACGAGATCTACGAGTCCTTCGAGACCTTCGCCGGCAAGATCGTGCCCGGCGGCACGCTGGTGATCTCCGCCGACCACGAGGGCGCGCGCGAGCTGACCCGGCGCGTCAAGGACGTGCGCGTGGTGACCTACGGCGAGGCCGAGGACGCCGGCGTACGCGTGCTGTCGATCGTGCCGCAGGGTCTCAAGAGCCAGGTCACGGTCGTCCTGGACGGCCAGGAGCTGACCTTCGAGGTCTCCGTGCCCGGCCGTCACTACGCCCTCAACGCGGTCGCCGCGCTGACCGCGGGCGCCGCCCTCGGCATCCCGGCCGCCGAGCTGGCCCCGGCGATCGCCGCGTACACGGGCGTCAAGCGGCGCCTGCAGCTCAAGGGCGAGGCGGCCGGGGTCCAGGTCATCGACTCCTACGCCCACCACCCCACCGAGATGACCGCCGACCTGGAGGCCATGCGGGCCGCCGCGGGCGACGCGCGCATCCTCGTCGTCTTCCAGCCGCACCTGTTCTCCCGCACCCAGGAGCTGGGCAAGGAGATGGGCCAGTCGCTGTCCCTGGCCGACGCCTCCGTCGTCCTCGACATCTACCCGGCCCGCGAGGACCCGATCCCCGGCATCACCAGCGAGCTGATCATCGAGGCCGCGCGCGCCGCGGGCGCCGATGTCACGGCCGTTCACGACAAGGCGGAGGTGCCGGACGTGGTCGCGGGAATGGCGCGGGCCGGTGATCTCGTTCTCACCATGGGCGCGGGCGACGTCACCGACCTCGGACCGCGCATCCTGGACCGTCTCGCGCAGAAGTGAAGGGGTTGGCCGACATGTCGTACGACGTCGAGAAGCCGGACGAGCAGTGGCGCGCGGAGCTGACCCCGGCGGAGTACGCGGTGCTGCGCCAGGCCGCCACCGAGCCCGCGTTCGTCGGTGAGTACACGGACACCAAGACCAAGGGCGTCTACTCCTGCCGGGCCTGCGGCGCCGAACTGTTCACCTCGCGGACCAAGTTCGAGTCCCACTGCGGCTGGCCGTCCTTCTACGACCCGAAGGACACCGACGCGGTGGAGCTGGTGCAGGACCGTTCCCACGGCATGGTCCGCACCGAGGTGCGCTGCGCCCGCTGCGGCTCCCACCTCGGGCACGTCTTCGAGGGCGAGGGCTATCCGACCCCGACCGACCAGCGCTACTGCATCAACAGCATCGCGCTGCGCCTGGAGCCCGAGGAGGGCTGAGAGCGTCACCGGGCCGCCCTGGACCGACGAGGGAGGCCCGGCCCACGGCCGGCGCAGACCGGCATGGTCCGAAGCGGAAGGCGGTGGACCCGCATGCCGTATGTCGCCGTGAGCGCACTGAGCCATCCGGGGCTGGTACGCGAACGCAACGAGGACAGTCTCGTCGCCGGACCGTGGACCTTGTGCGCCACCGTCACCGAGAGCCCGCAGACGCTGGTCTTCCCGCTGCGCTCACCCGTCGTGGTCGCCGTCGCCGACGGGCTCGGCGGTCACCCCGGTGGTGACGTGGCCAGCGCCCTCGTCGCCCGCCTGCTCGCCCGGGCCGGGCCCGTGCTGGCCGACGAGGACGCCGTACGGCAGGCGCTGAGCGACTGCAACCGCGCCGTGTACCAGGCCGCGGAGGGCGGCGACCTCACCGCCATGGGCACGACCGTCGCCGGTCTGGTCCTGCTGCACGACTCGGTGCTCGTCTTCAACATCGGCGACAGCCGGGTCTTCGCGACCTCCTCCGACGGGCTGCGCCAGGTGAGCGTCGACGACAGCCCGCCCCTCGAACCCGGTCAGCGCACGACGTCCCTGGTCACCCAGTGCCTCGGCGGCTCCGCCGCCCACCGTGACGTCCGGGCGCACGTCACCGTCCTGCCCCTGCGCCCCGGCGACCGCTACCTCGTGTGCACCGACGGGCTGACCGACCCGGTGACCGAGGACGTGCTCGAGGCGGTGCTGCGCGAGAGCGACGACGGCCGGGCGGCCTTCGAACTGTGGCGCGCGGCCATCGAGGCGGGCGGGCCGGACAACATCACCCTGGCGGTCGTGCGGGTGGGAGGGGACGCAGGCCCGTGATGATCCCGGTTGTGCGCGGCCGGGCGGGCGCTGTCACGATTTGATCGTGTTCAGCGTTGTGCGACGGATCAGAGCGCTCGGCCGGCCGGCCTCCCCGGGCCGGCCCGCGACCGCCCCGGGCGCCGGGGACCGGCGGCTCGCGGGGTTGCGGTCGCTGCTGAGCCGGGTCGGCACCACGCTCGACGCCGACCTCACCTGCGCGGAGCTGACCCACGCCGCGAGCGTGTTCGCCGGGTGCACGGCGGCGGTCGTCCGGATCACCGGCGGGACCGTCTCCGGGTACGAGGCGATCAGCGGCGACGCCGACGCGCTGCCCGACGTACGCCGGATCACCGAGGCGGTGCGGGAGGGCGGGCCGCTCCCGCCGGGAGCGGTCTTCGCGGGTGCCGCCGTCTGCCTGCCGCTCGCCACGTCCGAGCAGATGTACGGCGTCCTGGTGTGCGCCCGGCCGACGCCGCCCCTCACCTCGCAGGAGGCGGAACTGCTCGGGCTGCTGGCCGCTCCCGTCGGACCGTCCCTGCGGCACGCCGACGAGTACGCGCGCGTCAGCCGCACCATGGGCGACCTGCAGCGCGCGCTGCTCGCCGAGCCGGGACGGCCGCATCCGAACCTCGACGTGGCCGTACGCTATCTGCCCGCCGGGCGGCGCGCCCTGGTGGGCGGCGACTGGTGCGAGACCGTGCGGCTGCCCTTCGGCCGGACCCTGCTCGTCGTCGGCGACGTCATGGGCCACGGAGTGGAGGCCGCCGTCGACATGGCCGCGTACCGCTCCTCGCTGCGGTCGATCACCGCCACCGACCTGCCGCCGCACCGGGTGCTGCGGCAGATGGACGACCTCGCCGCCGGGGAGCCGGACATGCGGCCCGCCACGTGCCTGATCGCCCGCGTCGATCCCGCGCGCGGGCAGGTCACGCTGGCCGGGGCCGGGCATCTGCCACCGGTCGTGATCGACGAGCACGCCGGCAGCCGCCTGCTGCCGCTGCCCGTCGGGCCGCCGCTCGGGACCGGGCTCGGCGGGTACGAGTCCGCCACCTACGAACTGGACAGCGGCCACACGTTGCTGCTGTTCACGGACGGGCTGGTGGAGCGGCGCGGGGAGGACATCGACCGGGGGCTGGAGCGGTTGGCGCGGGTGCCGTTCCCTGCCGGGGCCACGCTGGAGCAGATCCTGGACACCGTTCTGGTCCGGATGGACGCACGGCACGCCGAGGATGACGTGGCGGTCCTGGGGGCGCGGCCGCGAGGGCGCGGCGGGCCGTAGGAGCGGGTGGCGGGCACCAGGAGAGGGTAGTGGGCACCGGGAGAGGGTGGCGGGCGTCAGCTCAGTTCGCGCAGAGCCCGGCCCAGACCTGCCACTCCCTCGGTGATCACTCCCGTCGGCGTCGCCGCGTAGCCGAGGACCAGGCCGGGGCGGCCGGGGCGCTGGCGGTGCCAGGAGAGGGGGTGGCACTTGACGCCGTGGGTGAGCGCGGCCCGGGCCAGGTCGGTGTCCGGGACGTCCGCGGCGTAGGTGACCGTCAGATGCAGCCCGGCTGCCGCACCGTGCACCACCGCGCCCGGCAGGTGGGCGGCGAGGGCGCCGATCATCGTGTCCCGGCGCCGGCGGTGACGGCCGCGCAGGAGCCGGAGGTGGCGTTCCAGGTCGCCGCAGTCCATCAGCTCGGCCAGCGTGAGCTGAGGGAGCACCGCGTTGCCCAGGTCGGCGAAGCGTTTGGCGGTGGTGAGGGCGGCGCGGTAGGCGGGCGGGGGGATCAGCCAGCCGATCCGCAGGGCGGGCGCGAGCAGCTTCGACACGCTGCCCATGTAGCAGACGCGGTCGGCCAGCAACTCGCGCAGCGCCGGCACCGGCGGCCGGTCGTAGCGGTGCTCGGCGTCGTAGTCGTCCTCCAGGATCAGCCCCCCGTCCCGCGCCCAGCGCAGCAGCTCACGGCGGCGCTCGCCGCTCGTGACGACGCCGGTGGGGAACTGGTGGGCCGGCGTGAGCAGGACCGCGCGGGCGCCCGAGGCGCGCAGGGCGTCGACGCGTATCCCGGCCTCGTCCACCGGTACCGGGGGTGTGGCCAGCCCGCCGTTGCGCAGATGCTGGCGCGAGCCCAGCGAGCCGGGGTCCTCCAGTGCGACGGCGTCGATGCCGTCGGCGCGCAGGACGGTGTGCAGCAGGGTGAGCGCCTGCGCGATCCCGGCCACGATGAGTACGTCGTCGGGAGCCACCCGCACCCCCCTGTTGCGCGCGAGCCAGTCGGCCACGGCCCGGCGCAGGGCCGGCGCGCCACGCGGGTCACCGTAACCGAGGCTGTCCGCCGACAACCCGGCGAGGACCGCGCGTTCGGCGCGCAGGTACGCGGCGCGCGGGAACGCCGTCAGATCGGGCCGGCCGGGGGTGAAGTCGAACGGGGCGGGGGCCGCACGCAGCGCGTCGAAGACGTCCGGGCCCGGCTCGCCGGTGAACGCGTCCGTGCCCGGGCCGGCCGGGGCGGCGGCTTCGCCGCGGACCCGCTCCTGCGGGACCGCGACCACGACCGTGCCCCCGCGCCGCCGCCCCTCCAGGTGCCCGTCCTCGGCCAGCCGGCGGTACGCCTCTGTCACCACGCCCCGCGACACGCGCAGTTCGGCGGCGAGCACCCGGGTGGGCGGCAGCGTGCTGCCCACCGTGAGCCGGCCGTCGGCCATGGCCCGGCGCAGACGCTCGGTCAGCCACCGCGCCTTGCCCCCGGCCGGTGCCCTGCCGATGTCGAGCTGCAGGAAGTCGGAGCCGCCGGGTGCTGCGTTCATCGGGCACATGCTGTCACGGTCCGCTCAGTCCCCGAAGGCGAACTCCGGCGCCCCGGCGATGAGAACGGCGTCCGTGACGAGGACCGGCCCGTGCGCGGCGAACTCCTCCGCGACCGTCTTCAGCAGCGCCCGCACGGTCTGCGAGCCGCCGTCGTGCATCGCCTCGGCCACCACCAGGACGCGGCGGGTGTCCGGGCCGACGGCGGAGTATCCGCTCTGCCGGTGGGTCCAGCGGCGGGAGTGCGCACGGCCGGCGCAGTCGACGAACGTCACCTCGCCGGGCGCGGGATGCTCCGTGGCGCCGCCGAAGGCCGTGTACACCTCGTCGCCCCGGGCGGGCCGTACTTCGAGCAGGGGGCCGGCGACGCGGTCCGCGTCGAGGGCGGCGACCGGGACGGCGTGGGCCACCGAGATCGCGTTGCACAGGTCCACCACCGGGTGGATGCGCGGCAGGCCGCCCTCCTTGCGCAGCCGCCGCAGCAGCGACTCCGCGGCGCACCGGTACTGCGTGGGCCGCAGACCCAGCCGGGAGAACGTGCGGCGCCAGGCCGCCACTTCGGGGAACTCGCCCTCCGGGGCCCCGGCCAGGCGGGCCGCGGCCAGGGCGGTGTGCGCGGCTGCCCGCGGGCCCGTGTCCGCGAGGGCGTCGACCCCGTCGGCGTACAGCACACCGGCGGCGAGCCCCGGGTGGGCGGACCAGATCGCGTCCGCGTGCCGGAAACGCATGCTCACGCCACCGCCAGCCGCAGGCTCAGGGCGACGAAGCAGGCGGCGAAGCCCCGGCGCATCCCCGTCAGCAGTCCGGGCCGCTCGGGCAGCCGCTCCCGCAGCGCGGCGGCGCCGAGGGCGTACGCGGTGAAGACGACGAAGGTCAGGGCCATGAACACCGCTCCCAGCCGCAGCATCGCCCCGACGTCGCCCGGCGTCACGAACTGCGGCAGGAACGCCAGGAAGAACAGGGCCGGTTTGGGGTTGAGCAGGTTGACCAGGACGGCGGAACCGATCAGGCGGGAGGCGGAGCGCGGTGCGGCCTCCCGGTCGACCACCAGGGCCGAGCGGTCGCGCAGCATCGCCCCCGCCATGTACAGCAGATAGGCGACACCGAGGTACTTCACCACGGTGAAGGCGACGGTGCCCGCGTGCAGCAGGGCGGCCAGCCCGGTCACGGCGGCCAGCAGGTGCGGCAGGGCGGCGAGGGTGCAGCCGCACGCGGCCACCACGCCGGCCCGCCGGCCGTGCGTGAGCCCGGCGGCCAGCGTGTACACCACGCCGGTGCCCGGGGTGACGACCACCACCAGGGTGGTCAGCAGGAACGTGACGCTCAAGGGAACCTCCGCGAGAAGGGCGAGGTGCCCCACCCTGCCCGCGCCTTGGCCCGCCGGACAGGGCCAAAGACGGCACTGTTCACCGGTCCATAACAGCGGCCTTCCGGGGTAGGGACGTTCACGGCGTCTAGACTCGTCCGGCATCGGGCGTCCGTACGCACGTACGGAAAGACGCCTGCCGCCAGGCACGTGCTGCCAACCGAAGGGCGTTCGGCGTTTTGATACGGATGGAATCAGTCACCAAGCGGTACCCGGACGGCACGGTGGCGGTCGACGGGCTCACGCTGGAGATACCCGAGAAGGCGATCACCGTCCTCGTCGGCCCCTCCGGCTGCGGCAAGACGACGACCCTGCGGATGATCAACCGGATGGTCGAGCCCAGCGAGGGCCGCATCCTGCTCGACGGCACCGACCTCCAGCAGCAGCCGGTGCACACCCTGCGCCGGTCCATGGGATACGTCATCCAGCACGCCGGGCTCTTCCAGCACCGCACGATCGTCGACAACATCGCCACCGTCCCGCGTCTGCTCGGCTGGGGCAAGGCCAAGTCCCGCGAGCGGGCCCGTGAGTTGATGGAGCGCGTCGGCCTCGACGGCTCGCTCGCCCGGCGCTACCCGCACCAGCTCTCCGGCGGCCAGCAGCAGCGCGTCGGCGTGGCCCGGGCGCTCGCCGCCGACCCCCCGGTCCTGTTGATGGACGAGCCGTTCTCCGCCGTCGACCCCGTGGTCCGCAAGGGTCTCCAGGACGAACTGCTGCGCCTGCAGGACGAGCTGGGCAAGACGATCGTCTTCGTCACCCACGACATCGACGAGGCCGTCAAACTCGGCACCATGGTCGCCGTCCTGCGCACCGGCGGCCGGCTCGCCCAGTACGCGCCGCCCGCCGAGCTGCTGTCCCGGCCGGCCGACGCCTTCGTCGAGGACTTCCTCGGCGCCGACCGGGGCATCCGGCGCCTGTCCTTCTTCTCCTCCGCCGGCCTCGGACTGCTCACGGAGCCGGTCGTCGCGGTGGACGCCACAGCGCAGCAGATCGCCGCGGCGGACGGGGGCGAGGCGCCCTACCTCCTCGTCACCGACGCCGACGGCAGGCCGCTCGGCTGGGGCGAGCCGGGCGAGCTGACCGCCGGGAGCATCGACCCGGCCCGACTGCTGCCGTACGGGCGGCCGTTCGTCGCCGGCACCGACTCGCTGCGGGCCGCGCTGGACTGCGCCGTGCTGTCACCGACCGGCTGGGCCGTCGCCGTGGACGACACCGGGCGCGTGCGCGGTGTCGTGTCGCAGCAGGCCATCGGGGCGGCGATCCGGGCCGCGCACGCCCAGAGCCCGAGCGCGCCGAAGGCCCTGCGATGAACGGCCTGTTCCACCTTCCCAGCGATCTGCAGAACACCTACCTCGGCCTGGTCGGCATGCATCTGCGCGAGGCGCTGATCCCGGTCCTCGCCGGGCTGCTGGTGGCGCTGCCCCTCGCCCAGCTGTGCGTGCGGCTGCGCTGGCTGTACCCGCCGGTGCTCGGGGTGGCGACCGTGCTGTACGCCGTCCCCTCCCTCGCCCTCATCGTCTTCCTGATCGACTACACCGGCCAGAGCGAGACGACCGTGATGATCCCGCTCGGCCTCTACAGCCTGGTGGTCCTCGTCCCGGCCGTAGTCGACGGCGTCCGCTCGGTGCCGCAGGAGACCCTGGACGCCGCGACCGCCATGGGCTTCGGACCCGTGCGCCGCTATCTGACGGTGCAGTTGCCGATCGCGGTGCCCGCGATCCTCGCCGGACTGCGCGTCGCGACGGTCTCCAGCATCTCCCTGGTCAGCGTCGGCATGCTGATCGGCAACCAGGGCGGCCTCGGCAACCTGCTGAACGACGGCATGACCTACCAGCAGCCCCGGCTGGTGTGGCTCTCGGTCATCGGCACCGCCGTCCTCGCCGTCCTCGCCGACGCCGTCCTCGTCGCCGTACGCCTGCTGCTCACGCCCTGGATGCCGCGCGGCACCCGTACGGCGACCGCCGGACCGCGCCCCGAACCTGTGGTGTCCGCGACCGAGGAGGCCACGCGGTGAACATCCTCCACTTCGTCGACGCCTTCTTCAGCGACAGCTCCCACTGGCACGGCTACGACGGCATCCCCACCCGGCTGCGCGAACACGTGCAGTACTCGCTGCTGGCGCTGGTGATCGCCGCCGCCGTCGGGCTGCCGGCCGGACTGCTCACCGGGCACACCGGACGCGGCGGCAACGCGCTCGCGCTGATCGCCACCGCCGCCCGCGCCCTGCCCAGCTTCGGCCTGCTGGTGCTGATGTTCATCCTGCTCGGCTTCGGACTGCTGCCGGTGATGATCCCGCTGGTGGTCCTCGCGATCCCGCCGATCCTCGTCACCACCTACGAGGCGGTGCGCTCCGTCGACCCGTCCCCGGTGGACGCGGCCCGGGGCATGGGCATGCCCGAGACACGCATCCTCTTCCGGGTCGAACTGCCCGTCGCGCTCCCGCTGATCCTCAGCGGTCTGCGCTCGGCGGCCATCCAGATCGTCTCGACGGCCACCATCGCCGCGTACGTCAGCTTCGGCGGGCTCGGCCGGTACGTCATCGACGGCCTGTACCAGCACGACTACGAGAAGGTCGTCGGCGGCGCCACCCTGGTGGCCGGGCTGGCCCTCGTCACCCTCGCGCTGTTCTGGGCCGCCGGCCGTTACGCGGTGTCGCCGGGGGTGCGCCGGCGGGGCTGAGAGGACGAGCCCAACGGGCGCCATGACGAAGTGCATTGGTAACACAAATGCCCTTGACGGGGGAGAAGTGGCTGGATTGGATCAGTGGGTGACTACTACCGCCCAGCACCGCAGGACCCGCAGGCCCCTCGCCGCCGCCGTCGTGCTCGCCGCGACGTCCGTGCTGCTGGCAGGGTGTTCCTCCGACAGCAAGGGCGACAACCCGCTCGCGGAGAACGACTCCGACGGCAAGACGGTGGTCGTCGGCTCCAACAACTTCCCCGAGTCCACGCTGCTCGCCGACATCTACGGCGAGGCGTTGCGCGCCAAGGGCGTCAAGGTCACCTACAAGCCCAACATCGGCACCCGCGAGACGACGTACGGCCTGATCAAGAACGGTTCCCTCACCGTCCTGCCCGAGTACAACGGCGCGTTGCTCGCCTACCTCGACCGCAAGGCCACGCCGAAGACGGCCGAGGAGACCACCCGGGCCATCGCGGCCAAGCTGGACCCGGAGCTGACGCTGCTGCAGCCCTCTCCGGCCGAGGACAAGGACGCGCTGGCGCTCAACGCGCAAACGGCGGCGAAGTACCACCTCACGTCCTCCTCGACCATCGCCGACCTCAAGGACATCGCGGGGGAACTGGTCGTCGGCGCCTCGCCTGAGTTCCAGAAGCGGCAGCAGGGCCTGGAGGGCCTGAAGTCGGTGTACGGCCTGGAGTTCAAGTCGTTCAAGGCGCTGGACGCGGGCGGCCCGCTGACCCAGGCGGCGTTGAAGCAGAACAACGTCCAGGTCGCGGACCTCTTCTCCACCGACCCCACCGTGCAGAAGGAGAAGTTCGTCGTCCTGCAGGATCCGAAGAACCTCTTCGGCTTCCAGAACGTGCAGCCCCTGGTCTACAAGAAGGGCCTGCCGCAGCCGGGCGTCGACGCGCTCAACGCCGTCTCCGCCAAGCTGGACACGAAGACGCTGCTCGCCCTGGACGCCCAGGTCCAGTTGGACAAGAAGGACCCGCTCGACGTGGCGCAGGCCTGGCTGAAGTCCGTGGGACTGGGCTGACCGAGCCGGAAACAGACCTTCCGCCCCGTACTCCCGGCCATGTTCGGCCGGGAGTTGAGTGGGTAGCAGCTCGGGAGCGGGACCACGCGTGCGCGTGCCGCTCCCCTGGCCGGGGTGGGCCCGGGCGACCGGTGAGCTAGCATGTACGCGGAGTGAGCAACACCCGTGAAACAAACGGCGTGGTCCGTTCTCTCTTCCCGTACCCCCAGGAGTGACCTGTCGATGCCGAGGCAGTTACGCGCCGAACAGACCCGCGCGACGATCCTCACCGCCGCAGCCGACCTGTTCGACCGGCACGGCTACGAATCGACGAGCCTCAGCGACATCGTCGAGCACGCCAAGGTCACCAAAGGCGCCCTCTACTTCCACTTCGCCGCCAAGGAAGACCTCGCGCACGCCATCCTGGAGATCCAGTCCGAGGCGTCCCGCAAGGTCGCCGGTGACGTCGACGGCCACGGATACCCGTCCCTGGAAGCGCTGATGCGCATCACCTTCGGCTTCGCCCGGCTGTCCGTCGAGGGCCCGATCGCCCGGGCCGGTCTCCGGCTCGCCACCGGTTCCGTCCCGGTCCGCCCGCCGTTGCGCCACCCGTTCACCGAGTGGCGCGAGCTGGTCTCCCGGCGGCTGCGCGGCGCGGTCCGCGAGTCCGACCTCCATCCGGACGTCGACATCGACGCCGTCACCCACTCCCTGGTCTCCTTCTTCGTCGGCACCCGAGTCGTCGGCCGCTCCCTGGAGCCCGTCACCCGGCTGCCCCGCCGGATGGCCGAGATGTGGCACCTGCTCATCCGCGGCCTGGTGCCGGTGCCGCGCCGCCCGCGCTATCTGACGCTCGTCACCCGCCTGGAGCGCGAGGCCGCGGCGGCCGCCGTCTGACACCGGCTTCCCGGCCGTCCCACCGTCGCCCGACGGCAGGCGAGCGCCGGGCCGCTCGCCGCCGGGCCGACGGGAAGCGGAACGACGCCGTCGCCGGGCCGGCGGAAAGGAGAACGGCGCCGTCGCCGGGTCGGCCGGGACGAGAACGGCGCCGTAGCCCGGCCGGAGGTACGGTGAGCGGCATGCCCGACACCCCGCAGCCCCCGGAGCTGCGCGCCGACGAGCCCGGATCCTTCCCGCACAGCGTGCTCGCCGAACGGCACCTCGCGATCGTCCGGCAGGTCCGCGACGCCTTCCCCTACGGCCCCGACCTGCGCGCAGCCCTCGACGCGCTGCTCGCCCAGTGCGCGCACGGCGTGATCGAACCCCTCCCGGACCAGGCCCCGGACCGCGACCGCTGGCTTGCCTGGGGGCTTGGGACGTACACCGGCCGGTCCTGGTTCGACGTGCCCTGGCTGTGGTCGGAGAGCTACTTCTACCGCCTGCTCCTGGAGACCGTCGGCTACTTCGGCGACGGCCCCTGGCGCGGCATCGACCCGTTCCGGCCCGCCAAACGCGCCGAACTCGACGCCCCCGAGACCGACGAGGAACTCGCCGCACTCGACCGGCTCGCCACGCTGACCCCGCACGAACAGGGCACCGCCCTGCTGCACGGCTCCCTGTGGGGCAACCGCGCCGACCTGAGCTTCCGCCTCCAGACGGCCGGCGGTGCCGCCCGGGACACCGCCCCGGCCCTGCTCGCCGACGACAGCGCGGCCCTGTGGGCGCTGCTCCCGCCCGGCCGCGCGGACGGCACCCTCTGCCTCGTCGCCGACAACGCCGGCCGCGAACTCGTCCCCGACCTCCTGCTGATCTCCCACCTGCTCGCCCACGGCCACGTCGCGCGCGTCCAGCTGCACGTCAAACCGCATCCGTACTACGTCTCCGACGCCACCACGGCCGACGTCGTGGACGCCCTGCGCCGGCTCACCGCCGCCCCGGGCGCGGCCGGGGAACACGGGCGGCGGCTGTGGCAGGCCATGACCGACGGCACCCTCGCCGTGCGCGCCCACCCGTTCTTCGCCGGTCCGCTGCCCTACGCGCGGATGCCCGGCGACCTGCGCGCCGAGTTCGCCGCCTGCACGCTGACCGTGGTCAAGGGCGACCTCAACTACCGGCGCCTGGTGGGTGACCGGATGTGGCCCGCCACCACGGCGTTCGCCGAGGTCACCGCCCACTTCCCGGGGCCGGTCGCCGCGCTGCGCACCCTGAAGTCGGACGTGGTGACCGGTCTCGACTCCGCCACCGTGGCCGCCCTCGACTCCGCCGAGGGACCGGGATGGCGGACCAGCGGTACGCATGCGCTGATCCAGGTCCGGCGGTGACCATCGAGCCGTGGGGGCGAGGGGCGCTGGTCGGGGGGCCGAGGGTGCGAGGGGCGCCGGCGCGCGGGACGCTCAACCGGTGCGCACCGGCAGCTCCTTGATGCCGTTGATGAAGTTCGACACCAGCCGCTTCTCCGGCCCCGCGAGGCGCAGTACAGGCAGCGTCCGCAGCACCTCCTCGTACAGCAGCCGCAGTTGCAGCCGGGCGAAGTGCGCGCCCAGGCACACATGCGGGCCGTTCCCGAACGACACATGCGGATTCGGGGAACGGGCGAGGTCGAGCCGGTCGGGCTCGGCGAAGACCCGCTCGTCGCGGTTGGCGGCGGCGTGGAAGACGACCACCTTCTCGCCCGCCCGGATGCGCCGCCCGGCCAGCTCGGTGTCCCGCAGCGCGGTTCGGCGGAAGGTGAGCACCGGCGGGTGCCAGCGCAGCAACTCGTCCACGGCCGTGGCGAGGCCGGCTTTGCCCGCGCGCAGAGCCTCGTACTGCTCCGGGTGGCCGGCGAGCGCCAGCAGGCCGCCGGGCGCCGCACTGCGCACGGTGTCGTTGCCGGCGACCGTGAGCAGGAAGAAGAACATCTCCAGCTCCGGCCCGGTGAGTTCGGCGTCGTGAGCGAGGGTCGTCATGATGTCGTCGGCCGGACGGCGGCGCTTGTACGCGGCGAGCTGCCGGGCGTACGCGAACATGTCCCCGAGCATCGCCGGTGAGCGCGGGTTCACCGGGCGCCCCGCCGCGTCCCGCACGGCCGGCCCGGCCTCGTCGGGATCCTGGTAGCCGATGACGCGCTGCGTCCAGTGCAGCAGCAGCCCGCGGTCGCTCTCCGGTACACCCAGCAGGTCGGTGAGGTTGAGCAGCGCGTAGTCGTCGGTCACCGCCGCCACCAGATCGACGGTGCCGCCGTCGGCCGGGACCCCGGCCAGTGCCCGGCCGAGCAGCTCCCGGGCGCGGTCCCGGGCGACGTGCGTGAAGCGTTCGACCCGGCCCGGGGTGAACGCCCGGCTGACCAGGCGGCGCAGCCTGCCGTGCCCGGGCGGGTCCTGGTTGAGCATCATCCGCCGGATGAACGGCAGGTCCTCGGGGTCGGGGTCGCGGATCTGGGTGGCGCCCAGGTGCGAGGAGTACGTCGTCGTGTCCTTGAGCACCCGCACCACGTCCGCGTGCCGGGTCACCGCCCAGAACCCGGGGCCCGCGGGCCAGCCCAGCACCTCCGCCTCGGTCTGCCAGGCCACCGGATGGTGGTCGCGCAGTACGCGGTAGGCGGCGTACGGGACGGCGTGCGCGTACTGCCGGGGGTCGAACACGTCGGGCACGGGCGGGGCGGTGGGAGCGGTCACGCGTCCTCGCCGGCCGCGTCCTCGGCGCGGGGGCTGCCGGCGTCCCGTGTGCCGTCACCGTCCTGTGAGGCGTCCCTTGCGTCACCGTCCGGTGAGTGGTCCCTCGTGCCGCCGCCCTCCCGCGGGTCGTCGGCCCGCAGGAAGTCCTCGACGACGCGGATCAACTCCAGCGGCGTCTCGTCCATGGCGTAGTGACCGGCGCCCGGCAGTTCGTGGATCTCCGCTCGCGGGAACCAGGCACCCCAGGTACGGCGCAGCAGATCCGCGGAGAGCGCCGGGTCCAGCGCACCGGCGACGGCGAGCGCGGGGTGGCCGGCACCGCGCACATCGGCGTGGAAGTCCTCCCCGGCCCAGGAGTCCAGCCAGGCGCGGAACGCCTTGTCGTCGCCGCACTCCAGCGAGCGGGCGACCATCCGCTCGAGCCAGGCCGCGGGGCGGCGACCGCCGGTCGTGATGTCGATGATGGCGCGCCGGTTCTCCGGCCGGTGCGCGGCGTCCGCGAACAGCTCCCACTGCTCGGGCGGCAGCGCGAGCCCCGAGGCGGGCACGGGGGACACCCCGACCAGCCGGCGCAGGCGGTGCGGGGCGGCATGGAGCAGCCGCTGCCCGACCGCGCCGCCCATCGAGTGGCCCACCACCGAGAACCGGTCCCAGCCGAGCCGGTCGGCCAGCGCCACCAGGTCCCGGGCGGCCTGTCCGGTGGTGAACGGGCCGCCGGCGTCCCTCGCCCCGCCGTAGCCGCGCAGATCGACCAGGGCGTAGGTGAAGGACACGCCGTCGAGGTCGGCGCGTACGGGTGCGAAGGCGGAGCGGTCGGCGAACCAGCCGTGCACGGCGAACACCTTGTGGGCGCCGTCGCCGAGCAGCTCGTGCGGGAGCGTGAACGTCGTCATGCGACCACGGTGGACGCAAGGCCGCGCGGCGTCCAGGGGCCGTGCGGGGGCAACTCCCGCGTCTGTTCGGGCCTGTTCGGGCCGTGGTTCACGCGATGGTGTGATCATGTCCGCCCGCCCGGATGCCTGCCGAGGGCCCTGGGTAGGGCCCGGCCATGACGCAGCCGTTCGAACTCCCGCACTTCTACATGCCGTATCCCGCGCGGCTCAACCCGCATCTGGAGGAGGCCCGGGCGCACTCCACGCTGTGGGCGCACGAGATGGGCATGCTGGAGGGGTCGGGGATCTGGGAACAGTCCGACCTGGAAGCGCACGACTACGGACTGCTCTGCGCCTACACCCACCCCGACTGCGACGGGCCCGCCCTGTCGCTGATCACCGACTGGTACGTGTGGGTGTTCTTCTTCGACGACCACTTCCTGGACATGTTCAAGCGCACCCAGGACCGCGCCGCCGGGAAGGCCCACCTCGACCGGCTGCCGCTGTTCATGCCGCTGGACCCCGCCGCGCAGGTGCCGGAGCCGGAGAATCCGGTGGAGGCCGGGCTCAGGGACCTGTGGCAGCGCACCGTGCCGTCCATGTCGGTCGGCTGGCGGCGCCGCTTCTCCGTCGCCACCGAGCATCTGCTCAACGAGTCGATGTGGGAGCTGTCCAACATCAACGAGGGCCGGATCGCCAACCCGGTCGAGTACATCGAGATGCGCCGCAAGGTGGGCGGCGCGCCCTGGTCGGCGGGGCTCGTGGAGTACGCGACGGCGGAGGTCCCGGCGCAGGTGGCGCTCACGCGGCCGCTGCGGGTGCTGATGGAGACCTTCTCCGACGCCGTGCACCTGCGCAACGACCTCTTCTCCTACCAGCGCGAGGTGGAGGACGAGGGGGAGAACAGCAACGGCGTGCTCGTGCTGGAGACCTTCTTCGGCTGCACGACGCAGGAGGCCGCCGACACCGTCAACGACATCCTCACCTCGCGGCTGCACCAGTTCGAGCACACGGCGCTCACCGAGGTGCCCGCGCTCGCCCTGGAGCACGGGCTGAACCCGGCCGAGGTCGCCGCCGTCGCCGCCTACACCAAGGGGCTGCAGGACTGGCAGTCCGGCGGCCACGAGTGGCACATGCGCTCCAGCCGCTACATGAACAAGGGCGCCCGGACCGATGCGCCGTGGCAGGCCCTCACCGGACGCGGCACCTCCGCCGCCGACGTGGGCGCACTGCTCGCCTCGGCCGCCCAGGACCGGCTGCGCACCTATCGGAACGTGCCTTTTCGGAAGGTCGGCCCGTCCCGCATCCCCGACCTGTACATGCCCTTCCCGCTCGCACTCAGCCCGCATCTGGACGCCACGCGCGTGCGCCTGGCCGACTGGTGCCGGGCGACCGGCATCCTGCGGGAGGGTGTCTGGGACGAGGACAAGCTCCGCGCCTACGACCTCGCCCTGTGCTCGGCCGGCCTGGACCCCGACGCCACCCCCGAGGCCCTCGACCTCAGCGCCCAGTGGCTGGCCTGGGGCACCTACGGCGACGACTACTACCCGCTCCTGTACGGCCACCGCCGTGACCTGGCAGCCGCCCGGCTGACCACCGCCCGGCTGTCGGCGTGCATGCCCGTCGACGGCGAGGAGCCGCTCGCCCCGGCCAACGCCCTGGAACGCGCCCTGGTCGACCTGTGGGCGCGCACCACGGCCCGGATGACGCCGGAGCAGCGGCGCACGATGAAGGCGTCCGTCGACGTGATGACCGAGAGCTGGGTGTGGGAGCTGTCCAACCGGCTGCAGAACCGGATCCCCGACCCGGTGGACTACCTGGAGATGCGCCGCCGGACGTTCGGCGCCGACCTCACCCTCAGCCTGTGCCGCATGGGGTACGGCCCCGCCGTACCGGCCGAGGTCTACGCCGCCGGACCGGTGCGCTCCCTGGAGAACGCCGCGGTCGACTACGCGTGCCTGCTGAACGACGTCTTCTCCTACCAGAAGGAGATCGAGTACGAGGGGGAGATCCACAACGCGATCCTCGTCGTGCAGCACTTCTTCGGCTGTGACTATCCGCAGGCGCTCGGCGTGGTCCACGACCTGATGACCCAGCGGATGGAGCAGTTCGAGCATGTGGCCGCGCGCGAACTGCCCGTGCTGTACGACGACCTGGCGCTGTCCGCCGAGGCTCGCGCGGCCATGGACGGCTATGTCACGGACCTGCAGAACTGGATGGCCGGCATTCTCAACTGGCACCGCGGCGTGGACCGCTACAAGGCCGAGTGGCTGGCCCGCGGCGCCCACGGCTTCCTGCCGGACCGCCCGCCCGCCGTGCCGGCCCTGACGCTCGGCTGACCCCGGCACCCCGTCTGCCGCTCACCGGACGCGTGGCATCGGGCCCGTACGTCAGGCGGGTTGACGGGTCGCGCGGGCCGCATGGTCGACGGCGGCCCGCGCCAGGGCCCTGATCATCGGGTGCGCGTGCGAGCCGTCGCCGGACAGCTCCGGCTGGAAGAGCGAGGCCAGGAAGAAGGGGTGGTCCGGCAGTTCGGCGATGCGGACCCGCCCCTGTGCGTCGTGACCGCTGAAGCGCAGCCCGTGCTGCCGCAGGGTGTCGAGGTGACGGGAGGGGCCGTAGTGGCAGTTGTAGCGTTCCACCGTCCGCTCCGCGCCGATCACCGACTGGGCGAGCGACCCCGCCTCCAGGACGACGGTGTCCTCGTGGCCGGCCAGTGAGCAGGCCAGCGGCTCGATGAGGAAGTCGTCGGCGCCGGGGTCGTTCTCCGCGTGCGCCACCCCCGTCAGCCCGCAGACGCCCCGGGCGAACTCCAGCAGCGCGTGCTGGAAGCCGCCGCACGTGCCGAGGAACGGGATGCCCTCCGTGCGCGCGGTGCGGATCGCGGCGAGGACACCCGCCTCGCTGCGGTACGGGCTGCCCGGCACCACCCACACGGCGTCGAAGCCGCGCACGGCGCCCTCGGCCGCGGCGTCCTGCGACGGGATCCAGTACGCGTCCAGGACGAGCCGGTCGTGTGCGGCGAGCGCGTGCAGCAGTTCGGGGATGCGCGAGTGCGAGACGACGTTGGGAGAGCGGTCGCCGACCAGGGCGACCTTCGCGACAGGGCTGAGGGTGGTGTCGGTCATGGGCCTCATCCTGGTTCGCGCCCTCGTTCACGTCCAACGATGATCCCTGCACTGTCCATAAGGAACGCTGATGTCATCCTGGACGGCATGGACCCGCACCTGCTGCGCACCTTCGTCGCCGTCGCGCGGCTCGCCTCCTTCTCCGAGGCGGCCCGCGACCTGGGCTACACCCAGTCGGCGGTCTCCCAGCACATCGCGGCGCTGGAGCAGGACCTCGGCGCCCCGCTGCTCACCCGCCGGCCCGTCGCCCCGACCGCGGCGGGCGAGCGGCTGCTGGAGCACGCGGGCGCGCTGCTGCTGCGTCTGGACGCCGCCCGTGCCGACGTGCGGCGCCTCGCGGCCGCCCCCGACCACGGGCTGACCCTGGCGGCCACCGCCACGGCGCTCGGGCCCGCCGTCGTGGCGGCGCTGCCGAGCGCGGGCGTCACCGTCCGGGTGCTGCCCCGCGACGCGGTCCCCGCGGCGGTCGCCACCGGAGCGGCCGACCTGGGCCTGGCCGACGGCCTCGCCGCGCCCAGCGACCCGCTCCGGCTGCCCGACGTGGCGCCCCTGACCGCGTACGGCGTCGGGGAGGAGCCCGTGTGCGTGCTGCTGCCGGCGGCGCACCCGCTGGCCCGCCGCCCGCAGGTGCGGCTCGGCGACCTCGCCGACGCGCGATGGCTGGACGCGCCGGACGCGGGCCTGCCCCTCGCCCACCTGCGAGCCGCGCACGGCGGTCACGGCTTCCGCCCCTCCCTGCGCTACGAGGGCACCGACGTGCGCGCCCTGACCGCGCTGGCCGCCGCCGGACACGGCCTGACGCTGCTGCCCCGCACGGCGGCCGGGGCCGTGCCCGGGGCGGTCGCCGTGCCGGTGAGCAGCCCCCGGCTCGTGCACCGGACGGAACTGCTGTACGCGGGGCGGCCCCGGGGCGCGGCGGCGGCCCTGGCGGACGCCCTCGGGACACGGCCGTGAGCCGGCGCGAGCGCGGCCCGGGCGGCCTGCCCCGCCGCCGTTGACGCCGGGTCAGTCTCACTCGTTCGTGGCACGTTCCGCGCCGGTGTGCCGGGTAGATCACCGGCCGGAGGCGAACCATGGAACACACCGCGTTGCGTCCCAAGCCGATGCCGGGCCGCGATCCCGGCGCTGCCCGCCCCGCGGGACAGCCCCGGCGCCCGCACGCTGCGCGGCGCCGCGGCCGGCGGCTCACCACCTGGCTGTTCGGCCTGTTCGCCGGGGCGGTCCTGGTCCTGACGGGCGTCGGGCTCGGCACCGTTGGTGCCACCGTGATCGGCCTGGGCAAACTCGCCGACCTGCAAGGACAGGCCGCCGCCCCCGGCCCCGCCCGCCCCTCCGGCAACGCCTCGCACGGCGCCGCGAGCCCGGCTCCCACCCCCGCGGACACCCCCGGGCCCGCCGGTCCGCCCGGCCCCGTACGGGCGTCGCTCGGCGTGGAGGTGATGGACGGCGAGAAGGCGGGCGCCCTCGTCGTCGGCGTCCACGTCCCCGGCCCGGGTTACGCGGCCGGTCTGGTCCGGGGGGACGTCGTCCTCGCCGTGGGCCGAAGCCGCGTCGACTCCGCCGCCGACCTGGGGCGGCTCGTCGCCGCAACGCGTCCGGGCACACCCCTCGTGCTGACGGTCCGCCACCGCGGGGGCTACCAGCAGTTGACCGCCGTACCGGGCGTCCTCACCTGACCACGAGCACGGTCGTACGCCCTCCCCCCAGGGGATCTCACGGATTTTCCGCGACGAAGCACGCCAGGCGACGGTCGGGCGACGGGTCGCCGTCGGTCACGGGTGGGGAAACCGGCTCGCGTGGCCACCGCGGGGCGGGCAGGATGCTGGCAGGCGAGACCGATCCTTCCGGGAGCCCCGACCGGGGCTTCCGGGCAGACCCTTCGTCAGACAGGAGAGGCCGATGACCGGCACCGCGCCCGCACCGTTCGGCGCCGACGACTACCGGGCCCGGATGGAGCGTGCCGCGCGCACCGCCGCCGACGCGGGCCTCGCCGGCCTCCTCGTCGCGCCGGGTCCCGACCTGGTGTGGCTCACCGGCTACGCGCCCACCGCCGTCACCGAACGCCTCACCCTCCTGGTCCTCGCCCCGGGCCGCGATCCCGTCCTCGTCGTCCCCACCCTGGAGGCCCCGGACGCGGCCCACGCGGCCGGCGCCCCCGCCCTGACGCTGCGCGACTGGACCGACGGCACCGACCCCTACGCCGCCACCGCCGGCCTCCTCGGCTCCGCCGGCCGTTTCGGCATCAGCGACAACACCTGGGCGATGCACCTGCTCGGCCTGCAACGCGCCCTGCCCGGCAGCTCCTACGCCGCGCTCACCGACGCCCTGCCCATGCTGCGCGCCGTCAAGGACGCCGCCGAACTGGAACTCCTGGCCGCCGCGGGCGCCGCCGCCGACGCGGCCTTCGAGGAGATCCGCAAGGTCGCCTTCGCCGGCCGCCGGGAACGCGAGGTCGGCGCCGACCTGGCCGGTCTGCTGCGCCGGTTCGGCCACTCCCAGGTCGACTTCACGATCGTCGGTTCCGGACCCAACGGCGCCAACCCGCACCACGAGGTCGGCGACCGCGTCATCGAACGCGGCGACATGGTCGTCCTCGACTTCGGCGGCCTCAAGGACGGCTACGGCTCCGACACCACCCGCACCGTCCACGTCGGCGAACCCACCGACGAGGAACGCCGGGTCCACGACATCGTGCGCGCCGCGCAGGAGGCCGGATGCGCCGCCGTACGCCCCGGTGCCGCCTGCCAGGAGGTCGACCGTGCCGCCCGCGAGGTCATCGAGGACGCCGGGTACGGCAAGTACTTCATCCACCGCACCGGCCACGGCATCGGCGTCACCACGCACGAACCGCCGTACATGATCGAGGGCGAGGAGCAGCCGCTCGTGCCCGGCATGTGCTTCTCCGTGGAGCCCGGGATCTACCTGCCCGGCCGGTTCGGGGTGCGCATCGAGGACATCGTCACCGTCACCGAGGACGGCGGCCGGCGGCTCAACAACACCACCCGCGAGATGGTCATAGTGGACTGAAGGCGACACTGGTACCACCATCACCCATCGAACGAGTGACGACGGCGCGACCATGACCCAGACACCGACACCCACCGCGGACACCGTCCGCGCACTGGTCCGCACCCTGCTGAAGGAAGCGGGGAGCGACCCGGCAGGCCCCGACGTGCGGCCCGTCGCCGAGGGCGGCGAGCACCGCACGTGGTGGGTCGGCACCCGCCATGTGCTGCGCCTCGCCCCCGACCGCGACGCCGCCCTCCGGCAGCGCCGGGAACTGCGGCTGCGGGATCTGGTCCGCCCGCACGTCCCCGTCGCCGTGCCCACCAGCGTGTCCCAGGGCGAGTGGAGCCCCGGCCTGACCTACACCCTCGACACGGCGGTGCCGGGCGGTACGGCCGAGGAGCACGACGTGTCCGCCGTCGGCGAGGCCGACCTCGCCGGGTTCCTGACCGGGATGCGCGCGGTGCCCGCCCGGCAGGCCGAGACGCTCGGCGTGCCGCGCGCCGCACCGCGCTCCCTGGAGGCGCTGCGCCGGATGGCCGTACCCGCCGCCCGGACCCTGGCCACCGCCGAGGAGTTCGATCCCGCGCGCCTGGCGCAGCTCACCCCGCCCGGCGCGGCCCAGCTCGCCACCCAGCCGGGCACCGCCGTCCTCGTCCACCACAACCTCAAGGGCGAGCATCTCGTGGTCAGCGCCGACGGCCGGGTACGCGGCGTCCTGGACTGGACCGGCGCCGTCCTCGGCGACCCGGCCGAGGACATCGCCGGTCTCGCGCTCGCCGTCGGCTCCGGCGCCGCCGTCCGCGCCGCCACCCTCGCCGGGTACGGCGCCCGCCCCTGCCTGCGCGGCCTGTGGCTGGCCCGCTGCGACACCGTCATCCGCCTGGCCGAACGCCTCGAGGGCCGCGACCACGGCCCCCTGGAACTCCTCCAGACCCAGCTGCAGCGGGCCTGGGAGGCGATCCTGCTGGAGCGGGTGACGGAGCTGCGGGAGGAGTAGGGCGGCCACCTGCGGGCCGCCCCGGCCCACGCGGCCACCCGTGCGCAAGCGCTTACGCCTGCTCCAGCACCACACTCGACTCCCCGGGCAGATGCAGCACCCCCCGGTCGTCCGGCTCCTGCACCGGCTCCCAGGCGGCGAGGACCCGCGCCGGGCGCGTGCCCAGCGGGATCGCCGCCGGTTCCTTGCCGAGGTTCACCGCGACGCGGACGTCGCCGCGCCGGAAGGCGAGCCAGCGGGCGTCCTCGTCGTAGGCCACCTTCGCGTCGGCGAGGTCCGGGTCGGTGAGGTCCGGGTGGGTGTGCCGCAGGGCGATCAGCTGCCGGTACCAGGCCAGCACGCGCGCGTGCGGTTCGCGCTCCCGTTCGGCCCAGTCGAGGCAGGAGCGGTCACGGGTCGCGGGGTCCTGTGGATCGGGCACGTCCTCCTCGGCCCAGCCGTGCGCCGCGAACTCGCGCCGCCTGCCCCGCCGTACCGCCTCCGCGAGCTCCGGATCGGTGTGGTCGGTGAAGAACTGCCAGGGCGTGGAGGCGCCCCACTCCTCGCCCATGAACAGCATCGGCGTGAACGGCGCGGTGAGCACCAGTGTGGCGGCGCAGGCCAGCAGGCCGGGGGAGAGGGCCGCCGACAGCCGGTCGCCCTGGGCGCGGTTGCCGACCTGGTCGTGGGTCTGGCTGTAGCCCAGCAGTCGGTGCGCGGCCGTCCGTGACCGGTCCAGGGGGCGGCCGTGGGAGCGGCCGCGGAAGGAGGAGTAGGTTCCGTCGTGGAAGTAGCCGCCGCCGAGCGTCTTGGCGAGGGCGGCGAAGGGGGCGCGCGCGAAGTCGGCGTAGTAGCCCTGGGACTCGCCGGTCAGCGCGGTGTGCAGGGCGTGGTGGAAGTCGTCGTTCCACTGGGCCTGCAACCCGAGGCCGTGCTCCGCGCGCGGGGTGATCAGCCGCGGGTCGTTCAGATCGGACTCGGCGATCAGGAACAGCGGGCGGCCGGTGTCCGCGGCCAGCGCGTCCACGGCCGCCGTCAGCTCCTCCAGGAAGTGGTACGCGCGCGTGTCGATCAGGGCGTGCACCGCGTCCAGCCGCAACCCGTCGAGGCGGAAGTCCCGCAGCCAGGCCAGGGCGCTGCCCACCAGATAGGCGCGCACCTCGTCCGAGCCGGGCGCGTCCAGGTTCACCGCGGCACCCCAGGGGGTGTGGTGGGTGTCGGTGAGGTAGGGGCCGAAGGCGGGGAGATGGTTGCCGGACGGCCCGAAGTGGTTGTGCACCACGTCGAGCACGACCCCGAGGCCCAGCTCGTGCGCCCGGTCCACGAACCGCTTCAGCGCCTCCGGGCCGCCGTACGGTTCGTGCACCGCCCACAGGGACACCCCCTCGTACCCCCAGCCGTGCCGCCCGGGGAACGGGCACAGCGGCATCAACTCGACATGGGTGACGCCCAGTTCGGCGAGGTGGTCGAGCCGCTCGGCGGCCGCGTCCAGCGTGCCCTCGGGCGTGTACGTGCCCACGTGCAGCTCGTACAGGACGGCGCCCGGCAGCGGCCGGCCGGGCCAGGGCGTGCGCCAGGCGTACCGCGCCTGGTCGACGACGGCGCTCAGCCCGTCCGGTCCGTCCGGCTGCCGCCGCGAGCGCGGATCGGGCAGCACCGGTCCGTCGCCCAGCGCGAAGCCGTACCGCGAGCCCTCGTGCGCCTCCGCCTCGCCGGTCCACCACCCCGCGCGTTCCGGATCACGCTCCATCGCGCGCGTGGCGCCGTCGCACACCAGCGTCACACGATCGGTCTGTGGTGCCCACACCTCGAACTGCACGGACGGTTCCCCTTCGTCTGTTCACCGTGATGTAGCCCGTCCATGGTGCGTCACACCCGGCGAATCCGCTTTCGGATCCTCCCTTTTGCGGGGTGTCGCCGCGCGGGGAGGCCGGGCCGTACGCGCGTGTGACGGCCGATGTACCGTTTTCTGGACACCCCGTGTCCGCTGACCGACAATCACATGCGTGACGTCGTCCTTCGAGTTCCCCACGTACCCCGCGCGGCTGTCCGACGCGGAGCGCGACCACGTGCTGAAGGCGCTGCGCGACGGCGTCGCCCTGGGCCGGCTGTCGCAGGACACCTTCGTACGGCGCATGGAACTGGCGCTGGCCGCCCGCCACGCCGACGAGCTCGCCGTGCTCACCGCCGACCTGCCCCAGGACAACCGTCTCTCCCGCGCCGTGTTCGGCGCCGTCGAGGCCGTCTCGGGCTTCACGGTACGGCTGCGCAGGGCCTGGCAGGCCGAGCGGCTGCCCAAGCTGCTGCTGCCGCACCCCGGCGCCGGCCACCCGCTGCGCATCGGACGCGACCCCGCCAGCGGTCTGCGGCTGAACCACGAGACCGTCTCCCGGGTCCACGCCGAGCTGCGGCGCCAGGGCGGGATGTGGGTGCTGCGCGACCTCGGCTCGACCAACGGCACCACGGTCAACGGCCGCCGTGTCGTCGGCGTCGCGGTCGTCCGCGAGGGCGACCTGGTGGCCTTCGGGCAGATGGCGTTCCGGCTCTCCGGGCAGTGAGAGCGGGGCTCCCCTCCCGCCACAAAGGGGCCCGTGCGCCGCGGTGTTGACGTACCCGCTGAGCCGTGACTGACTGTGCGTACACCATCGACACCAGGTGAACCGTCGGTACCGCACGTGGAGGTGTGCCCTGCCGCCGCTCCTGCGCTACCCCGGCGTGGACGAGCTGGCCGCCCGCGCCGCCGCGCTGGCCGCCCGCCGCCCCCGGGACGTCCGGCTGCGCCGGGCCGGCACCTCCCGCGGGGGCCGCCCGCTGTGGCTGCTCTCCGTCGGCAACGGCAGCCGTCAGGCCCTCGTGGTCGCCGGACCGCACGCCAACGAGCCCGTCGGCGGAGCCACCGCGCTGCGTCTCGCCGAACGCGCGCTCGCCGACCCGGGCCTCACCGAAGGCGCGGACGCCACCTGGAATCTGCTGCTCTGTCTCGACCCCGACGGGCTCAGCCGCAACGAGGGCTGGCTGTCCGGCCCGTACACGCTCGGCCGCTACTTCCGCCACTTCTTCCGCCCGGGTTTCCTGGAGCAGCCCGAGTGGCTTCCGGACGGCGCGCAGGCCGCCGCGCTGCCGGAGACGCGGACACTGCTCGCTCTCCAGGACGAGCTGAAACCTTTCTTCCAGGCGTCCCTGCACGGCGTCGACGTCGGCGGCGGCTTCATCGAGGTGACCCACGACCTGCCCGGTCTCGACCTGCGGCTCGCCCGCACCGCCGCCCGCCTCGGCGTGCCCCGCGAACTCGGCCCCTACGACACCCTGTACTGGCCGAGCCTCGGCCCCGCCGTCTACCGCATCCCGCCGCCCCGCCCGAGCGGCCTGGCCGCCGCGATCACCGAGGCGGCCGTGCAGTCCACCTGGTTCCACCCCTACCGGTACGGCACCGTCACCGCGGTCGTCGAGGCGCCCATGTGGGGTGTGCCCGCCGTCGAGGACGGCTCCCCGCCCGCCGACGCCGACACGGCCCTGCGCGCGGTCAGCGCCACGCTGCGGCGCGAGACGCGGCTCCTGGAGCGCCTCCTCGCCCGCATCCGGCCGCATGTCACGGGCACGGCCGACGCGGCGCGCCTGCTCGCCCCGGTGGACGACTACTTGCTCGTCTGCCCCGGCCTGGCCGACGCCTGGGACCCCGGCACGGCCGTCCCCCACCGCCCCCTGCCGCCGCTGAGCACCGCCCACCTCACCGCCTTGCGCATCGCCGGGCGGCGGCTCGTCCTGCGCACCGCCGGGCTGCTGCACCGGCTGGTCCGCGAGAGCGGGCGCGACCCGGCGGACGCCCTGCCCGAACTGGACCGCTTCATCGACGCCGGCTGCGCCGACTACCACGACGCCTGCGGCGCGCGCTGGATCCCGGTCGCCCGCCAGGCGGAGTACCAGGCGGGTGTGGTGCTCGCCGCGTTCGAGCTGGCCGGCGAACACGCGTCCGCGCGCTCCCGTTCGGGTGAGCCGGGCTGGTGTTCCGGCCGCGCCGTGCCGATGCACCGGGAATGACGCACCTGACACGAGCGGCGGTGGCCGGCCTCCTCACGGCCGCCGCCGTCCTGACCGCGACCACCCCCGCCGACGCCCTGCGGACGCGGCACGGCGACTGGCTCCGGATCACCGTCAGCCGCGGCGAGGACCGGGCCGGCGACGCCCGGGGCGCCCTGCTGCGCTGCGACCCGCCCCAGGGCCACCCGCGCGCGGCGGAGGCCTGCGCGCAGCTGGCCGCCTTCGACGGCGACATCGGCGCCTTTCCGGCAGCGAAAGGGGCCGTCTGCACCATGATCTACGCCCCGGTGACCGCCGAGGCGCACGGCCGCTGGCACGGTCGTCCGGTCGCCTACCGGCAGACCTTCGCCAACCGCTGCGAGATGCGGGCCCGGACGGGGGCGGTGTTCGCGCTCGACCGGTGAGCGGGCGCTGTTCACCGGCCGCCGGGTGGCGGGGTGGTGTTCACGGACCGGTAGGTGAGCGGGCGGCGGTCACCGGCCGGCAGGTGCCTCGGCGGCGTTCAGCGACCGGGCAGTGAGCGGACGGTGTTCACCGGCCGCCGGGTGGCGGGGTGGTGTTCACGGACCGGCAGGTGAGCGGGCGGCGGTCACCGGCCGGCAGGTGCCCGGGCGGCGTTCAGCGGCCGGGCAGTGAGCGGGGCGGTGACGGCGGTCGCGGGTGACCGCCGTGGCGGGCACGCGCGTGGCCTGTCGGGCGCACGCGCGTGGCCTCTCGCGCGCGCGTGGCCCTTCGGGCGTCACGCGCGTGTCTTCCCGCCCGTTCAGTCCGCCTGTTCCCGGGCCTGCTGGGCCGCCGTGACGACCGTGCGGGACTGGTGTTCCATCTGGTCGTGCAGCGGCACCCAGCGGGCGTGGAAGCGGCGGGCGAAGTTCTCGCTCCAGTACGCCACGAGCCGCTCCAGACGCGGTGCCGCGAGGTCGTCGCCGTCGCGCAGCACCCGCAGCAGCATCGACGCCGCCCGCAGCGGCAGCCGTCGCGCGAACGCGTCCACGCTGCCGATGTACGCCATCGTCGTGTCGGCCGGCGAGGTGCGCACCCAGTCCTCGGCCAGACCCGGCACCAGGGCCAGCGTCCACCGGGCGGCCCGCAGCAGGGGACCGTCCGGACCCACGAGCCGCGGCTGTGCCTCGGCGAGCACCTCCTCCACGAGCAGCGCGTCGCTGCGCAGCCGGTGCGCGAGCCGGCCCAGCGCGGCGGCCGGCGCCGGGTGCGGCGCCGGATCACCGACCAGGTCGCTCGCCCACATCGGCACCTCGACGATCGCGGTCAGCCCGCCGTACCGGTGCGCGTGGTACCAGGTGCTGTGCCGGGCGTCGTCCGGCATGCTCGGATACGCCGCGCCCGCGCCCGGCGCGGGCATCACGTGCACGCCCGGCCCCGAGGCAGGCCAGCCCGCCGCGTCCGAGGCGCCCGCCTCCACCGGTATGTGCAGCTCCGCCGCGGACTTCGCGAACGGCTCGGCGAGCCCGGGGATGTCCTTCGTCAGCTGCACCCAGGTGCCGCCCAGGTCCGTGCCGTGCAGCGTGACCTGCAAGTAGGGCCGCACCTCGTCGATCACCGACGTCAGCGCGCGGGTCTCGGGCGGCAGCCGGTCCGGCGGCAGCACGGACGGGGACCACTCGGGCTGCTCGTCCCCGGCGGGCCGGAAGAATCCGAGGTGGTAGTCGAACAGGCTGCGCGGCGCCGGGGTGACGTGCAGGCTCGCCCCGTCCGGATCCGCGCACAGCAGGAAGTGCCAGGAGACACCGTCCCGCAGGGATCTGTCCTCCACGACCCGTTCGGACAGCAAGCGCAGGGTGGCGCCGCCGGTGGGCTCGTTCGCGTGGGCACCCGCGACGACCAGGACGGAGCGCCGGGCGTGGCCCACGGACAGCAGATGCAGCGGCCGGCCCGCCCGGGAGACGCCCACCTGGCGCAGCGCGCACAGACCGGGCCGCTCCGCGGCCAGCGCCCGTGCGGACGCCTCCAGTTCGGGAACACTGGGGTAGCGCAGCTCCGGCAGGAGACTCACCCCCGACTCGTCGTCCCGGCCTCGCCCTGGCAGTACCCCACGGACGCGTGCCCCTGTCAAGGAGCCGGGAGCGGCCGTGGTACGGCCGTGACGGCGGCCTCACGGATTCACTCGCGGACCCGCTCCAGCAGCGCCACGGGCAGCTGCCCGAACAGCTCCGCCACGCGCGCGTGCCCCTCGTACTCCCGCTCCGGATCCAGCGTGTCCACCCACCGCCCGGGCGGCAGCGCCAGCACCGTCTCCCGCCAGCCGCCGGCCCGGGCCAGCCGCAGCGACAACCGGGTCACGGCCGTGATCACCTGTCCCGAACGGGCGAACGCCACACAGTGGTCCGCCGCCGGCCCGTCCGCCGGCAGCGCCTCGTACGTCGCCGACGTGCCGAAGACCTCCGGCCGCCGCCGGCGCAGCCGCAGCGCGGCCGCGGTCACCGCGGCCTTGACGCCCGGGTCCGCCGGCGGGAACGACGCCGGGCGCCGGTTGTCGGGGTCGACCAGGGCCCGGTACTCGGCCTCGGTGCCCTGGTAGACGTCGGGCACGCCCGGCATGGTCAGCTGGACCAGCGCGGTGCCCAGCACGTTCGCCCGGATGTGCGGCTCGAGCTCCGCGCGGAAGGCGGTGACCCGCTCACCCGGCACCCCGCACGGCCCCTCCGTCACGAACGCCGCCACCGCCTCCTCGTACGGCGGCTCCTGCTCCGTCCAGCTCGTGTACAGGCCCGCCTCCCGTACGTGCTTCAGCAGGGCCTCCCGCACCCGCGCCGGGTCGGCCGGGCCGAGCCCGAACACCGTCTGCCAGGCCGCCCATGCCAGCTGCCCGTCCGGTACGCCCTCCTCTCCGCGCGTGACGCCGTCGAGCAGCTCCACCCAGCGCTCCGGGCACTCGGTGAGCACCGCGAGGGCGGCGCGGACGTCGGCGCTGCGCTTGGTGTCGTGCGTGGAGACCACCGTCCCGGTGGCGGGCCAGTCGCGCTGGAGGCGCGCGCAGTAGCCGTGGAAGTCCCGCGGGGACACCGCCGGGGCCTCGGGTTCGCCGCCCACCTCGGTCGCCGACAGCAGCGGCACGTACCGGTAGAACGCCGTGTCCTCCACCGATTTGGCGCGCAGCGCGGACGCCGTCTGCGCGAACCGGGTGCGCAGCTCGACCTGGGCGGGGTCGTCGCCGTACCGTCCGAGCAGCAGGTCGCGCACGACGTCGACCGCGCCGCCCTCCTCGGCGACGAGGAACGCCTGCCGGGCCTGCGCGGCCGCCTCCTCGGTGATCACCCGCGCCGCGTCGTCCGTGGTGTACGGCCGGTACACCTCCAGCCGCACGAGCAGTTCCTGCAGCGCGGTGCGCAGCGCCCACGGGGCGCGGTCGCGCAGCGCCGGGTCGGCGGAGCCCGAGCAGACGCGGTGCGCGACCCGGGTGAGACGGTCGACCTCGGTGGCCAGTTCGTGGGTGAGGACGCCGTACGCCGCGCGGCGGGCCGTCGCCGCCCAGTCGCCGCCCCGGTCGGTCTGCGGGGCCGCGAACCGCCGGTAGGCCGCGGTGAGGTCCGCGGCGCCCGCCGGGTCCGCGAACAGGCCGTCGATGTGGCGCAGGGCGTCGTAGCCGGTGGTGCCGGCGACGGGCCAGGACGCCGGCAGGTGCTCGCCGTCGGAGAGGATCTTCTCCACGACCGTCCAGCGGCCCCCGCTCGCCTCGTGCAGCCGCCGCAGATAGGCGCCGGGATCGGCGAGCCCGTCCGGGTGGTCGACGCGCAGCCCGTCGAGGACGCCCTGCTCGAGCAGCTGGAGGATCTTGCCGTGGGTGGCGTCGAAGACCTCGGGGTCCTCCACGCGCACCCCGATCAGCTCGGAGATGCTGAAGAAGCGCCGGTAGTTCAGCTCGGTGCGGGCCAGCCGCCACCACACGGGGCGGTACCACTGGGCGTCCAGCAGCTGCGGCAGCGGCAGGTCCTCGGTGCCCTCGCGGAGCGGGAAGAGATGGTCGTGGTAGCGCAGCAGGTCGCCGTCGACCCGCAGGTCCGCGATCACGTTCCCCAGGGGGCCGCCCAGCACGGGCAGCAGCAGCTGGCCGCCCTGGGCCTCCCAGTCGATGTCGAACCAGCGCGCGTACGGCGACTTCGGCCCCTCCCTCAGGACCTCCCACAGGGCGCGGTTGTGGCGCGGGGCCATGGCCATGTGGTTCGGCACGATGTCGGCGATCAGGCCGAGGCCGTGCTCCCGCGCGGTGCGGGCGAGCGCCCGCAGCCCCACCTCACCGCCCAGCTCCTCGCGTACGCGCGCGTGGTCCACCACGTCGTAGCCGTGGGCGGAGCCGGGCACCGCCTCCAGCACGGGTGACAGATGCAGGTGGGAGACGCCGAGCGAGGCCAGGTACGGCACGGCTGCCGCCGCGGCGGCGAACGGGAACGCGGGCTGCAGCTGCAGCCGGTAGGTGGCCGTCGGCACGGAAGGGGCGTTTCGCTCGGGTGTCATGGAAACGTACGTACCCGCCCAGCCGCCTTTCGTGTCACCGGCTCCTCCACCTGCACGCGCGCGTGGCCGGATGGCGCCCGCCGGGCCGGGCACCATCGCGTGGCCGTACGGGGCCCGCCTGGCCGGGCACCCTCGCGTGGCCCGACGGGGCCCGCCCGGCCGGGGATATCGCATGGCCGGACAGGGGCTGCCGGTCCGGGCACCACGGCGGCGGCCGTCACCGCCGGCCGGGGCGCCCCTCCCCGCGCGCGTGCCCCGCCGGACCGGCCACGCCTGCGGGCGTCAGGCCGGTCGCCTCAGGACCGTCATGCTGCGGTCGAGCAAGGTCAGCTTCTCGCCCGCCTGCACCTTCGGGCCGGCATCCGGCGGGACGCCCTCCGGCAGGGCGGTGTCGACGACGACCTGCCACTGCCGGCCGTGGTCGACCGGCACCACGAAGTCCAGCGGCTTCGGCGAGGCGTTGAACAGCAGCAGGAACGAGTCGTCCGTGATGCGCTCGCCGCGCGGACCCGGCTCCGAGATCGCGTTGCCGTTGAGGAACACCGCGAGCGCCGAGGCCGTCGAGGACTCCCAGTCCCGCTGGGTCATCTCCCGGCCCTCGGGGGTGAACCAGGCGATGTCGGAGAGGTCGTCGTGGGTGCCCTCCACGGGACGTCCGTGGAAGAAGCGGCGCCGCCTCAGGACCGGGTGGTCGCGGCGCAGCCACACCATCGCGCGCGTGAAGTCGAGCATCGGGTGCCCGCCGTCCTCGGGCCAGTGCACCCACGACAGGTCGCTGTCCTGGCAGTACGCGTTGTTGTTGCCCTTCTGGGTGCGGGCGAACTCGTCCCCGTGGCTGATCATGGGCACGCCCTGGGACAGCATGAGCGTGGCGATGAAGTTGCGCATCTGCCGCGCGCGCAGCCGCAGCACGTCCGCGTCGTCGGTCTCGCCCTCGACCCCGCAGTTCCAGGACCGGTTGTGGCTCTCGCCGTCGCGGTTGTCCTCGCCGTTGGCCTCGTTGTGCTTGTCGTTGTACGACACCATGTCGTGCAGGGTGAAGCCGTCGTGGCAGGTCACGAAGTTGATCGAGGCCAGCGGCCGGCGCCCGTCGTCCTGGTAGAGGTCGGAGGACCCGGTCAGCCGGGAGGCGAACTCCGCCAGGGTGCGCGGCTCGCCCCGCCACAGATCGCGGACGGTGTCGCGGTACTTGCCGTTCCACTCGGTCCACAGCGGCGGGAAGTTCCCCACCTGGTAGCCGCCCTCGCCCACGTCCCACGGCTCGGCGATCAGCTTCACCTGGGAGACCACCGGGTCCTGCTGGACCAGGTCGAAGAACGACGACAGCCGGTCCACCTCGTGGAACTGCCGGGCCAGGGTCGCCGCGAGATCGAAGCGGAAGCCGTCGACATGCATCTCCGTCACCCAGTACCGCAGCGAGTCCATGATCAGCTGCAGCACGTGCGGGGACCGCATCAGCAGCGAGTTCCCGGTGCCGGTGGTGTCCATGTAGTAGCGCGGGTCGTCCGCGAGCCGGTAGTACTGCGGGTTGTCGAGGCCCTTGAAGGACAGCGTCGGTCCCAGGTGGTTGCCCTCGGCGGTGTGGTTGTAGACGACGTCGAGGATCACCTCGATGCCGGCCTCGTGCAGCGCGCGCACCGCCGACTTGAACTCCAGCACCTGCTGCCCGCGGTCGCCCCAGGAGGCGTAGGCGTTGTGCGGGGCGAAGAAGCCGATCGTGTTGTAGCCCCAGTAGTTGTTCAGCCCCATGTCGACCAGCCGGTGGTCGTTGACGAACTGGTGCACCGGCATCAGCTCCAGCGCGGTCACGCCCAGCTCCACCAGGTGATCGATGATCACGGGGTGGGCGAGCGCCGCGTAGGTGCCGCGCAGCTCCTCCGGCAGCCCGGGGTGCCGCATGGTCAGCCCCTTGACGTGGGCCTCGTAGATCACCGTGTGGTGGTACTCGGTGCGCGGCCTGCGGTCGTCGCCCCAGTCGAAGTACGGGTTGACCACCACCGACGTCATCGTGTGGGGCGCCGAGTCCAGGTCGTTGCGCTTGTCGGGGGCGTCGAAGTGGTAGCCGTACACCTCCTCGCCCCAGTTGATCGAGCCGCTGATCGCACGTGCGTACGGGTCCAGGAGCAGCTTCGCCGAGTTGCACCGCAGCCCGCGCTCGGGCGCGTACGGGCCGTGGACCCGGTAGCCGTAGCGCTGTCCGGGCATCACGCCCGGCACGTACGCGTGCCGGACGAACGCGTCGCTCTCGCGCAGCTCGATCGCCGTCTCCGAGCCGTCGTCGTGCAGCAGACACAGCTCTACTCGGTCCGCGGCCTCCGAGAAGACCGCGAAGTTCGTTCCGGCGCCGTCATAGGTGGCGCCGAGTGGATACGCCTCGCCAGGCCAGACCTGCATGGATACGACTCTTTCAGGTGTACGGCGCCTGAGGGAGCGCCTTGCCAGCGAGTCTCCCGCAAAGTGCGGGAAGCACCTGTGATGTACGCCCTTTTTGCCGGATCATCGGCGCAAAACATCGATTGTGCGCCAAATGGGGCGGGAGGGGGTGCTGGGGTGTGTGGGGCGCCGGGCGGCACTGTGGCCGGCGAGGCTGCGGGGACGGCTGCCCGAGGCGACCGGGGCGCCGGTCCGCGCTATGAATCCGCTCACTCCGTGCCCGCGCCAGGGTGGAACGGCCCCGGGAATCGCAGCAGTTGGGACGCGACCCTGCCCATCGGGCTGCACCGCCGGGCGCTCGCGGAGTACCCTTCCTTGATCGTTGGGAGCGGGGAGTGCTCGGGGGAGCGGAAGGCGGTGCGCGGGTGGGCTCGGGAGAGCTGGAGCTACCCCCTGGGGACGAGGGCCGTGAGGGGGACTCCGCGGAGGTCCCGCCCGGAGCGGTGTCGCTGGCCAGGCCCATGCAGACGGGCGCCATCGGACCCGAGCTGGACTGGGACGCCGACGCCTGGCGCGAGGTGCGCACCCGCGCCCAGCGGGCCGGCCGGGCCTACATCTGGCTGAACCTCGTCGAACAGCGGCTGCGCGCCGTGGTGGCCGCCGTGCTGCGGCCCGTCTACGAGCCCGTCCACGGCGACGACTGGGTGGTCGCCGCCGCCGGACCCGCCGGACAGGAGTGGGTGCAGCGCGCGGCAGCCGTCCGCGAGGTCAGCCGCCGCAAGGGCTACCTCCTGGACCCGGCCGACGACAACGTCATCAGCTTCCTGACGCTGCCCCAGCTGCGCGAGCTGATGGTGCAGCACTGGCCCTGCTTCGAGCCGTACTTCGACGACCGACGTGACGTGGAGCTGGCCCTTGACGAGCTGGAGGTGACCCGCAATGTCGTCTCCCGCAACCGTGCCCTGTCCGAGGCGGTCCTCGGCCAGGCCGAGCGCGCCTCCGCGCGGCTGCTCGAGATGCTCGGCACAAGCGGCGACGTGCCCTCCGCGCGCCGGCTGCCCGTCGACGCCGTCGAGGACCTCGTCGGCGACCGCTACGCGGACGTGGTCGCCGTGCACCCCGACCGGGTGCGGCTGATGCGCCAGTTCCCGGCCGAGGACATCTTCGGCCAGGCCCGTCGGCTCGACGCCATCGGCATCGGCCTCAACCTGCTCGTGCAGAACTTCTCGGGCCGCCGCCTGGTGCGCCTCGCCGAGGCCGGCGCCCGGATCCGGCTGCTGTTCCTCAACCCGGCCTCCAGCGCCGTGAAGCGGCGCGAGCGGGAGCTGGGCATGAAGCGGGGCGAGCTGAGCCGAGCGGTCGAGATGAACATCCTGCACATGCGCCGGGTCCGGGCCCGGCTGCGCGACCCCGGCGCCTTCGAGATCCAGGTCTACGACGACACCCCGCGCTTCACCGCCTACCTCGTCGACGGCGACGGCGCGGACGGCATCGCCGTCGTGCAGTCCTATCTGCGCCGGGCGCGGGGCATGGAGGCGCCCGTGCTGGTGCTGCGCGGCGGCAACCGGGTGGTGAAGTCGGACGGCGTCGAGGACGGCGGGCTCTTCTCCACCTATCGCGAGGAGTTCGAGATGGCTTGGGCGGATTCGCGCCCCGTGTCCTGAAGTGTCCCCCGGGCGGGGCCGGGTGGACCGGCCGCCGGTCGATTGTCAGTGGGCCGTGCGATGGTGGAGGCCACTGGGGGACAGCACCACCGAGAAGGGGGGCCGCCATGGCCTGGCACCGCGAGCTGCTCATCGGCTTCGACCTGGAGACCACCGGCACGGATCCGTGTGAGGCGCGCATCGTCACGGGCGCCGTCATCGAGGTCAGGGGCGGGCAGGTGCTCGGGCGGCGGGAATGGCTCGCGGACCCGGGCGTGGAGATCCCGGCGGACGCGGTGGCGGTGCACGGCATCAGCAACGAGCGCGCGGCGGCCGAGGGCAGGCCGGCCGACCAGGTCGCCGACGCGATCGCGGACGTCCTGGCCGGGTACTGGAAGACGGGCGTCCCGGTCGTCGCCTACAACGCCGCCTTCGACCTCACCCTGCTCTCCGCCGAACTGCTGCGGCACGGCCTGCCGTCCCTGCGCGACCGGCTCGGCGGCCAGGCCCCGGCCCCGGTCATCGACCCGTACACCATCGACCGCTGGGCCGACCGCTACCGCCGCGGCAAGCGCAACCTCGAAGCCGTCTGCGCGGAGTACGGCGTCCCGCTCGACGCGGCGCACGACGCCTGCGCCGACGCCCTCGCCGCGGCTCGCCTGGCCGGTGCGATAGCCGGCCGCCACCCCAAGATCGCGGCCCTGGGCCCGGCGGAACTGCACCACCGCCAGGTCGAGTGGTACGCGGAGTGGGCGGCGGACTTCCAGGCCTTCCTGCGCCGCAAGGGGGAGACGGACGCGGTGGTGGACGCCACCTGGCCCGTGCGGGAGGTGGCGGGGGAGCGCGTGTGACGCACCGCGAGCGCGACTGGGCCGCTGCGGCCATGGGCTGATCGGACGTCACCTTCGCCGGGGCGGCGCGCGTCAGCTGCCGACCGGCGTCCGTTCCGCGTCGGCGTCGGCGACCGCGGGGAGGCCGCCGCCAATCTCCCTTCTGCGTCGGCGACCGCGGGGAGGCAGCCGTCAATCTCACGTCGGCGTCGGCGACCGTCGGGGGAGGTCGCCGTCAGCTTCCCCTCGGCCTCGGCGTCGCGCCCGCCGGGAGGCCGCCGTCAGCTTCTCGCCGGCGTCCGCGTCGGCGTCGGTGCCGTCGGATGTTCCTGGTCGGCGTCGGAGCTCGCCGGGAGCCTCGCGTCCGCCTGTGTGCCGGCCCGGGCGGAGGTCGCGCGGTGGCTGCGCTCCACCGCCTGTCCCCAGTAGGTCCCCGCGACCATCAGCGCCGCACCCAGTCCCGTGAGCGCCGTGAGGTGCTCGCCGCCGAGCGCGACGCCGGCCACCGCGGCCCACACGGGCTCCGTGCCCAGCAGCAGGCTGGCCCGGCTGGCCGAGGTGCGCTGCACCGCCCAGGTCTGCGCGAGGAAGGCGAACACGCTGCAGAACAGGGCGAGGTAGAGCAGCTGCGTCCAGGTGGCGGCCGGGGCGCGGACCAGGTCCGGCAGCCCGGCGGCGGTGACGGGGAGGAACAGGGCCGTGCCGACGGCCGTCTGCACCGTCGTCAGATGCAGCGGACGTACGGCCCGGCGGGCGGTCAGCCGGCCGACGAGGGCCACGTGCACCGCCCGGACCCCGGCGGCGGCCAGCATCAGCAGGTCGCCGAGGCGGAACGCGTGGAAGCCGTTGCCGGACATCAGCAGCCCGACGGCGAGCACGCACACGCCGGCGGCGGCGTAGAAGGAGCCGGGCAGTCCGCCCGGGTGGCCGGAGCGGTCGAGCAGGGGGGTGAGGACGATGGTCAGGCTGATGATCAGGCCCGCGTTGGCGGCCGTGGTGTGGGCGACGCCGTAGGTCTCCACCACCAGCACCGCGGCCTGGGTGACGCCGAGCGGCAGCCCGGCACGCCACTCGTCGCGGCGCGGTCGCAGCGGCCCGCGGCGCCCGGCGATCAGGACGAGGCAGGCCAGGCACGCCAGGAAGGAGAGCGCGTAGCGAGCGAAGAGGACGGACAGGACGGGCAGCGCGGCCGTGGCCGTCTGGGCGGAGAGATAGCTGGAGCCCCAGACGAGTGCGACCAGGAGGAGTACCGCGTCGGTACGGCGGGCGTCGGACACCCGCCCACCGTGCACCGCGGACGACCCTGAAGCCCAGCACGAGTTCCTTCAGCGATCTTTTAGCAGCCCTACATCATGCCCCTACACTGCGGCCATGGACGGACGGCAGCTGCGGATCCTGCGCGAGCTGGGGGAACTGGGCAGCGTCAGCGCGGTGGCCGAGGCGCTGCTGGTCACGCCGTCGGCGATCTCCCAGCAGCTCCGGCTGCTGCAGCGCACGATGCCGGTGCCGCTGACCGAGCGGCAGGGCCGTCGGCTCGTGCTCACCGACGCGGGGCAGGCGCTGGCGGCCGCGGCCGTCGACGTGGAGGCGGCGCTGGCGCGGGCCCGGCACGCCGTGGAGGACTTCGTGGGGCAGGCCGACGGAGAGGTGTCGGTGGCCGCGTTCCACAGCGCGGGCTCCGCCTTCTTCCCGCTGCTGCTGCGCGCCCTCGCCGCAACTGGCGGCCCGCGGCTCGCACTCGCCGACGAGGACGTGCCGCAGGAGGACTTCCCCCGGCTGACCCGCCTCTACGACCTCGTGCTCGCTCACCGCCTGGACCATGCCCCGCCCTGGCCGGGCACGATCGCCGCGACGACACTGCTGCGCGAGCCGCTCGACGTGGCGCTGCCCGCCGGGCATCCGCTCGCCGGCAAGCGGCGGTTGAGCCCGCGGGACGTGGCCGACGAGCCGTGGATCACGGTGCACGACGGTTTCCCGGTGCTGGCGACGATCGAGGCGATCGCCGCGGCGGCCGGACGCAGGCTGCGTCTCGCGCACCGCATCAACGAGTTCGCGGTGGTCGCCGAGGCCGTCGCCGCCGGGGGCGGCATCGCGCTGATGCCGCGCTGGACCGTGCGGCCCCATCCGGACCTGGTCCTGCGGCCGCTCAGCGGGGTGCAGGCCCGCCGCCACATCGACGTCCTGTGCCGCCCGGAACGCACGGCGAGAGCGGCGGTCCGCACGGTCCTGACCGAACTGCGCCGCGCCGCCGGGGCGATCAGGCGGCGCGACGCGGGAGAAGGCGACGCCGACGAGCGGGACGCCGAGCGGGCCTGCGGCCCCAGGGCCTGACCGTTTCCGCTCAACGCGGCACGGGGGCGGCCGGCTGCGGCCCGGTGGGGGCGACGGAGGCCCGCGCGGACCCGGCCGGCTGCGCGGACGTGTCCTCGTGGGTGGCGGTCAGGAACAGCACCGCGCCGAGGGTCACCACCACGAAGGCCGCCAGGGTGTGCACCCGCGCCCGGCGCACCGCGTTGCGCACCGCCCAGGCGTGGATCAGCGTGAGCAGCCGCTGCTGGAGCGCACGGGCCTGTTCCGCGTTGGCGCGCGCGTCGGCAAGGCCCTGCTGGAGCACCCGCGTGCGGTCCGTGTCCTGTTCGCGGGCCAGGCGGACCGCGAGCTCGGCGGCGACCTTCTCGTGCAGCCGGCGTCCGGCGGCCAGCTCGTCCAAGGAGGCGTAAGGGCCGTAGTAGGCGGACGGATCGCGGGCGACGGCCTCGCGCAGACCGGCCATGCCGGGGGAGCGCAGATCGGCGAGCGTGGCCAGACGCGGCGTCAGCGCCTCGCCGGTCTGCCAGATGGCCCAGCCGATGCCGAGCACCGCCAGCGCGAGCCCGCCGAACGCCGTGGCGGCGTCCGCCCAGCCGTGGATGCGGCCGACCGCCACCAGCGGACCGCCACCCAGCAGCAGCGCGCCGACGGCCGCCGTTGCGGCGATCGTCCAGCGGGCCGTGGCCCGCAGATCGGTCACCGCGTCGGCGGGACCCGTCGCTGAGGGGTCGGCGGCCGGCCCGGCGGCGACCGGGTCGGGCAGCGGCGAGGTCACCGGTCGTCCTGCTCGGCGTCGTCACCGCGGAACACCACTCCGTGGTGGAACGCCTCGCCCTCGGTCAGCCGGACATAGGGCGTCCATTCGGTGCCGTCCCAGTACAGCAGTTCACCGTCCTCCGAAAGCCGCACGGCACCCGCGTGCGGGGTGGGCGGATCGACGTCGTCCGGGTTGCTCATGCGTCAGAGTATGTCTGAACGGCGAGCCGTCATGGGTAACCCGTTACCGGATCGCGCAGACCCACCGGAGGCGGTGTGACCGACGACGATGTCCGACTCGCCCGGTACCAGGAGGCGTTGCTGTACGCCCACGGGCAACTCGCCCAGGGCCGCCCGGCGGAGGCGAAGCGGCTGCTGCTCGCCCTGGAGGCCGTCTCGGAACAGGTGGCCGACGCCGACGCGCGGTTCCTGCTCTACCGGCTGCTCGGCCAGGTGGCTCGGACGGAGGGGCGGCCGGCGGAGGCACTCGCGTACTACGAGAAGTGCCTCGACGCCGCCGCGACGGAGGCGACCCGCAGCGGCGCACTTGAGGGGCTCGCCCTCACCGCCGTGGCGTCGGGGGACCTGGGGCGGGCCGTGGGCTGGTTCGAGGAGGCGGCCGACGCCGCCCGGAACGCCGGCGATGCCATGGGGTACGCGATGGTCCTGCAGAACCACGCCACGGCCCTGATCCGGCACTCCCGCGACGGTGCCGAGGAGTTGCTGCGCGCGGCGCTGGAGGTGGAGGGACTCACCGATGTCCAGCGCGGCATCGTGACCGACAACCTCGCCCGAGAGCTCGAGCGGCAGGGCCACTTCGACGAGGCCGTGCGGCACACCGAGGAGGCGGCGCGGCTGCTGGCCGCCGCGGGCGCCGAGCACGACGCGTACAAGGCCTGGCTGAACCTGGCGGACCTGCACCGGGCCGCCGGTGACGAGGCCGCCGCCGGTGTCGCGTTCACCCACGCCCACGACCTGGGCGTACGGCTGCACGCCCGGATCGACGAGGAACACTACGGGCCCGGGTACGACGAGCGGGTCCGGGCCATCGAGGCCCGTACGGCGCAGATGCTGCGCGAGCGGTACGCCGGCGAGCCCGGCGTGGGCGACGCGGAGATCGCGCTGGACATCGGCCTGCACGCGACGGCGGGCGGAGACCTTGCCGACCAGGCCGAACGGCGGTTCGAGGCAGGGGACCTGGCGGGGGCCGAGGAGTTGCTGCACCGCGCCGAGACGCACTGGGCCCACCTGCAGGCGCTGCACCTCATGCCGCGCGTGTGGAACCTGCGCGGGGTCATCCGGTTGTACGCGGGTGACCACGACCGTGGCCACGAGGTGCTCATGCGGTCGCGGGAGGTGACGCAGGGCCTCGGCGACGCGTTCCGGGAGAGCATCGCGCTGCGCCATCTGGCAATCTGCGCCCAGCGGTTGGGCATCGGGGAGGAGGACGAGCTCGCGCTCCTGCTGCGGGCGCGGGCGCTCAGCCGTTTCTCCCTGCGCAGGCGTCTGGGCGCGGCCGCCGCCTCCCTGCCCGAGGAGGCGCCCGGAGACGACTTCGGGGTGCACGACGGCCGGCTGGCGCAGATCTGCCTGGGCTACGGCGCCCACGAACTCGCCCGCACCTACAGCGAACTCAGCATCGCGGCCGCCGGGGCCGACGACGGCCCCTCGGCCTACCGGCTGGCGGCCCGGCTGACCGTACGGCTCCACCTGGCCGAGAGGACCGGGCGGGACGCGGAGGCCGCCGAGACGGTCGAACGGCTCACCGCGCTCGCCGCTCGCCACCCCGCGCCCCAGACGGTCATGGTGGCGTCCCTGGCGGTCGGCGCGTACCGCTTCCGCCGGGGCGAGCGCAGCCCCGAGCTGCTCGACCGGCTGACCGAGGCGTGCGACGCCCACGAGGAGGTGCGCCGGCATGCCCTGGACCTCGGACCGTTGCCCGACTTCCACACGCTCACCACCCCGCCGTACCGGGAAGCGGTGGAGGTCGCGCTGGCGGTCGGCCAGGTCGGGCAGGCCTTCACTCTGGCGGAGCGGGCCCGGAGCCGTTCACTGCTGGACGCGGTGCGGCACGGACTCATGGACGCCCCGGCCCCCGCCGCGTCCACCGACCCTGGCGCCGCGTCCACCGACCCCGGCGCCGCTGTCACCGACCCCGCCGCCACGGACCCTGCCGCCACGGCCCCCGCCTCTGCCGGCCCTGCCTCTGCCGGCCCTGCCTCCACCGGCCATTCCTCCACCGACCATGTCGCCGACGATCCGCTCGCCCGCGAACAGGAGCTGTGGCTCCGTCAGCGCCGGCTGCGCGAGGAGTTGTCGCTGTGGCGGCAGGGCGAGCGGCCGGACGAGCGGATCCGCCGGCTGTACGCGGTGGAGGACGAGCTGGGCGCGGTCCGCGCCGAACTGGCCGCTCTGTGGGACCGGTTGGCGGACACGCGCCCTGAGGTGCGCCGCCACCGGATGGCCGAGCCCATCACGGCGCGCGAGGCGGCGCGTCTGCTCGCCCGCGCCGGGGCGACGGCCCTGGTGGAGCTGTGGAGCGGCGACGAAGCGCTCCACGCGTTCGTGATCGTGCCCGGCCGCACCGAACCGGAACTGGTGACCGTGGGCCGGCACGACACCCTGGGCCTTCGGGACGGAGCCGGCCGGATGCGGGCCCTGCGCACCGCGCGCAACCGCCGGGACCGGCAACGCGCCCTCGGTTCCCTGCTGGTGGGCCCCCTGCACGCGGCGCTCCGCTCGGTCGTGGACGGCGCCGCGCCCGCGGGAGACCCGGCGGGCTCGGTGCTTGTCGTGCCCCATGGCCCGCTGCACGGCGTACCGATGCACCTGTCACCCGACCCTGCCGTCGCCCGCGGCCGCCCGCCGCTGCGCTACCTGCCGTCGGCGTCGCTGCTGCGCTCGTCCGGCGCCTGGCACCGGGACGGCACCGTCGTGGTGGGCGGCTTCCCCGGCGCCGGGCGGGCCGACGGCAGCGCGGAGCTGGCGTTCTGCCGCAGTGAGTGCGCCGAGGTCGCCCACCGGCTGGGCGGCACCGCCCGGGTCGGCCACACGGTCACGGGGGAGTGGCTCCAGGAAGCCGTCACCGCCGCGGAACGGCTGTCCCTGGTGCATCTGGCGTGCCACGCCACGTTCGACGAGCGGCACCCGGAGCGCAGCGGACTGCTGCTCGCCCGCGGAACCGGCTCCGGTGGCGAGGTGGTCACCGTGGACCAGCTCGCCGCCTTGGACTGGTCGGGCGCGCTCGTCACCCTCAGCGCCTGCGGCAGCGGCCGCCACCGGGTGCGGCGCGGCGACGAGCTGACCGGCCTCGGGCACGCCCTGCTGTCCGCCGGTGCGCGCGGGCTGATCGTCAGCCAGTGGCCGGTGCTGGACCACGAGACGGCGGTGCTGATGTCCTTGTTCTACGAGGACTTGGCCGCCCGGCCCGGCTGGAACGCCGGGGTCGTCGCGGACGCACTGGCCCGTGCCCAGCGGCGGATGGCGGCCATGACGGCAGCCGACCTCGTCGACTGGGCCTGCTCCCGGCTGGAGACACCACGGCGCCCCGCCGCGGCCGACGAGCTGAGCGGTGAGATGCTGCGGCTGGCCCACCGGCTGGCGGGCACGCCCGACGCGGACGTCCCTCCGACCGACGCGGACGCCCCTCCGACCGACGCGGACGCCCCGCCCACCGCCGTGGACGCCGGGCCGCCCGACGCGGACGTCCCGCCCGTAGACGCGGACCTGATGCCCACCGCCGCATACCTCCCGCCCGCCCACGGGTCCGCCGTCCAGGCCGGGGCCCCGCCCCTCGACACCGACCGGCACCGCCGCCTCGCCGCCGCCGGAGGTGGCTACCGCTTTCCGGTGTTCGCCGACGCGGCCGGGTGGGGCGCGTTCGTGTTCTACGGCGCCTGATCCGCCGGCGTCGCGCGCCCCCGGCCGCTCAGAACGGGAACCACCGCACCGTCGCGTCGCCCTCCCGCAGTGACGCCACCCGGCGCCGGAACTCGGCGAGAGCCTTGGGGTTGCCCGGCGCGTGCTGGGCGACCCAGGCGCAGCTGGCCGTCTCCCGCGCGCCGCGCAGCACCGCGCAGCCCTCCCACTCCCGTACGTCCCAGCCGTACGCGGCGGTGAAGGCGTCGTAGGCGTCGGCGGGCAGGCCGTAGCGGTCGCGGGAGAGGGACATGACCACGAGGTCGTGCTCGCGCAGGTCGGCCGAGAAGGTCTCCAGGTCGACCAGGACCGGGCCGTCGGGGCCGATGTGGACGTTGCGGGGCAGGGCGTCGCCGTGGATCGGGCCGGGCGGCAGGTGCGGGGTGAGCGCGGCCGCCGCCGCGGCGAAGCCGTCGCGCCGCTCGCGCAGATAGGCCGCGTCGGCCGGGTCGATGGCGTCGCCCGCGAGCCGCAGCCAGCGCTCCACCCCGCCCAGCAGCTCCCGGCGCGGCAGCGCGAAGGGGGGCGCGGGCAGGGTGTGCACGATCCGCAGCAGTGCGGCCAGGTCGCGGGGTCCGGCGGGCCGTACCGCGTCCGGCAGCCGGTGCCACACGGTGACCGGGTGCCCCTCCACCAGCAGCGGCTCCCTCCCGGCCGCGCGCACGGCCGGGACGTCCGCGTCCGCCAGCCACAGCGCGACGTCCAGTTCGCGGCGCGCGCGGTCCAGCAGTTCGGCGTCGCGGCCCACCTTCACGACCAGGTCACCGGCGGCGAACACCGCGTTCTCGCCCAGGGCGAGCAGCCGCGCGTCGTCGGCCCCGGGCAGCACCTTCGCCGCGGCCAGTACCTCGCGCGCCCGCGCCTCGTCCATCGTCCGCCTCCATGTCCCGTTCCCGAACCGTGTGTCCGTCAGTCTCGCATTCGCGCAGATCGGGCCCGGTGCACGGTCCCTTGACGGCGGCCATCCGGTTTACGACCATGGTCATGCCAACCCAAGGGTGTCCAAAGGGGCTGATTCCGTGACGGCGGTGGCGGACGTGACGCGACCGGCCCCGCGCGCGCCGCGCTCCCGCCGCCCCGGCCGGCCCCTCGACCGCGGCGGCTGGTTCCTCGTCCTGCCCGCCCTGCTGCCCATCCTCGTGCTCAGCGTCGGCCCGCTGCTCCACGGCATCCTGCTGGCGTTCACCGACGCGCAGTCCGGCCGCGCCGCGCCCACCCGCTGGATCGGCGCCCTCAACTTCCGGGACCTGCTGCACGACACCCTCTTCTGGGAGTCCTTCCGGATCGGTCTGGTGTGGGCCGTCGGCGTGACCGTCCCGCAGTTCCTGCTCGCGCTCGGCCTCGCCCTGCTGCTGAACCAGGACGTGGCGCTGCGCCGGCTCGCCCGGGCGCTGGCGATCGTGCCGTGGGCCATGCCGGAGGTCGTGGTCGGCATCATGTGGCGGCTCGTCTACCACACCGACGCGGGCGTGCTCAACGAGACCCTGCGCGACCTCGGTCTCGGCGGCGGCCGCGACTGGCTCGGCTCCCTGTCCACCGCCCTGCCCGCCGTGATCGTCGTCGGCGTCTGGGCGGGCCTGCCGCAGACCACGGTCGCCCTGCTCGCGGGCCTGCAGAACACCCCGCGCGACCTGCACGAGGCCGCCGCCCTGGACGGCGCCGGCGCCTGGCGCCGCTTCCACGCGGTGACCTGGCCCGCACTGCGCCCGGTCGCCCTCGCCATCACCGCGCTCAACCTCATCTGGAACGTCAACGCCTTCGCCCTCGTCTACGTCCTCACCAACGGCGGCCCCGGCGGCCGCACCCGGCTGCCGATGCTCTTCGCCTACGAAGAGGCCTTCCGCTACGGGCAGTTCGGCTACGCCGCCGCCATGGGCTGTGTGCTGGTCGCCGTGGTCGCCGTCTGTCTCGCCGCGTTCCTGGCGGGCCGGCTCAGGGGAGGCGAGGAACGGTGAGAGCCCGCAAGGGCGTCCGCGCCGGGCAGTACGCCGCCCTGCTGGCGTATCTGGCCTTCCTCGCGTTCCCCTTCCTGTGGCTGCTGTCCACCGCCTTCAAGCCGCCGCGCGAGCTGGCGAGCCTGCACCCCACCTGGATCCCGAAGGACCCCACCCTCGCCAACTTCCGCCAGGCCTTCGACGAACAGCCCCTGCTGCGGTCCGCGGTGAACTCGCTGCTCATCGCTCTCGCCGCCGCGCTGATCGCCGTGTGCCTGGCCACGCCGATGGCGTACGTCCTGGCCCGGCACCGCACCCGGCTCGCCCGGGCGGCGAGCGCCTGGGTGGTCGTCAGCCAGGCGTTCCCGTTCGTCCTGCTGATCATCCCGCTGTTCCTGCTGCTGCGCGCCCTGCGGCTCGTCGACTCCCCGGCCGGGCTGGTGATGGTGTACGTCGTGTGGGCGCTGCCGTTCGCGCTGTGGCTGCTCACCGGGTACGTCCGGGCCGTCCCCGCGGAGCTGGAGGAGGCGGCGGCCGTCGACGGGGCCGGGCGGCTGCGGATCCTCGTGTCGGTGACGGCGCCGCTGCTCGCGCCGGGCATCGCGGCGACGGCACTCTTCGCGTTCGTCACCGCCTGGAACGAGTTCTTCTTCGCGCTGGTGCTGCTCAAGAGCCCCGGGAAACAGACCCTGCCGGTGGTGCTCACCCACTTCATCGGGGCCGAGGGCGTCGCCGACCTCGGGCCGCTGGCCGCCGCGTCGGTGCTCGCCACGCTGCCGTCGCTGGCCTTCTTCGCCCTGGTCCAGCGGTGGATCGCGGGCGGGCTGCTCGCCGGGGCGGTGAGGGGCTGATGCGCGCACGCCTGGTCGCCGTCGTCCTGCTCCTGCTGCTCGCCGGTTGCGCCGGCCCCGGCGGCGACGGGCGCGTCACCCTGCGCTTCCAGTCCCTGGCCTGGCAGGACGAGTCCGTGCGGGCCACGAAGGAGTTGGTGCGCGAGTGGAACGCCGCGCACCCCGGCGTGCGGGTGGAGTACGTCCAGGGCAGCTGGGACAGCGTCCACGACCAGCTGCTCACCTCCTTCGAGGGCGGCGAGGCCCCCGACGTCATCCACGACGCCGCCGACGACCTCGCCGACTTCGCGCACGGCGGCTACCTCGCCGACCTCTCCCGTCTGCTCCCGCGCGGGCTCAAGGACGACATCCCGCGCCACAGCTGGGCGACCACGACCTTCGGCGGCGGCCTGTACGGGGTGCCGTTCCTCCAGGAACCGCGCGTGCTCATCGCCAACGCGGCCTGGCTGCGGCGCTCCGGCGTCCGCGTCCCGACCCCCGGACACCCGTGGAGCTGGGCCGAGTTCCGGCAGGTGACCAGGCGACTGAGCGGCGGCGGCCGGTACGGGGTGGCCTGGCCGCTGAAGGAGCCGGTGTCCGCGACGCTGAACCTGTCCCTGTCGGCGGGCGGCAGCCTCTTCCACCGCGGCACCGACGGGAAGGTCACCGTCCGGTTCGAGGCCGCCGACGCCGAGGTGCCGCGCACCATTCACGACCAGGTGTCCGTCGACCACAGCGCCCCGCGCTCCACCCTCGGCAGCGGCGGCTCCGACACCCTGCCGGGCTTCTTCGGCGGCCGGTACGCGATGGTGCCGCTCGGGTTCTCCTACCGCCAGCAGATCGCGCGGCAGGCGCCGAAGGGCTTCGCCTGGCAGGTGCTGCCCGCTCCGGCCGGTGCCGACGGGCTCACCCAGGGCGTCAGCCCGCAGACCCTCTCGATCGCCGCGGACAGCCCGCACAAGAAGGAGGCCGCCGCCTTCCTCGACTTCCTGCTGCGGCCGAAGAACATGGTCCGTCTGGCGCTCGGCGACTGGATGCTGCCCACGGGTACGCGCGCGTTGCGGGATCCGGCCCTGCACACCGCCCAGGACGGCTGGGCGACCGGCACCGCCCTGGCCGGCCGGCTCGTCCCGGCGCCCGCGCAGTCGGTGCGCGGCTACCCCGAGTGGAAGGACAAGGTGGCCACGCCGGCCTTCCAGGAGTACTACAGCGGCGCGATCGGCCTCTCCGTACTGCGGCGCCGCCTGGAAGCCGACGGCAACCTCGTCCTGGCCCGCTACCAGCGCTGACCGCCGCGCGGACGGTCCCCGGTCCGGTCGAACGGATCACCCTCGCCAAAAAGCTTGGACGAGACGTCTCGTCTCGTATTAGGGTGCCGGTCATGACCAGTCGCGCCCACATCGCCATGTTCTCCATCGCCGCCCACGGCCATGTGAACCCCAGCCTCGAGGTGATCCGGGAGCTCGTCGCACGCGGGCACCGGGTCACGTACGCCATCCCGCCGGTCTTCGCGGACAAGGTCGCCGAGACCGGCGCCGAACCAAAACCGTGGACCTCCACCCTGCCCTCGCCCGACGACGACCCGTCGGCGTGGGGCGAGACCCTGCTGGACAACGTCGAACCGTTCCTGAACGACGCGATCCAGGCCCTGCCGCAGCTGATCGAGGCCTACCGGGGCGACGAACCGGACCTCGTGCTGCACGACATCGCCTCCTACCCGGGCCGCGTCCTCGCCCACCGCTGGGGCGTCCCCGCCGTCTCCCTGTCGCCGAGCCTCGTCGCCTGGGAGGGCTATGAGCAGGAGGTGGCCGAGCCGATGTGGGCGGAGCCGAAGAAGACGCCGCGCGGCCGGGCGTACTACGCCCGCTTCCACGCCTGGCTGGAGGAGAACGGCATCACACAGCACCCCGACGACTTCGCCGGCCGGCCCGCCCGCTCCCTGGTGCTCATCCCGAAGGCGCTGCAGCCGCACGCCGACCGGGTCGACGAGCGCGTGTACACCTTCGTCGGCGCGTGCCAGGGCGAACGCGCCGCACAGGGCACATGGCGGCGGCCCGCCGGCGCCGAGAAGGTGGCGCTGGTGTCGCTGGGCTCCGCCTTCACCAGGCAGCCCGCGTTCTACCGGGAGTGCGTGCGCGCCTTCGGCGACCTGCCCGGCTGGCACACGGTGCTGCAGATCGGCAAGCACGTCGACCCGGCCGAGCTGGGCGACGTACCCGGGAGCGTGGAAGTCCGGGACTGGGTGCCGCAGTTGGCGATCCTGAAGGAGGCCGACCTGTTCGTCACCCACGCCGGGGCGGGCGGCAGCCAGGAGGGGCTGGCCACGGGTACGCCGATGATCGCCGTACCGCAGGCGGCGGACCAGTTCGGCAACGCCGACATGCTTCAGCAGCTCGGCGTGGCACGGCGGCTGGCGACCGAGGAGGCGACCGCCGAGGCGCTGCGCGAGGCCGCGCTCGCGCTGGTCGGCGACGCGGAGGCGGCCCGGCGGCTGAAGGAGATCCAGGCCGGCATGGCCCGGGAGGGCGGCACCCGGCGGGCGGCCGACCTGATCGAGGCCGAGCTCGCCGCGCGCGGCCACTGAGCACGACGTGAAGGGTCACCGCCCGTGACGCCGGAGGCGGGTGAGGCCGGCCGGTGACGCCGTACGCGGATGAGAGCGCGCCCGTGCCGCCGTACGCGTGCGCGGGCCCGCGGGTCACGCCGTACGTGTACGCGGGCCCGCGGGTCACGCCGTACGCGTGCGCGGGCCCGCGGGTCACGCCGTACGCGCGCGAGGGCCCGCCGGTCACCCCCTGGTGGCCGGCGGGCCCGCGTGCTGCCGTGGCAGGCGGGTGTCACACCCGCAGCGGCTCGCCCTCACCCCGCGCCGGCTCGGCCGCGATGGCCTCCGGTGCCTCGTCGTGGGTCAGGTCCGGCAGCCGGTGCAGCCACTTCGGCAGGTACCAGTTGCGCTCGCCCAGCAGCGCCATCACCGCCGGCAGGAGCACGCCCCGGATGACGGTCGCGTCGATGAGGACCGCGGCCGCCAGGCCCACGCCCATCTGCTTCATCGACTGCATCGACAGCGTGCCGAAGATCGCGAAGACGGCGACCATGATGACCGCGGCGCTGGTGACCACGCCCGCCGTGGTGACCACGCCGTGGGCGATCGCGTCCTTCGTCGACCGGCCGCGCAGCCGCGCCTCGCGGATGCGGGAGACCACGAACACGTGGTAGTCCATCGACAGCCCGAAGAGGATCACGAACAGGAACAGCGGCAGCCAGGTGACGATCGCGCCGACGCCCTCCGCGCCGACCAGGGACGCGCCCCAGCCGTGCTGGAAGACCGCGACGAGGATGCCGTACGCGGCGCCCACCGACAGCAGGTTCAGCAGGATCGACGTGATCGCGACGGTCAGCGAGCGGAACGACAGCAGCATCAGCGCGAAGGCGAACACCACCACGAAGGCGAAGACCGGTACGACCGAACCGACGAGCTGGTCGTTGAAGTCGTGCGAGCCCGCGACCTGGCCGGTGATCGGCGCCTCGACGCCCGCCACCTTGCCCAGCGTCGCCGGGCGCACGTCGTCGCGCAGCTTCTCCAGGCTGGCGCCCGCCTTGTCCTGGTCGGAGCCGCCGACCAGCGGGACGAAGACGAAGGCGACGTTCTGCTTCTCGTGGACCCGGATGTCGACCGGGCCGCGCGAGGCGCCCGAGGAGATGGCCCGGTCACGGAAGTCGGCGAGTGCCGCCTTCACCTCGGGGGCGTCGATGTCCTCGGCCTTCACGACCACCTGGGCCGGCTCCGAGCCGCCCGGGAAGGCGTCGTTGACCCGGTTGTAGGTCTGCACGATGGGCAGCGAGTCGCCGAACTCCTGGTCCAGGGTGAGCTGTTGCGTCTTCATGCCGAGCGCGGGCGCCGCCACCGCGAGCAGCGCGCCGAGCGCGACCACCACGGACACCGCGGGCCGGGCCAGGACGCCCTTGAGGACGGCCGACCAGAACCGGCTCTCGCCGTTGCCCGTGCGCCGGCGACGGCCCAGGAACGGCAGCCGGCCCCTGTCGACGCGCTCACCCAGCAGCGACAGCAGCGCGGGCAGCACGGTCACCGAGCCGACCATGGCGACGGCCACCACCATCAGCGAGGCCAGGCCCATCCCCTCGAAGGTGGCGAGCCCGGTGAACAGCATGCCCGCCATCGCCACGCACACCGTGACGCCGGAGACCACGATCGCCCGGCCACTGGTCGCCGCGGCGATCCTGAGGGCCGTGCGCGCGTCCCGTCCGGCCGCCCGCTCCTCACGCTCGCGGCGCAGATAGAACAGGCAGTAGTCCACGCCGACGGCCATGCCGACCAGCAGCATCACGGAGTTGGCGGTGTCGCTCATCGGCTGCAGATGGCTGACGATGCCCATCAGGCCCATCGTCGCCATGATCGCGGTGATCGCCAGCGCCACCGGCAGCAGCGCCGCCACCAGCGCGCCGAAGGCGATGAGCAGGATGCCGAGCGCCACCGGCACCGCCGAGTACTCGGCCTTCTTGAAGTCGTCCCCGAACGCGTCGCTGAACGTCTTGCGCATGCTCGCGCCGCCGATCTCCTCGATCCGCAGCGTCCGGGCGTGCTCCTTCTGCACCCCCTCGACCGCCTTCAGCACCGGCTCCACCCGGTCGCCCGCACTCTCCGCGTCCCCGCGCATGTCGAACTGCACCAGCGCGCTGTGCCGGTCCTTGGAGATCGTGTGCGTGGGGTAGGGCGACGTCACGCCCGTGACCTGGCCGGTGCCGTCGACGGCCTTGACGACGGCGTCGACGGCGGACCTGAACTCCGCGTCGGTCGCCCGCAGCCGCCCGTCCTTCGCCTGGACGAGGACGGTCTCGCTCGCGGGCTCCTTGATGCCGGCGTCCTTGATGATCTGCGCCGCGTTGTGCGTCTCGCCCTTCAGCTGGTCGCTGTCGTCGACGTCGACCCGGCCCGCCGCGGACCCCACCCCCATCGCCAGGACGACGAACAGCACCCAGATGCCGACCGCCGCCCACCGGTGCCGGGCGCTCCAGCCGCCCGCCCGGGCGGCGAACCCCCGCACCCGCGATTCTCCTCTGTCCATGACGGACCTGCCCCCTTGTGCGTGGTGGCGGCCCCCTGCCGCCACCGTTCACTCCGACGGTAGGGGCCGGATAAAGCCGTCTCGTCGTGCTGCCCGGTGAACCGCGGCCGCCCCCCGCTCCTCCCATCGGACACCGCACCCTCCCCTCAGAGGCGGAGGGTGCCCCCTACACGCGTCGCCCGGGCTGAGGGCCGCGGATCAGGGTGGCGGCCGGAGGGGAAGCGGACGGTCGGACACCGGCGTGTCCGATCCGCCGACAGAACCCCGCTTTGTGATGACGAAAGGTTGTTGATCAAGTCACAGCTGCGTGGAGATGTTGATCTGCACCCGTCTCATCGGCCAGAGTTTCGCGCGATCCCTCCGGGGACCACGGCCGTCGTGCCCGCCCCCACGGGGCACGACGGCCGTTCTAAGGTGGCCGGATGACGACGTATGCGGCGCTGCTGCGCGGGATCAACGTGGGCGGCAGCAGGAAACTGCCGATGGCCGACCTGCGCACCCTGATGACCGGCCTCGGCCTGGACGACGTCCGCACCTATCTGCAGAGCGGGCAGGCCGTCTTCTCCTCGGCGCACGGCGACGAGGACTCCCTGGCCGCCGATCTCACCGCCGCGATCGAGCGGCAGAGCGGCTTCCGGGTCGACGTGATCGTGCGCGACCACGCCTATCTGAGCGCGGTCGCCGACGCCTGCCCGTTCCCGGCGGATCGGCTGGAGGCCAAGCAACTGCACGTCACGTACTTCTCCGAGCAGGTCGGCCTGGGGCGGTTCGCGGAGATCGACCCGGCCGCCTACGCCCCGGAGGAGTTCCGCCTCGGCGACCGCGCCCTGTATCTGTACGCCCCGGAGGGCCTCGGCCGCTCCAAGCTCGCCGAGGCCCTGTCCCGGCCGCGCGTCAACAAGGGCCTGATCGCCACGTCCCGCAACTGGAACACCGTCGTCAAGCTCGTGGAGATGACGGCGGGCTGAGCGCGTCCAGCCGGGCCATGTCCGCGTCCGTCAGCCGTACGGCCGCGGCGCCCAGGTTCTCCTCCAAATGTGCGGCGCTGCCCGTGCCGGGCGTCGGGCACAGCACGGGGGAGTGGTGCAGCAGCCAGGCCAGCGCGACCTGGCCCGGGGTGACGCCGTGCGCCGCCGCCACCGAGGCGCACACCGGGTCCCGGGTGAGCGTGCCGTTGCCGAGCGGGAACCAGGGCAGGAACGCGATGGTGTGCTCCTCGCACAGCGCCAGCACCGGAGCCGACGCGCGGTCGAAAAGGTTGAAGCGGTTCTGCACGGACGCGACCGGCGTCGAGGTGAGGGCCTCGGCGAGCTGGTCGGCGGTGACGGTGTCCAGGCCGATGTGCCGGATCTTTCCCTCGGCCCGCAACTCGCCGAGCGTGCCCAGCTGTTCGGCTGCCGGAACATCCGGGTCGAGGCGGTGCAGCTGGTACAGGTCGACGGTGTCCCGGCGCAGCCGCTTCAGGCTCGCCTCGCAGGCCGCGCGCAGATGCTCCGGGCGGCCGTCGATGTGCCAGGCGCCGGCACCGGTGCGGACGACGCCGCCCTTGGTGGCGATCACCAGGTGCTCGGGGTACGGGTGCAGCGCCTCGGCGACAAGCTCCTCGGCCAGGGACGGGCCGTAGTTGTCCGCGGTGTCGATCAGCGTCACGCCGCGTTCCACCGCCCGGCGCAGCACCGCCACCGCGTCCGCGCGGTCGCCGCGAGGTCCCCAGTAGCCGGGGCCGGTGAGCTGGGCGGTGCCGTAGCCCAGCCGCCGGACCGGCAGATCACCACCGAGGGTGAATATATGATCGATCATTTGCCCACCGTACTCCGGCGCCGCTCCGGAGGTGCCGCGTTCGTGCGAGAAGGCGGCGCGGCGCGGACTCTCGCGCACTGAATGGCCCATGGAATCGGCCGGGTGGCCATGGAGTCGGCCGGGTGGCCAAGGGATCGGCCAGGTGGCCCATGGAATCGGCCCGTGAATGGCCCGTTCCTCCGGGCCGCCCGGCCGGTAGCGTCGCCGTCATGACGAGCACCTCGCCCACCGGCACCTCCCCCACCCGCGTCGACTTCTACTTCGACCCCGCCTGCCCCTTCGCCTGGATCACCTCCCGCTGGCTGCTGGAGGTGGAACGGCAGCGCCCGCTCGACCTCCGCTTCCATGTGATGAGCCTGTACCTGCACAACATGGGCAACGAACTGCCCGACTGGTACCGGGCGTTGGTCGACAAGTCGATCCGCCCGGTCCGGGTGGCGGTGGCCGCCGCCGAGCAGCACGGTGACAAGGTCCTGCGCGACCTGTACACCGCCTTCGGCACCCGCATCCACGAGCAGAAACAGGAGGACTTCGACGCGGTGATCGCCGAGTCCCTCGCCGAACTCGGGCTGCCCGCCGACCTCGCCGCCGCCGCGCACGAGGAGTCCTGGGACGACGCGGTGCGCCGCAGCCACGAGGCCGGCACCGAACCCGATTCGGGGGCCTACGTGGGGACCCCGACGATCCACGTCGACGGAACCGTGTGGTTCGGCCCCGTACTGCGGGCGATCCCGCGCGGGCAGCGCGCGGCCGAACTCTTCGACAGCTTCCGGGTCCTGGCCGGCGACCCCGACGTCTTCGAACTCAAGCGGACCCGCACGGGCAAACTGTCCTTCACCTGACCCCGAGCACATCGAGCATCGCCCGGGTCGCCGGGCTGGGGTTGAAGCGGCTCCATGCCAGATACTCCACCCGGCGCGGTCCGTCCACCACGGGCACCAGCACCAGCGCGGGATCGCCCGCGGCCAGCGGCCCGATGTACGCCGACGGCAGCAGCGCCGGACCCAGGCCGCGCGCGATCAGAGCGGTGATCATCTCCACCACGCCGACCTCGTACGCCACGTCACGGACCAGCCCGGCGGCGGCGAACGCCCGGTCCGACTGCGCCCGGGCGGGCGTTCCCTCGACGAAGTCCACGAACGTCTCCTCGGCGATCTCCGCGAGGGTGACCCGCTTCGCGCCCGCGAGCCGGTGGCCGGCCGGCACCACCAGCACATGCTCGTCCCGGTCGAGGACGACCGTCTCCACACCGGTGGGCCGCTCGTCCTCCGGCATGCCGAGGAAGGCGATGTCCAGGTCACCGTCACGGATCGCCGCGGCCAGCTCGTCGCTGCGGCCGGAGCGCAGGCCGACCCGGACGTCCGGGTGCAGGGCCCGGTAGCGCTGGAGCAGCTCGGGCACGTCGACGGCCGCCGTGGTGACGATCACGCCCACGGCGAGCCGGCCCCGTACCACCCCGGTCGCGGCAGAGGCGTCGGCGACCGCGCGGTCCGCCGCGGCCAGGCACTCACGCGCGGACGCGACGAACGCGGCACCGGCACTGGTGAGTTCGACGCGGCGGCTGGAACGGGCGAAGAGCCTCACGCCCAACTCCCTTTCCAGGGCGGCCACGCGATGACTGAGCGAGGACTGCGCCACGAAGCAGCGCTCGGCGGCCCGGGTGAAGTGACGGGTGTCGGCCACGGCGACGACGTAACGCATCTGCTGGAGATCCACCGATCCATGGTCCTGGCGCATGGCTGCCATGACAACCATGTGTTGGACGCATGGCCGGTGGCCCACCAGACTTCCGGACATGCATTCCTCGCCCACGCGGCGGGCGGCGACCGTCGCCCTGACCGCGCTCGCCCCCGCGTCCTGGGGCACGACCTACGCGGTCACCACACAGCTGCTGCCGCCCGGGCACCCGCTGTTCGCCGGGCTGATGCGCGCCCTGCCCGCCGGGCTGGCCGGGCTGGCGCTCACCCGGACGCTGCCGCGCGGCCGGTGGTGGTGGAAGGCCGCCGTCCTCGGCGTGCTCAACATCGGCGCGCTGTTCCCGCTGCTGTTCGTGGCGGCCGAGCGGCTGCCCGGCGGGGTCGCCGCCACCCTCGGCGCCGCCCAGCCGCTCCTGGTCGCCGGGCTCGCCATCGCCGTGCTGCACGACAGGCCGACGGCCTGGCGCTGGACCTGGGGCGTCGTCGGTGTGCTCGGCGTCGCTCTCGTCGTCCTCGGCCCGCAGGCCCGGCTGGACGCCGTCGGGGTGCTGGCCGGCCTGGCCGGTACGGCCGGGATGGCCGGCGGTGTCGTCCTCACCAAGCGCTGGGGCCGCCCCGCCGGGATCGGCCCGCTCACCCTCGCCGGCTGGCAGCTCACGGCCGGCGGTCTGCTGCTGCTCCCGATCGCCTTCGCCGTGGAAGGGGTGCCGGAGCGGATCGACGCCGGTGCCGCCGGCGGCTATCTGTGGCTGGGCAGCATGGGCGGCCTGATCGCCTACACGCTGTGGTTCCGCGGGATCGAACGGCTGCCGGTCGGCGCGTCCGCCCCGCTGGTGCTGCTGTCGCCCCTGGTCGCGACCGTCGTGGGCATCGCGCTCGGCGAGTCGCTGACCTGGACGCAGAGCGCCGGCTTCGTCCTCGCCCTGGCCGCCATGCTCGCGGCCCAACTCGACGTCAGGAGAAGAGTTCCGATGAAGACCCCCATGACGATCGCCGTGCTCGGCGCCACCGGGATGGTCGGCAGCCGGGTGATCGAGGAGGCCCGCTCACGCGGACACCGGGTGCGCGCCCTGTCCCGCAGGCCCAAGAGCGACGACCCCGGCGTCACCCCGGTCCCGGTGGACGCGAGCGACCCGGCCGCCCTGCGCGAGGCGCTGGCCGGCTCCGACGCCGTCGTCCTGGCCGTACGGACCTTCCCGGCCGACGCCGCGTTCCTCACCGGCACGACCCGCACGGTGCTGGCCGCCGCCGCGGAGCGCGGGACACGCGTCCTGGTGGTCGGCGGCGCGGGCGCCCTGCGCAGCCCCGGGAACGCCGGCCGCCTGGTCGCCGACGACCCCGCCTACGTCCCCGCCGAGTACCGGGCCGTGGCGGCCGCCGGAATCGCCCAGCTGGAAACCTGCCGGGAGCACGGCAGTGGCGACTGGGTCTACCTGAGCCCGCCGGCGGAGCTGGCCCCCGGCCCCCGCACCGGCCGCTACCGCCGAGGCACCGACACCCTCCTCACCGCACCCGACGGCAGCTCGGGAATCAGCGCGGAGGACCTGGCCGTAGCCATACTCGACGAACTGGAAGCCCCGGGAGCAGACCGCCACATCACGGTGCAGGCCCACTGAAACGCGCCCCGAGGGGGGCGCGGGGAACTGCGCGGACCACCACAACGGCGCCGCAGCCGAAAGACATCCGGACCCGGCAGACGCGGCGGAGCGTCACGCCCCCAGCGCCGCGGGCACCCGCACAAGAGCGCCCTCGTACCGCTCGACCAGCACCCGCGCCACCTCCGGCGCGGGACCGAGCACGTCCGCGAGGACATCCGCACCCGCGGCGTCCGCGCCCCGCGCGATGCGGTCCGGCAGGAACCCGGGCGCCAGCACGTACGGCGCGACGGCCACCGTCTCGCAGCCGAGAGCCCGCAGCGAGCGGACCGCGTCCTCGGTCCGGGGAAGGGATGCGGAGGCGAACGCAGGCCGCACGGCGCACCAACCGGTGTGCCGCCACTCCCGCGCGATTGCTGCGATCACTGCGATCGCCTCCGGGTCGGTGGACCCCGCCGAGGCCAGCACGACCCCGGTCGAGGACTTGTCGGCGGGGGTCAGCCCCGCCTCGAACAGCCGCCGTTCCAGTGCCGACAGCAGCAGCGGCGACGGGCCGAGGACGTCCGCCTGCCGGATCCGCAGGCCGCGCGGGGCGTCCCGCAGCACCGCCGGGATGTCCGCCTTGGCGTGGAAGGCCCGCGTCAGCAGCAGCGGCAGGGCGACGACGTCGCGCACCCCCTCCGCCGCCAGGGACTCCAGCACCCCCTGCACCGAGGGGATGTTGAAGTCCAGGAACCCGGTCTCCACGCGCAGGCCCGGCCGCAGCGACCGGACGCGCTCCACGAGGGCGTGCACGGTCGCCGCGTGCCGCGGATCGCGGCTGCCGTGGGCGATGACGAGGAGGACGGGGGCGTGGGACATGGGACTCAGCTCTTCACCAGCAGGCCGCGGCTGCGCAGCACCCACCGCTCCAGCGGACTGAAGATCAGCAGGTCGATCGCGATGCCGACGAACAGGATCAGGATGATGGACTCGAACACCATGGACATGGAGCTGGCGTTGCGGCCGTTCTCCAGCAGCGCGCCCAGGCCGATGCCGAGGTCGGGGGAGGAGGCGATGATCTCCGCGGCCATCAGCGACCGCCAGGAGAACGCCCAGCCCTGCTTCAGACCGGCGAGATAGCCCGGCAGCGCGGCCGGCATCACGATGTGCCAGGCGCCCCTCAGACCGGTCGCGCCCATGGTGCGGCCCGCCCGCAGGAACAGCGGCGGCACCTGGTCGATGCCGGACACCAGGCCGTTGGCGATGGACGGGACCGCGCCGAGCAGGATGACGGCGTACATCATCGAATTGTTCAGGCCCAGCCAGATCACCGCCGGCGGCACCCACGCCACGCTCGGCAGGGACTGCAGACCGGACAGGATCGGGCCGATCGCCGCCCGCACGAACTTCACCCGGGCCACGATCAGCCCCAGCGGGGTGCCGATGGCGAGCGCGAAGAGGAAGCCGAGCAGACCGCGCGAGATGGACGTCCAGATGTAGCCGAGCAGCTCGCCCTTGAGCCAGGCGTCCTTGAACTCGGCGCCGACCTCGGAGGGCGTGGGCAGCTTCGTCGGGTCGTCGACGATCTTCAGCGAGACCAGGGCCTGCCAGACCACCAGGACCACCGCGACCGCGACGATCGGCGGCAGGATCTTCTTGACGAAGGTCTCCCGGAACGGCGGGCGGCCGGTCGCCGAGGACTCCAGGGCGTCCAGGCCCGCCTCCAGGCCGCCGAGACCACCGGCCCGCTCGGCGGAGTCCGCGGCGGCCCGGACGGGGCCGCCGGCCGTCGTGTCGGTCGTGTCAGTGCTGGCCATGACGGCGGATCTCCCCACGCAGTACTTCGGTGATCTCCAAGGACAGTTCGGCCACGGGCGCGTCCTCGATGCGCCGCGGCTGCGGGATGCCCACCCGCCACTCGCGCGCCACCCGGCCGGGCCGGGAGGACAGCAGCACGACACGCTCGGCGAGCCGGACCGCCTCACGCACGTTGTGCGTGACGAACAGCACCGACACCCCCGTCTCCTGCCAGATCCGGGTCAGCTCGTCGTGCAGCACGTCCCGGGTGATGGCGTCGAGCGCCGCGAACGGCTCGTCCATCAGCAGCAGCCGGCTGTCCTGCGCGAGCGCACGGGCCATCGCCACGCGCTGGCGCATGCCGCCGGACAGTTCGTGCACCCGCTTGCCGTACGAGCCGGTGAGCCGGACCAGTTCCAGCAGCTCCTCGGCGCGCTCGCGCCGCTCGCCCTTGGGCACGCCCCGCAGCTTCAGCGCGAGTTCGATGTTCTTGCCCGCGGTCAGCCACGGGAACAGGGCGTGCTCCTGGAACATCAGAGCCGGACGCCCGTCGGTGTCGATGCTGCCGGCGGTGGGCCGCTCCAGGCCCGCCACCAGGTTCAGCAGCGTCGACTTGCCGCAGCCCGAGGCCCCCAGGAGGGTGACGAACTCGCCCGGAGCGACATCGAGGCTGATGTCGTCCAGCACGAGCTGCTGCCCGCCGGGCCCGGCGAACGACTTCGACACGTGCTCGATGCGCGCGGCGTACTCGACTGCCTGGACGCCTTCGGCCTTCATGATCGCGGTGGCCATGGTCGTCACCTCCTGGGGACTGAACGGGTGGTCGGGCTTACTTGACGCCGAGTCCGGCGTCGGCGACTGCGGGCTTGCCCTCGGCCTTCAGCACCTGGTTCAGGAGGGTGAGGTCGTAGATGCCGTCCAGCTTGGGCTGCTTGAGCAGACCGGCCTTGACCGCGTGGTCGGCCTCGGTGTTCAGGGTCGAGGCCAGCGGGTCGTCGATGAACTGGATGGACGTCCAGGCCGGGTCGAGGACCTTGGCCGGCAGCGCCTTGCCCGAGTCGGCCTCCAGCTGCTGGTTGGCCGCGGCCTTCGCCCGCTCCGGGTTGGCGTTGATCCACTTGTTGGACTCGATGGACGCCTTCAGCACCGCCTCGACGGCCTTCGGGTGCTCCTTGAGGAACTTCTGCGAGACGATGACGTTCGTGATCACGAACTTCTTGTCCGGCCACAGGTCGGCCTCGTCCAGCAGGACCTTGGCGCCCTCGGCGACCAGCTTGGACGCGGTCGGCTCCGGCACCCACGCGCCGTCGATGGAGCCCGACTTGTAGGCGTCCGGAGTGACCTTGTTGTCGGTGCGGACCACCGAGACGTCGCCCTTGCCGCTCTGCGCGTCGACCTTCCAGCCCTGCTCGGCGATCCAGTTCAGGAACGCGACGTCCTGGGTGTTGCCGAGCTGCGGGGTGGCGATCTTCTTGCCCTTGACGTCCTTGACGGACGTGATCTTCTTCGGGTTGACGACGAGCTTCACACCGCCGGAGGCCGAACCGGCGACGATGCGCAGGTTCTTGCCCTTGGACTTGGTGTAGCCGTTGATCGCCGGGGACGGGCCGATCCAGCCGATGTCGATGGAGCCCGAGTTGAGCGCCTCGATCTCGGACGGTCCGGCGTTGAAGATCTGGTAGTCCGCCCTGGTGGCGCCCAGCGACTTCTGGAACAGGCCCTGCTGACGGGCGACCAGCGCGGTCGCGTGGGTCAGGTTGCCGAAGTAGCCGATCTTGACGGAGTCGAGGCCGTCGATCTTCTGGGCGCCCGCGGCGACCTTCTGCGCGGCGGAGTCGTCCTTGGCGTCGGAGCCGTAACCGCAGGCGGCGAGGGCGAGAAGGGGAAGGGCGGTCACGGCGGCCAAGCCGCGGCGAACGAGGGTGGAGCGGGTGGCAGGCACGGGAGGGTGTCCTCTCGGAGGCCCGGCGGTCACGGTCTTCTAGGTCGTGGCCGGGAAATCGGCAAGGGGTTTTCGTCTCTTCCGGGACTTCGGGTGGGGGGACGGAGCGGTCAGCACGCACATCGCGCGACTCCGCCCTGCCCGCTGCCGAGGGCGCCGCTGCCGACGCGGCCGCCCTCCTTCGCGAACGTCCCGTAGTAGTCGTAGGAGTTCATGTCTCAGAAGTCCCAACCGCCGTCGTCGGCCTGGTCCTTGACCGGCTCGGGCGCGGCGAACGACTCGCCGACCATGCCCGCGGTCAGCGTGGTGCCGTCGCTGGGGTCGATCAGGATGAACGAGCCGGTGCGGCGCGAGTCGGCGTAGGAGTCGACCGGCAGCGGCTCGGCGGTACGGATCTTCACGCGGCCGATGTCGTTGGCGACGAGCTGCCCCGGGTGCGGGTGCAGGGACAGGTCGTCCAGCGTCAGCCGGGACGGGATGTCCTTCACGATCGCCTTGACCGTGCGGGTGCCGTGCTTGAGCAGGACCCGGTGGCCGACGGTGAGCGGGGCGTCGGCGACGTGGCAGACGGTCGCCTCGATGTCCTGCGTGGTCGGCGGCGCGTCCTTGCTGGGCACGATCAGGTCGCCGCGGGAGATGTCGATGTCGTCCGCGAGGAGGAGGGTCACCGACTGCGGCGTCCAGGCCACGTCGACGGACTCGCCCAGCAGGTCGATTCCGACGATCTTCGTGGCCCGCCCGGAGGGCAGCACCGTGACGGACTCGCCGACCCGGAAGGTGCCGGCGGCGATCTGGCCCGCGTAGCCGCGGTAGTCGGGGTGCTCGGCGGTGCGCGGCCGGATCACGTACTGCACGGGCAGCCGTGCGTGGCAGTGCGTCAGGTCGTGGGCGACCGGGACGGTCTCCAGGTGCTCCAGCACCGTGGGGCCGCCGTACCAGTCCATGTTCGCGGACGGCTCCACGACGTTGTCGCCCTCGAGCGCCGAGATCGGGATCGCGGTCACCTCGGGCACACCCAGCTCGGTGGCGTACGCGGTGAACTCCTCGGCGATCGCCGCGAACACGTTCTCGGCGTACCCGACGAGGTCCATCTTGTTCACGGCGAGCACCACGTGGGGCACCCGCAGCAGCGCGGCGATCGCGGCGTGCCGGCGGGTCTGCTCGACGACGCCGTTGCGGGCGTCGACGAGGATCACCGTCAGCTCGGCGGTGGAGGCGCCGGTGACCATGTTCCGCGTGTACTGCACGTGTCCCGGGGTGTCGGCCAGGATGAACCGGCGCCGGGGCGTGGCGAAGTAGCGGTAGGCGACGTCGATGGTGATGCCCTGCTCGCGCTCGGCGCGCAGGCCGTCGGTGAGCAGCGCGAGGTCCGGGCCCTCCTGGCCGCGGCTCGCGGAGGCGCGCTCCACGGCCTCCAGCTGGTCGGTGAGGACCGACTTGGAGTCGTGCAGCAGCCGGCCCACCAGCGTGGACTTGCCGTCGTCGACGGAACCGGCGGTGGCGAACCGCAGCAGGGTGGTGGCCGAGAGTTCCTCGGTGGTGATCGTGCTCATCTCTAGAAGTACCCCTCGCGCTTGCGGTCTTCCATCGCCGCCTCGGACATCTTGTCGTCGGCCCGGGTGGCGCCCCGCTCGGTGAGCCGGGACGCGGCGATCTCCGTGATCACCTTCTCGATCGTGTCGGCGTCGGAGTCGACGGCGCCCGTGCAGGACATGTCGCCGACCGTGCGGTAGCGCACCTGGCGCGTGACCACGGTCTCGCCGTCCTTGGGGCCGCCCCACTCGCCGGCGGTCAGCCACATCCCGGCGCGCTGGAACACCTCGCGCTCGTGGGCGTAGTAGATCTCGGGCAGCTCGATGCCCTCGCGGGCGATGTACTGCCACACGTCCAGCTCGGTCCAGTTGGACAGCGGGAACACGCGGACGTGTTCGCCCGGCGCGTGCCGGCCGTTGTACAGGTTCCACAGCTCGGGGCGCTGGCGGCGCGGGTCCCACTGGGAGAACTCGTCGCGCAGCGAGAACACCCGCTCCTTGGCGCGGGCCTTCTCCTCGTCGCGGCGGCCGCCGCCGAAGACCGCGTCGAACTTCTCCGCCTGGATCTTCTCCGTCAGCGGCAGCGTCTGCAGCGGGTTGCGGGTGCCGTCCGGGCGTTCCTTGAGCACTCCGCGGTCGATGTAGTCCTGCACCGAGGCGACGTGCAGGCGCAGCCCGTGCTTCGCCACGGTGCGGTCGCGGTAGTCGAGGACCTCGGGGAAGTTGTGCCCGGTGTCCACGTGCAGCAGTGAGAACGGCACCGGCGACGGCGTGAACGCCTTCAGCGCCAGGTGCAGCATGACGATCGAGTCCTTGCCGCCGGAGAAGAGGATCACCGGGTTCTCGAACTCGCCCGCGACCTCGCGGAAGATGTGCACGGCCTCGGACTCGAGGGCGTCCAGGTGCGAGAGGGCGTACGGGGTGTCCGTACCCTCCTGGGCGGTGGTGGCGACGGTCGTCATGCCAGTCCCCTTTCGGTCAGCAGGGCGTGCACCGACGCCGCGGACTCCTGCACGGTCTGGTTCTGCGACTCGATCCGCAGATCGGGCGTCTCGGGCTCCTCGTACGGGTCGTCGACCCCGGTCAGGCCGCTCAGCTCGCCCGCGGCCTGCTTGGCGTACAGACCCTTGACGTCCCGTACGGAGCACACCTCGACCGGCGTGGCCACGTGGATCTCCAGGTACGTCGTGCCGCCCGCCTCGTGCCGCTTGCGCACCGCATCCCGGCTGTCCGCGTACGGCGCGATGACCGGGACGAGCACCTTCACGCCGTTACGGGCGAGCAGTTCGGCGACGAAGCCGATGCGCTGCACGTTGGTGTGCCGGTCCTCGCGGCTGAAACCGAGGCCCGCCGAGATGAACTCGCGGATCTCGTCGCCGTCGAGCACCTCCACACGGTGGCCCTCGGCCCGCAGCCGGCCCGCCAGCTCGTACGCGATGGTGGTCTTGCCGGCGCTCGGCAGACCCGTGAGCCAGACGGTGGCTCCGCTCGTCACGTCTCTCTCCTGAATCGTCGTCATCCGTGCAGCCCGCACTCGGTCTTGGCGCGGCCCGCCCAGCGGCCGGCGCGCGCGTCCTCGCCCTCGAGCACCCGCCGGGTGCAGGGGGCGCAGCCGACGGAGGCGTAGCCGTCCGTCAGCAGCGGGTTGGTCAGCACGCCGTGCTCGGTGACGTAGGCGTCCACGTCGTCCTGGGTCCAGCGCGCGATCGGGGAGATCTTGACCTTCTGCCGCTTCTCGTCCCAGCCGACCACCGGGGTGTTCGCCCGGGTCGGGGACTCGTCGCGGCGCAGGCCGGTCGCCCAGGCCTGATAAGCCTTCAGGCCCTCCTCCAGCGGCTGCACCTTGCGCAGCTTGCAGCACAGGTCGGGGTCGCGGTCGTGCAGCTTCGGACCGTACTCGGCGTCCTGCTCGGCGACCGTGCGGCGCGGGGTGAGCGTGATGACGTTGACGTCCATCACGGCCTCCACCGCGTCCCGGGTGCCGATGGTCTCCTCGAAGTGGTAGCCGGTGTCCAGGAACACCACGTCCACGCCCTTGAGCACGCGGGACGCGAGGTGCGCGACGACCGCGTCCTCCATGGAGGAGGTCACGCAGAAGCCCTTGCCGAAGGTGTCGACCGCCCACTGGAGGATCTCCAGCGCGGAGGCGTCCTCCAGATCGCGGCCCGCCTGCTCGGCGAGCGCCTTCAACTCGTCGGCCGTGCGCTCTTGCTGAGCCGTCGTCATGCCGGGTCCCCTCCGTTGTCGGCCTGCTTCAGCCCCCGGGCCAGCAGCCCGAGGAACTTCAGCCGGAATGCGCGGTTGCAGGCCGCGCATTCCCAGGCCCCGTGACCTTCCTCGCTGGGGCGCAGGTCCTCCTCGCCGCAGTACGGGCAGTAGAAGGGCGCCGCACGCTCGCTCATGACAGGGCCTCCTCGGAGGCACGGGCCGCCCAGGTCGCGAACCGCTCGCCCTCTTCGCGCTCGGCCTGGAACCGCTTCAGCACGCGCTCGATGTAGTCCGGGAGTTCGTCGGCGGTCACCTTCAGACCGCGCACCTTGCGGCCGAAGCCGGCCTCCAGACCGAGCGCGCCACCGAGGTGCACCTGGTAGCCCTCGACCTGCTCGCCCTCGTCGTTCAGGACCAGCTGGCCCTTGAGACCGATGTCCGCGACCTGGATCCGGGCGCAGGCGTTCGGGCAGCCGTTGAGGTTGATGGTGAGCGGCTCGTCGAACTCCGGCAGGCGGCGCTCCAGTTCGTCGATCAGCGTGGAGCCGCGCTGCTTGGTCTCGACGATGGCGAGCTTGCAGAACTCGATGCCGGTGCAGGCCATGGTGCCGCGCCGGAAGGAGGAGGGGCGGGCCGTGAGGTCCAGCGCCTCCAGCTCGTCCACCAGCGAGTCGACCTGGTCCTGCTCGACGTCGAGGACGATCATCTTCTGCTCGACGGTGGTGCGCACCCGGCCCGAGCCGTGCGCCTCGGCGAGGTCGGCGATCTTCGTCAGGGTGGAGCCGTCGACGCGGCCGACGCGCGGGGCGAAACCGACGTAGAAGCGGCCGTCCTTCTGGCGGTGGACGCCGATGTGGTCGCGCCACTGCTGCACCGGCTGCTCGGGAGCGGGCCCGTCGATCAGCTTGCGGCCGCCCAGGTACTCGTCCTCGAGCACCTGCCGGAACTTCTCCGGGCCCCAGTCGGCGACCAGGAACTTCAGCCGGGCGCGGTTGCGCAGGCGGCGGTAGCCGTAGTCGCGGAAGATCGACAGGACGCCCTCGTAGACGTCCGGCACCTCGTCGAGCGGCACCCAGGCGCCGAGCCGCACGCCCAGCTTGGGGTTGGTGGACAGGCCGCCGCCGACCCACACGTCGAAGCCGGGGCCGTGCTCGGGGTGACGGACACCGACGAACGCGACGTCGTTGATCTCGTGCACCACGTCCAGCACCGGCGAGCCGGAGATCGCGGTCTTGAACTTGCGCGGCAGGTTGGAGTACGCCGGGTTGTTCAGGACGCGGCGCTTCATCTCCTCCAGCGCCGGCGTGCCGTCGATGATCTCGTCCTCGGCGATGCCCGCGACGGGGGAGCCGATCATCACACGCGGGGTGTCACCGCAGGCGGTCACCGTGGACAGGCCCACGGCCTCCAGGCGGTTCCAGATCTCGGGCACGTCCTCGATCCGGATCCAGTGGTACTGCACGTTCTGCCGGTCGGTGATGTCGGCCGTGCCGCGCGCGAACTCCTGCGACAGCTCGCCGATCACCCGCAGCTGCTGCGTGGTCAGGGCGCCGCCGTCGACGCGCACGCGCAGCATGAAGTAGCGGTCGTCCAGCTCCTCCGGCTCCAGGATCGCGGTCTTGCCGCCGTCGATCCCGGGCTTGCGCTGGGTGTAGAGCCCCCACCAGCGCATACGTCCGCGCAGGTCACTGGGGTCGATCGAGTCGAATCCCGCCTTGGAGTAGATCGTCTCAATACGTGTCCGCACATTGAGACCGTCGTCGTCCTTCTTGACCTGCTCGTTGCCGTTGAGCGGGGTGAAGTGACCCGCGGCCCACTGACCCTCGCCGCGGTGACGGCTCACCTTGCGACGGGACGCGGAGGCGGCAGGGTTCTGCGGGGTGGCGGCCATGGTTGATACGTCCTTCGGGACAGGCGGAAAACGGTCTGACCTGCGCGTCGGAGCGCACGCGGGCATGCGGGCGCGTCGTTGCGCGAGGGGGCGACGGAAGACGGGGAACCGGGGGTGCTGTGTGCTCTCAGCGCATCGGACAGATGGCGCTGGACATGCGGCCGAGGTCGACGTGCCGCCGACTCACCAAGGCGATTCCAGTTCCGGACATGACGGAAGCGTGTCACGGCGATCTGGACACAGTCCAGCTTCGTCCATTATGCGGACACCCTTGTCCCGTAGAGCGAGACAAGGGTGTCGTCGGTCACAAGATGCGCGAAGGGGCTTGTCCGCGCAGGTCAGGCAGGGTAGGCGCCCGGCCAGGGGCCCGGAGTGGGCAGGTCCGGTTCCTCCTCGACCTTGGTGTCGAACAGCGTGAAGCCCCGGCGCTGGTAGTTGGCCATCGCGAACTCGCCGTCCTTGCTGCACGTGTGCAGCCACACTCGCTTGGTCGGCCCGAGCTCCGGCCGGCGCTCCGCCATGTCCCACGCGCGCGCGGTGCCGTACGCCAGCAGATGTCCGCCGATGCGCCGCCCGCGGAAGGCGGGGATCAGGCCGAAGTAGACGATCTCCACGACGCCGTCGCCCTGGGCCTCCAGCTCCACGTACCCCGCCGGCGTCCCCCGGTCGTACGCCACCCATGTCTCGACCTCGGGACGGTCCAGGTGCTCCAGCCACCGCGCGTGGCTCCAGCCGAGCCGGTCCGTCCAGAGGATGTCGCCACCGACCGAGGCGTACAGAAAACGGCTGAACTCGGGCGAGGGCACCTCGGCGCGCACGATCCGCACGTCACCCTCCGGCGCGGCGGCCGGCAGAAGGTCGGACGGGGACGTCTGCTCGAGGGACCAGGTGGTCACGGGGATGTTGGCCATGGGGGACAGGGAACCATCCCGTCCGCCACCGTGTCGACGGCGGACGGGAGGGGACGGGCGGGGTGGGGCGGGGCGGGCAGCGTGGTGCAGCGCGCGGATCGTCGCCGGGCAGGTGCCGCAGGTCCCTGGGTGGCCGGCGCCGCGGCCGGGACGGGCTCGCGGCCGTCGGGGCGGGACCCGCGGTGGCCGTGGGCGGGCGCCGCCGCCCCGGCCGGCGGCAAGGCGCCGTGGTGTCAGCGCAGGGCGGAGTCCAGTGCGGTCAGCCGGACGGCGAAGAGCGTGGTGCCGGACTGGGACCACAGCTCGCCCGTGGCCGGGGCGTAGGACAGGGACCGGGGCGGGTCGCTCCAGCACAGGTGGGTGTCGTCGGAGCCGCACGCCGTGGAGCGGGCCCCGTCCGCGTCCTGGCGCCACAGCATGCCCCGCCCGTCGTCCGCGCTGCCGCCCGCGCGGGCCACGTACCAGTGGGAGCCGTAGGGCAGGACACCCCGCACCCCGGTCGCCTTCGTCGTGTACACCGCGTCCGGCACCGCCCGGCCGGCGGAGTCCGTGAGCGGCAGCCCGTCGTCCCCGAGCCGGTAGCGCCACAGCCGGGTCGGCCGGTGCTCGCCGGCCGGTACCCCCTCGGACACGGCCAGCGCGTCCCGCGCCCCGCTGCGGTCCAGGCCCAGCCCGGAAGTCCGCGCAGCGCCGCCCACCCGTACATAGGAGGCGACGGCCGGCAGCACGAACCGGGTCCCGGCCGCCGACCAGCCACCGGGCAGCCGGCCGACGGCCGCGCTCTCGACGTCCGCCCGCAGCGCGCGGCGCACGTCGAAGGCGTACAGCGCCGACCGGTCCCGCGGGCCGGCGGTGACGAGCAGCGTGTCGTGGTCCCAGACCATGCCGGAGATCTCCGAGGCCAGGGCGCGGTAGTCGCGGCCGCCGTCCACCGGCAGGGCGAGCAGGGCCCAGGTGTAGGCGAGGTGGCCCGGGTCGCTCGCGTCGACGAACGCCACCTTGGCGAGCGCGCCGCGCGACCAGGCCGAGGCCAGGACCCGGCCGGTGCCGTCCCCGGAGACGGCCACGGCGCCGGGACGCCAGGCCGCGGTGTCGGCGCCGGGGAAGCAGTAGGCGCGTGTGGCGGCGGGCGCGACCGGCAGCGCCCGCTTCTCCTCGGTGGAGCAGCCGTCGGCGGAGCGCAGGGTGTGGTCGGCGCCGCGCAGGACCGCGTCGATCCCGACCGGCCGTCCCATCGCCGTGGACAGGCGGTCCAGGGCGCCCCGCGGTACCCGCTCGGCGGCCAGCGCCTGGGCGTCGGCACCGGTGGGGGAGGTGAGCCGCTGCAAAGCGCCCGGGTCGTCGGCGACCGTGGCCTGCGAGGCGCTGATCATGGTGGCCGCGGCGGTCAGCGCCAGAGCGGTCCCGGCCAGGACCGCGCGCAGTACCGCACCCCGCCTGCGCCGGCGGTGCCGTCCGCGATGCTTCATGCCGTCCTCCCGAGGCGGGCCAACTGCTCCGTGTGATCCTCGCGTTGGGCAAGGAGCAGATGGGGTGACCCGAAGGGATGCTACGGCAGCGGGGGCCGCCCCCGGGCGCAGACCACCCAGTTGCCCGAAAAGCCCCCTACGGCACGGTGGCCGTGCCGCGTCCGTGCACCACGCCCGGCGCCGTCGAGTGGGGCAGCAGGTCCCGCGGGTCGTCGGGGAGCAGCAGGTCGACCTCGGCGTCCTCGATGAAACGATACGGTCGGTGGGCGAGGAACCCCCCGAGGTACCGCCGTACCCGGGACATCTCGGCCCGCACCGTCACCGTGCGCGCCGGGTCGCCGAACATGTCCCGCGCCAGCTGCGCCGCGCTGCGCCCGGTCCGCCGCACCGCCAGCAGGTACAGCAACTCCGCGTGGCGGGGACTCAGTTCGTGGCTCCAGCTGCCCGCGGACGAGGACACGGTCACCGACCAGCGGCGCGGCTGCGCGAGGTCCAGCACGATCCGGGTCGCGCCCGGCGGCAGCGGCTCGTCGACGGCCCGCACCAACCAGCCGCCCGCCAGCGGCTCCAGCGCACACATACCGAGCGCCGGCAGCCACCGCCGCCCCGGCCGCACGCCGCGCGGCAGGGCCACCCGCCCGGTGTACGCCATCCCCGTCACGGCGGCCGTCCAGCCGTCGCGGTCCACCACCAGTGCCCGGCCGCCCACCCGCGCCAGCACCGGCGCCGCGACCGCCCGCAGCCGCTCCAGTGCGTCCAGGTGCACCTCGCGCAGCCGCGCCTCGGCCAGCTTGGCCACCGAGTCCACCCAGGCCAGCGTGGCCGGATGCATCGTCTCCAGCGGCCCGCTGACGTCGACCACGCCGAGCAGCTTCCCGTCGCGGGGGTCGGTGATCGGCGCCCCCGTACACGTCCAGGAGGTCTGGCTGCGCACGAAGTGCTCGCCGGCGAAGACCTGCACGGGCCGCCGTACCACCGCCGGGGTGCCGACCCCGTTGGTGCCGACGACGTCCTCGCGCCAGTCGGCGCCGAGCTGGAAGCCGAGGCCGTCGGCCTTGCGCAGCACCGGCGCGCACCCCTCCCGCCACAGCACCCGGCCCTCGGCGTCGGCGACCACCATGATGTGCCGGGCGACGTCCGCCACCGACAGCAGCCCCTGGCGCAGCACCGGCAGCACCTGCTTGAGCGGGGACGCGTCGCGGCGCCGGCGCAGCTCCTCCTCGCTCAGCAGATCGGACCGGAAGTCGTGCTCCGGATCGACCCCGCTGCGCAGCATGCGCCCCCAGGACTCCCCGATCACCGGACGGGGCGCGACCCGCGTCCGCTGCCCCGCGAGCGCGGCCGCGCGCACCTCGCTGAGCACCCGCGCCGCACGCGCCGCGTCGACGGCGGCGAGGTGCGTCACGTTGATCGGCGAGTTCGCCACTGGGTCCTCCCGGAAAAGGGTCGTGCACACCGGATGTCAACCCCGGAAGGGGATCGCTTTCCGGTCTGTTCCGCTGGTCGTGCCACGTCGGATTCATACTGCCGACTTGTCCGGACGGAGGGACCCAGTCCGGACAAGTTGCAACCCCTTGCAACCCTGGTGGACCGTCACCCGGTTCGTTGAAAATTGAGCCACGCCGTCCCCGAGCGGCGTACCTGGCCTTGCATGGGCCATTGCGCGGGGGTGGTGCCGTGTCGGCGCAGCACCACCCCCCGTACGGACCGCTCAGGAAACGGGCCGGGCCCGCTCCACGACCGACGCCAGGTCCAGCGTGTGCGGCAGCGTCCCGAAGGCCGCGCCGGCGTCGTGGCCCAGCCGCCCGGCGCAGAACGCGTCCGCGACCTCCGGCGGCGCGAACCGCACCAGCAGCGACCCCTGCAGCACCAACGCCAGCCGCTCGGTGACCCGCCGGGCCCGCGCCTCCACACCCTCCAGGTCGGCCAGTTCCGTCAGCAGGTCCTTGATCGCCGCGTCCAGCCGGTGGTCCGCTCCGCGCGCCTGCCCGACCTCCCGCAGATACGCGTCCAGCGCGGCCGGTTCGCGGCGCAGCGCCCGCAGCACGTCCAGCGCCTGCACATTGCCGGCGCCCTCCCAGACCGAGTTCAGCGGCGACTCGCGCACCAGCCGCGGCAGCCCCGACTCCTCCACGTACCCGTTGCCGCCCAGGCACTCGGCGGCCTCCACGACCAATGGGGCGCACCGCTTCGTCACCCAGTACTTCGCCGCCGGCACCGCGATCCGCAGCAGCGCCCGCGCCTGCTCGGAGTCCTCGTCGCAGGCCGCGGCGAGGCGCAGCGCCAAGGTCGTCGCCGCCTCCGACTCCAGCGCCAGATCGGCCAGCACATTGCGCATCAGCGGCTTGTCGATCAGCTTCCCGCCGAACGCCTCCCGCTGGGCGCAGTGGTGGACCGCCTGGGCGACGGCCTGCCGCATCAGCCCCGCGGAACCGAGCGCGCAGTCCAGCCGGGTCGCCGCGACCATCCCGATGATGGTCCGCACCCCGCGCCCCTCCTCGCCGACCCGGCGCGCCCAGGTCCCGGCGAACTCCACCTCCGCGGAGGCGTTCGACCGGTTGCCGAGCTTGTCCTTCAGCCGCTGGACCAGGAAGACGTTGCGCGAGCCGTCCGCCAGCACCCGCGGCACCAGGAAGCAGGTCAGGCCCCCGGGCGCCTGCGCCAGCACCAGGAAGGCGTCCGACATGGGCGCGGAGCAGAACCACTTGTGCCCGGTCAGCTCGTACGTGCCGTCCTCGGCGAGCGGCCGCGCGGCCGTCGTGTTCGCCCGGACGTCGCTGCCGCCCTGCTTCTCGGTCATGCCCATCCCGAACAGCACGCCCGCCTTGTCCGCCGCCGGCTTGAGCCCCCGGTCGTAGACGGTGGAGGTCAGCCGCGGCTCCCACTCGGCGGCCAGGTCCGGGTCGGTGCGCAGCGCGGGCACGGCCGCGTGGGTCATCGACAGCGGGCAGGTGTTGCCGGCCTCGACCTGCGTCCACACGACGAACGCGGCCGCCCGCCGCACGTGGCCGCCCGGCCGGTTCCACGCCGCCGTCAGCCCCGCCCCGACGCCCTTGCCGAGCAGCCGGTGCCAGGCCGGGTGGAACTCGACCTCGTCGATCCGGTTGCCGTAGCGGTCGTGGGTGCGCAGCCGGGGCGGGGCGTCGTTGGCCTGCGCGCCCCACTCCTGCACCTGTGCCGACCCCGCCGAGCGGCCCAGCCCGGACAGGTCGCCCAGCGCCTCGTCGTGCAGGCCGGGATCAAGGTGCCGCCGCACCGCGGCCACCAGCGCGCGGTCGGCGGAGAAGACGTCGTACCCGGCCAGCGGCTCCGGCTGGTTGGTCACGGTGTGCGTGCTGCCTGCCATGTACGGCAACCTACCCGCCGGTCGCACGGTCATGACCCGCCCGACACGGGGCCGTGCGCCCCGGGCCCCCGGCCGTCCGGCGCCGGGGCGACCTGCGATGTGAGCGCAGCCTGTCGCGACGGATACCTTTAGGGCGTGCAGCCAGCAAGTCAGTCACCCGAGCCCCCGCCGAGCCCCTCCGGTCGCCTGCACCGGGCGCGTGCCCTCTACCGGAACGTCTCCAAGCGCCGGACCGCCTGGCTGCTGCTGAAGGACACCGTCAGCTCCTGCATCGAGTACCGCATCCTGGGTCTGGCCGCCGAGGCGGCGTTCTTCTCGCTGCTGTCGGTGCCGCCGCTGCTGCTGAGCCTCATCGGCCTGCTCGGCTACGTCGACGCCTGGACCGGCACGGACACCATCACCAGCCTGCGGAACAACCTGCTGGAGGCCTCGCGCACCGTCCTGTCCGACCGGGGCGTGCGGGAGATCGCCCAGCCGATCCTCGACGACGTCCTCAAGGGCGGCCGGCCCGACGTCATCTCCGTCGGCTTCGTCTTCGCCCTGTGGTCGGGCTCGCGCGCGGTGAACGTCTTCATCGACACCATCACCGTCATGTACGGCCTCGACGGCGTGCGCGGCATCGTCAAGACCCGGCTCATGGCGTTCCTGCTGTTCGTCGTGGCGCTGCTGATCGGCTCGATCGCGCTGCCGCTGATGGTCGCGGGCCCGGACGCGGTGGTGGGGATCCTGCCGTGGTCGACGACGGTGGTCCAAGTCCTGTACTGGCCGGTGGTGATCGTGCTGTCGATCGCCTTCCTGACCACGCTGTACCACGTGTCCGTGCCGGTGCGCTCGCCGTGGATCGAGGACGTGCCCGGCGCGCTCGTCGCCCTCGCGATGTGGGTGCTCGGCAGCTTCCTGCTGCGGATCTACCTCCAGCACACCATCGAGGGCGCGACGATCTACGGCTCGCTGGCGGCCGCGGTCGCCGTGCTGCTGTGGATCGGCGTGTCCGCGTTCGCCGTGCTCGTCGGGGCCGCGGTCAACGCCGCGATCGACCGGGTGTGGCCGGCCGCCGCCACGGCCGCGGCGCGCGCCGCGCAGGAGCGGGTGCGCGAGGCGCAGGTCGCCGACTACGTCGCCCGGGCCACGGCGACGCGCGAGCTCGACCCCGACGACCCCGACATGCCGTCGGAGTTCCCCGAACGCTGGTCTCGCTTCCTTCCCCCGGAGGACGTGACGGGCCGCCTGCGGACCCACGCGAAGAGCACGCACAAGCCGCACGGGCCTCATGGGCCGCACGGGCCTCTCGGCGAGGAGGACGGCCCGGCGCAGAAGTGAGACCGGCGGCAGCCGGGCCGGTCGTCGGGTGCCGGGCCGGTCCTCCGCGCTCCCGGGTCCGCCACCGCGCTGTGCGCCTCGGCGCGGTGAGCGGCAGGGGAGACGGGGCGGGGGCCGAAGAGTGCCCTCGGTGAATCGAAGGGCCGATTCCGCGGGCGGCCGTCTACGCTTCCCTCCATGGACGCCCTCGCATCCCTCCTGGAGGGGCCCCGCGCCCGAGGCGCGTTCATGATCCGCGCGTGCTTCGACCCGCCCTGGAGCGTCAGGGTCGAGGACCGCGCACCGCTGACGGTGATGCTGGCGGTGCACGGCGACACCTGGATCGTGCCGGACACGGGGGAGCGGGTCCGGCTGCGGGCCGGTGACCTCGCCATCGCCCGCGGCCCCGACGCCTACGTCTGCGCCGACGACCCGGCGACCGAACCGCAGGCCGTCGTCCTGCCCGGCGGCCACTGCACCTATCCCGACGGCCGCGCCCTGAACGGCTCCATGGACCTCGGCGTACGCAGCTGGGGCACCCGGCCCGACGGCACGACCGTGCTGCTGATCGGCACGTACCCGCTGCAGGGCGAGGTCTCCGGCCGTCTGCTGGACGCCCTGCCGCCGCTGCTGACGCTGACCGCCGACGAGTGGCCGTGCCCGCTCACGCCGATCCTGACCGACGAGATCGCCCGCGACGAACCCGGCCAGGAGGTCGTGCTCGACCGCCTCCTGGACCTGCTGGTCATCGCGGCGCTGCGGGCCTGGTTCGCCCGCCCGGCGGCCGAGGCACCCGCCTGGTACCGGGCGCTCGCCGACCCCGTCGTCGGCCGCGCGCTGCGGCTGCTCCAGGACGACCCGGCACACCCCTGGACGGTGGCCGCGTTCGCCGCCAGGACCGGGGTCTCCCGTGCGGCCCTGGCCCGCCGCTTCACGGCACTCGTCGGCGAGTCCCCGATGGCCCACCTCACGGCCTGGCGCCTGGCCCTCGCCGCCGACCGCCTCCGCGACACGGACGACACCCTCGCCGCCATCGCCCGCCAGGTCGGCTACGGCAGCCCCTTCGCCCTCTCCACGGCCTTCAAACGCGCGTACGGCACGAGCCCCCAGCAGTACCGCACGGGAGAGCCGTAGCGAAGGCGCGCCACAGTCCCCCCGGCGCCGTACGACGTCACCTCCGCCCCTGCCCGGGGCGCGCGTAGCCTGGCGGTGTGTACGCGGAGTGGGTGTCACGGGTGCCCGGGGCCGTCGTGTGGACGAACCGTCCGTTGCCGTCGGGCGGCGGGGTGCAGCCCGTGCTGCCCGACGGGTGCATGGACCTGATGTGGAGCGAAGGGCGGCTGATCGTCGCCGGACCCGACACCCGCGCCCACGTCCCGGCGGGACCACCCGTGCCGTACGTCGGCGTGCGCTTCTTCCCCGGCACCGCCCCGGCCCTGCTCGGCGTCCCCGCGCACGCGTTGCGCGACCGCCGTGTGGACCTGGCCGACCTGTGGCCCGCCGCCACGGTACGGCGGCTGACCGCCCGCGTCGCCGCCGCGGCCGACCCCGCGCGGGCCCTGGAGGAGACCGCGCTGCTACGCGCGGCCGACAGCGAGCCCCCCGATCCGCTCCTGCGGCGCCTGGCCGACGCGCTGGGCGCGGGCCGGCCCGTCGGCGCCACGGCCGACGAACTCGGCCTCAGCGCGCGCCAGTTGCACCGCCGCTCGCTGGCCGCCTTCGGCTACGGCCCGAAGACCCTCGCCCGCGTCCTGCGCCTCCAGCGCGCCCTCGCTCTCGCCCGCTCCGGCTTCCCCTACGCCGAGACCGCGATCCGCGCCGGATACGCCGACCAGGCGCACCTCGCGCGTGACGTACGGGAGTTGGCCGGTATGCCGCTCGGTGCGCTGCTGCGCGGCTCAGCCCCGGGCTAGCGGCGCGAACAGGTCGACGCCGGTGCCGTCCGGATCGTGCAGCACCGCGTAGCGCTGCCCCCAGAACGCGTCCCACGGCTTCAGCTCGCCGTGGTACCCGGTGCCCACCATCTCCTCGTACACCGTGTCGACGTCCTCCGGGCCCGCGCAGCGCAGGGCGAGGCCCGCCCGGTGGCCGCCCGCCGGCGGCCGCCACCCGGGGTGGAAGGAGCGCACGGTGTCCTCGGTGTCCAGCAGCAGCCGCAGCCCGCCGGGCAACTCGGCCTCGGTGTGCGGCTCGCGCTCTGCCCCCTCGGGGAACGCGAACCCGAGCCGCCGGTAGAAGGTGACGGAGGCGGCCATGTCGGAGACCACCAGCCCGATGGCATCGAATCGTGGAGTCATACGGCCACCGTAGGGACGGGGGCGGTCGTCGGTCTTGAAGGAATCGGACGCGTCTCAGCCGAAGGCCACCGGGCCGTCCGGGGTCGCCACCGTGAACGACGTCCCCGGCGGGCCCGCGGCGAGACCGAGGCGGGTGTCCCGCGGCGAGACCGAGGTCGGTGTCCAGCACGGCCGGCGGGGCGGCAGGCGCTCCGCGCCGGGCGCCGTCGCCGACAGCCGCGGCAGGGGGTGACCGGAAGACCCGCGCTGCCGCGGCCGGGGGGCGTCGTGCACAGTCGACGAGGAACGGCACCGCCCGGAGGGATGCGCGTCGGGGCCGCCGGTCGGGCGCCGGCTCAGCAGCGTGCCGGCCGGCGCCGGCTCATCGGCTGCGGCAGCCAGGGGCCGTAGCCGCGGGTCCACGCGTTCGCCACCGCCGGCGCCCAGGCCGGGCGGTGGTCGCCCAGGTGACCGTGCCCGGTGCGGTGAGCCGGTCGACGCCGAAGGGCGCGGGCCGGTGTGCCCGGCCGCTCCGGGTCGCGGCCCGATGCTCCCGACGCACACGCGGCCACCGAGCCCCGGCAGGCAGGTCCGCGTGCCGAGCCCGACGTGCGCCCCGCCCGGCGCTCGCGCGACTCCGGTACGCCGGGTGCGCACCGGCCGGCGCTCGCATCGCGTGGGGCGAGCCCCGGCACCCTTCGGCGGTGCGGTGGCGGGGGGCCGGCCCCGCCACCCGGGGGCCTCGCGGTGCGGGGCGTGCCTCGACACCCGGGGGCCTCGCGGTGCGCGGGGCGGCGGGCCCGAGGCCGCTCGGTCCTCGCGTTGCGGGGTCGCCGCGCTGTTGTTCCACTGGAGTGCGGCCGCCCCGGCCCGGCCCGTGTGCGCGGTGCGCCGACGGGCCTCGCCCCGCCGCGGCTCCTGCCCGCCTTTTCCCTGCCCCCTCCACGTTCCGGACGGCGATCATGACGATGTCCCCCTTCGGCGGCTCTCTCGGCGGCCAGGACCCCTTCTCGGAGATCCTGAACCGGTTCTTCGGGATGTCCCCGGGGGCCTCCCCGCCCCAGGTGCAGCGGGTGCCGATCGGGCGGCTGCTGACCGAGTCCGCGCAGGACCTGATCAGCCGCGCGACGCGCAAGGCCGCCGAGGACGGCGGCGCCGACCTGGACACCGAGCACCTGCTGTGGGCCTGCACCCAGGTCGAACCGGCCCGCGGCCTGCTCACCCAGGCCGGTCTCGACCCGGACGCCCTGGCCGAGAAGATCGCCGCCGTGCTGCCCGGCGAGAGCGGCACCCCCTCGGCGCAGCCCGGACTCACCCCGGCCGCCAAACGGGTGCTGCTGCGCGCCCACGCCCGCTCCCAGGCGACCGGCGTGTCGTACATCGGTCCGGAGCACATCCTCGGTGCGCTGCTGGACTCACCGGACTCGGCGGCGGCCAAGCTGCTCACCGGCTCCGGCATGGAACTCGACGGGCTGCGCCGGGCCGCCGAGACCGCCGCACGCCCGGAGCGGCCCGAGGCCCGCCCGGCGAGCGCGACGCCCACCCTCGACGAATACGGCCGCGACCTGACCGAGGAGGCCAAGGCCGGCAAGCTCGACCCGGTCGTGGGCCGCGCCGAGGAGATCGAGCAGACCGTGGAGATCCTCTCCCGCCGCTCGAAGAACAACCCGGTCCTCATCGGCGAGCCCGGCGTCGGCAAGACCGCGATCGTGGAGGGCCTCGCGCAGCGCATCGTCGCCGGTGACGTGCCGCAGACGCTCAAGGACAAGCGGGTCGTCGGACTCGACCTGACCGGGCTGATCGCGGGCGCCCAGTACCGGGGGCAGTTCGAGGAACGGCTGAAGAACGTCATCGACGAGGTCAAGGGCGCCGCCGAGTCGACCATCCTGTTCATCGACGAGCTGCACACCGTCGTCGGCGCCGGCGCCACCGGCGAGGGCTCGATGGACGCCGGGAACATCCTCAAGCCCGCCCTCGCCCGCGGCGAGCTGCACGTCGTCGGCGCGACCACGCTGGACGAGTACCGGCGCTACGTGGAGAAGGACGCCGCGCTGGAGCGCCGCTTCCAGCCGGTGATGGTGCCCGAGCCCAGTGTCGAGGAGACCGTGCAGATCCTGGAGGGCCTGCGCGACTCCTACGAGGCCCACCACCAGGTCCGTTACACCGACGACGCGCTCGTCGCCGCGGCCGAGCTGTCCGACCGGTACGTCACCGACCGCTTCCTGCCCGACAAGGCGATCGACCTGCTCGACCAGGCCGGGGCGCGGGTGCGGCTGCGTTCGCTGGGCAAGTCCACCGAGGTCGTCGAGCGCGAGGACCGGCTGGCCAAGCTCAACCGGGAGAAGGACCAGGCCGTCGCCGCCGAGGACTTCGAGAAGGCCGCCGAACTCAAGGACCGCATCGCCGAGGTGGAGGGCGAGATCGCCGGCGTGGTGGAACGCCGCGAGGGCGTCATGGAGGTCACCGCCGCCGACATCGCCGAGGTCCTCTCCCGGCGCACCGGCATCCCGGTGGCCCAGCTGACGGAGACCGAGAAGGAGCGCCTGCTGAAACTGGAGGACGCCCTGCACTCCCGGGTCGTCGGCCAGGACGAGGCGGTCACCGCGATCGCCCAGGCGGTGCGCCGCAACCGGGCCGGCATGGGCGACCCGAACCGGCCCGTCGGCTCCTTCCTCTTCCTCGGCCCGACCGGTGTCGGCAAGACCGAACTGGCCAAGGCGCTCGCCGAGTTGCTGTTCGGCGACGAGAACCGGCTGGTGCGCTTCGACATGAGCGAGTTCCAGGAGAAGCACACCGTCTCCCGGCTCGTGGGCGCCCCGCCCGGATACGTCGGCCACGAGGAGGCCGGCCAGCTCACCGAGAAGGTGCGCCGCCAGCCGTACAGCGTGCTGCTGTTCGACGAGGTGGAGAAGGCCCACCCGGACGTGTTCAACACCCTGCTGCAGGTCCTCGACGACGGGCGGCTCACCGACGCCCAGGGCCGCACGGTCGACTTCCGCAACACCGTCGTCGTGATGACGTCCAACATCGGCGCCCAGCGCATCCTCGCCCACCACGGCGACGTCGGCGCCATCAAGGACGAGCTGATGGAGGACCTGCGCGGCCGGTTCCTGCCGGAGTTCCTCAACCGGATCGACGACATCGTCGTCTTCCACGCCCTCACCGAGGCCGACCTGGACCGGATCGTGGAGCTGCTGCTGGACGCCAGCCGGCGCCGGGTGCGCGCCCAGGGCCTGGACCTGGAGGTCACCGACGCGGCGAAGAAGCTGCTCGTCGCGCACGGGCACCAGCCGGAGTTCGGCGCCCGCCCGCTGCGCCGCACCATCCAGGCCGAACTCGACAACCGCATCGCCTCGCTGCTGCTGGCCGACGAGGCCGACCCCGGCGACAGAATCGTCGCCGACGTCGTGAACGACGCCCTCGTGTGCCGGGTCGAGCGTCCCGCGCAGGCGGCGCCGGGGGCCGGGGGCGCCGCGGTCGCGGCCCCCTGACCGGCCGGCGGGCGGCCCCTCCAGTGACGTTTCTCCGGTGAACCGGTTCCGCCATTGGGGTGAGTAAAGCGCTTCCAACAAGACGGTCGGCGCTCGGTATAGAGATCCTTTTGTCTTGGTAAAGGGCGTCCGTGGTCCCCGCGGCCGCCTTTCGGGCGCAATGAGTTCAACCCCATCCAAGGAGCTGAACGTTGACTTACGGGAACAAGCTGCGCGAGCAGATCGCCGCACCCGGGACGACCCCGCTGATCGGCGTGTACGACATGTACTCCGCCTCGATCGCCGCCCGGCACTACGACGGGATGTTCGTCTCCGGGTTCGGCTTCGCCGCGTCCTACTACGGCCTGCCGGACATCGGCTTCATCGCGTGGCCCGACATGGTGGCGTTCGTGCAGCGGCTGCGGGGCGCCTTCCCGCACCACCACCTGCTCGTCGACATCGACGACGGTTACGTCGACCCCGAGGTCGCCTGTCACGTCGTCGAGGGCCTCGAGCGCATCGGTGCCTCCGGGGTCATCCTGGAGGACCAGAAGCGGCCCCGCCGCTGCGGTCACGCCGACGGCAAGCAGGTGCTGCCGCTGGACGAGTACCTCGACAAGCTGGAACAGGTGCTCAAGACGCGCCGCGACCTGGTCGTGGTGGCCCGCACCGACGCCACCGACGAGGACGACATCCTGCACCGCGCCGAGCGGCTCGCCGCCACCGACGCCGACGTGGTCCTCGTCGACGGGGTGCGCAGCGTGGAGTGGATCCGCCGCATCCGCGAGGTGGTCGGCGGCAAGCCGCTGCTGTTCAACCAGATCGCCGGCGGCAAGTCGCCCCGGCTGTCCCTGAGCGAGCTGTCCGGCCTGGGTGTCGACGTCGCCATCTACAGCACGCCGTGTCTGTTCGCCGCGCACGAGGCGATCAACTCCGCGCTCGCCGGGCTCAAGGAGGCCGACGGCCGGCTGCCCGAAGTCGACGCCGCGAGCGGTGTCGGCGTCAAGGCGGCCACCCGGCTGCTGGAGCGCAACATCGCCCGGCTGCGTACGGCGCCCACGGCCGAACAGGAGGCCGTCGCCGAGGCGGAGGCGGCCATCGCGCAGGCCGAGTCCGAGGGCGTCCCGGCGTGACCGGCGTCCGTCCGGTCCCGGTGCGGCTGCGTACGGCCGCGGCCCTGGCGGTGGCGCTGCTCGGCGCCTCGGCGGTCCCCGCGGCGGCGCACGGCAGCCTCGTCACCGTGATCGACAACTCCCAGGCGGACTCCGTCCTGGAAGTGGACCGCACTGCCAACCTCCAGACCGGCAGCGGCACCGCGGGCAGTGACCACGACGGCAGCGCCGTGGACCTGATGCAGGCCCTCGTCGCGGCGACCGGCAGGCACTGAACATCGGGAACGCCCCCGGGCCGGCGCCGGAACCCACCGGCGCCGGCCCGGCCCGCGATCCGGCCGCGCCCACGGCACACCCGGCGCGCCACACAAAGCCGCGCGACTCGGCCGACGGTCGCGTACTTCACGCCGCGCCACTTGGACGAGGTCGTACACGCGACGCCGCGCGCCCCGCGGTCCGTCGACGCTCACGCGACCTTGGGCCGCCCCCCGCCCCCGGCCGCCCCCCCGCCCCCGGCCGCCCCCCGCCCCCGGCCGGGCCCAACACCGGCGCCGGGCCGTTCAGCTGTCCTTCGGGGGCGCCGTGCTCGCGCGCCGTATCAGCCGCGTCGACAGTTCCGTGCGGGTGCAGTCCGGGCGGTCGCCGTCCATCATCCGTACCAGCAGGCCGAGCGCCGTCGCCGCCATCTCCGCCAGCGGCTGCCGCACCGTCGTCAGCGCCGGGGCGCTCCAGCGGGCCTCGGGGGCGTCGTCGAAGCCGACGACGCTGACGTCGTCCGGCACGCTCAACCCCCGCTCGGTGAGCGCCTCGCAGACCCCGAGCGCCATCCGGTCGGAGCACACGAACACAGCCGTGGGCGGCTCGGGCAACGCCAGCAGTTCCCGCACCCGGCGCCGAACCGCCGCCTCCTCGGCACCGGCATGGCGCACGCACGCCTCCTCGGCACCGGCATGGCGCACGCACGCCTCCTCGGCACCGGCATGGCGCACGCACGCCTCCTCGGCACCGGCATGGCGCACGTACTCGGGGCGGTGGCGCACCCCCGCCGCCGACAGCGCCGAGCGGTAACCGGCCACCCGCGCACCGCTCGCCGTCGTCTGCCGCTGCCCGGCGATCACGGCGATGCGCCGATGGCCGAGCCCCAGCAGATGCTCGGTCGCCGTCACCCCGCCCTGCCAGTTCGCCGCGCCCACCGACACCACGCCCGGCCGTGGCTCCACCGCCGGGTCGACCATCACGAACGGGACACGGCGCCGCTCCAGCCACGCCTGCTGCGGTTCCGTCAACTCCGCCAGGTGGAACAGCACTCCGGCCGTACCGCGCGCACCGAGCCGGTCGGGCCAGCCGCGCCGCGGACGGCCCGCGTTCCCGCCGGCCTGCTCGGCGGAGACGACGACGTCCAGGCCGGCGTCGTGAGCCGCCCGCTCCACACCGTGCAGGACGGCGCCGGACCGGGACCCGTCCAGCGAGTGCACCACCAGATCGACCAGGCGCGGCGGCCGTACGGCGTCGAAGCGGGGTCTGCGGACGTAACCGAGCCGGTCCAGTGCCTCGGTGACCCGGAGACGGGTCTCCGGCGCCACGTCCTGCCGGCCGTTGACCACCTTGGACACCGTCGGAACCGACACGCCCGTCTCCCGGGCGACGACGGCCAGGGTCGGCCCGCCCGCCCCGCTCGCACTCCCCGTACGGACCATCGGGAACCACCTCTCCGGCCCGCCCGAGGGCCATCGGAAGTCCGTTCTGCGCGACCCGGTGCCGTATCGAAAGGCTTCGGCACGGCACCCCTGCACAGAAAGCGCTTGCTATCCTAGGGGGACGGCCCCGCGACGGTGAAGACGCCGACAGCCGCCGACCCGCGCGGGCCGCCCCTTTCGAAAGGCGGCGTACGCCGAACAGCCCAATGCCACCCCCCAGCACCGGAATACCGCGCGCGGCTGTGGTGCTCTGGTGAGACCGGAGCACGAACGCGGCGAAGGGCTGGTGGGCGTATGACGGCAGACCGGACGGACCCGGTGGTCGCGACTCCCCACGGGCGGATACGCGGCCGGTACGAGCACGGCATCGCCGTCTTCCGCGGCATCCCGTACGCGGCACCCCCCTTCGGATCGCGCCGCTTCCGGCCGCCCGCCCCGCCCGAGCCGTGGGACGGGGTGCGGGACGCCGGCGCCTTCGGGCCGACGCCGCCGAAACCGCCGTACTCGGAGGCTTTCGAGAAGTACCTGTCCGACCCCGTCGTGCCGGGTGAGGACTGCCTCAACCTCAACGTCTGGACCCCCGATCCGGACCCCGCGGCCCGGCTGCCGGTGCTGGTGTGGTTCCACGGCGGCGCACTGACCCGCGGCTCCTCGGGCGTGCCCGTCTACGACGGCCGCCCCTTCGCCCGCGACGGCGTGGTGCTCGTGTCCGTGAACTACCGGCTGGGCGTGGAGGGCTACGGCCTGTTCCCGGACGCCCCCGCCAACCCCGGCCTGCGCGACCAGCTCGCCGCCCTGCACTGGGTGCGCGCGGCGATCGCGGCGTTCGGCGGCGACCCGGACCGCGTCACCCTGGCCGGCCAGTCCGCCGGGGCCATCAGCATGGGCGCGCTGATCGCCGCCCCGCAGGCCCAGGGCCTGTTCCGGCGGGCGGTGCTGCAGAGCGGACCACCGGAGTCCGCCGACCGGGACAAGGTGCGGCGCATGGTGCGCCGGATGGCGGCCCGGCTCAAAGTGCCCGCCACCGCCGAGGCGTTCGCCGCCGTCGACCCCGAACTGCTGCTGCGCACCCAGGCCGAGGTCGGGCGGCTGAGCAGCCCGGTGCTGGGCGGCCCGTCGTTCGGCATCGTCGTCGACGGCGACCTGGTGCCCCGCGACCCGCTGCGGGCCCTGATCGACGGTGACGCCGCGTCCGGCGCCGAGCTGCTCATGGGCTGGACCCGCGACGAGTACCGGCTGTGGCTGGTCCCCGGCGGTCTCGTCGAACGCGTCGACCGGCTCGGCCCGGTCGCCCTCGCCGGGGCCATGGCCCGCTGCCACTGCGGCCACGAGGTCGTGCGCGGCTACCGCGCCCTGCACCCCGAGGCCGGTCCGGCGGAGATCGTCGGCCAGCTCGTCACCGACCACCTGCTGCGCATCCCGCTGCACCGCCTGGCCGACGCCCGCCCCGGCTCGTCGTACGTCTACGAGTTCGCCTGGCCGTCGCTGCTGCCCGGCCTCGGCGCCTGCCACGCCCTGGAACTGGGCTTCGTCTTCAGCACCGGCGACGTCCCGGAGTCGGTGAAACTGGCCGGTGAGGGCGGGCCGCAGGAGCTGGCCGACCAGATGCACCGCGCCTGGGTGCGCTTCGTCGCCGACGGTGACCCCGGCTGGGAGCCGTGGGACCTCTCGCATCCGGTGCGGATCTTCGGCGACCTGGCGCAGGCGCGCGAGGAGGGCCGTCCGGACGTCCTGCGCGACCCGTACACCGCCCGCGGGCCGCGCGACCGGGAACTCGGGCTGTGGCGCCTGGACGCCGCCGCGCAGGCGGCCGCGGCCGTCGCCGGGACACCCCCTGCGGCCGGCCCGGCGGCCACCCGGACCGTGGAACTCCGCTCCGCCGTCCGCCGTCTGCGCCGCGCGTCGGCCCTGCGGCGCCGCTGAGACGGCCCTCGCGCGGGCGGGCGAGCCTCCCGGCCGCCGCCCGTCACCGCGCGAGCGTGCCGGCGATCGCCCCGATCGCCTCCGGACCCACCCGGCAGCAGCCGCCGATCAGGCGGGCCCCCGCCTCCTGCCAGCCCCGCACCAGCTCGGGCGCGAAGGTGGAGCGGCCGTCCCAGGCGCGCGCCTCGGCGTCCCACCGCTCCCCGCTGTTGGGGTAGACCACGACCGGCTTGCCGGTGACCCGCGCCGCGGTGGCGACGGCGGCGGCCACGTCCTGCGGCGCACAGCAGTTGACGCCGACCGCGATCACCTCCTCCGCCCCGGCGGCGAGCGCGAAGGCGTCCTCCAGCGGCTGCCCGGCCCGGGTGCGGTCCCCGTCGACCGTGTACGACAGCCACGCCGGCACCCCGAGCCCCCGCACCGCCCGCAGCAGCGCCGCCGCCTCGTCGGTGTCGGGGACCGTCTCCAGCGCGAACACGTCGGGCCCGGCCGCGGCCAGCGCCTCCAGCCGGGGGCGGTGGAAACGCTCCAGCTCCGCCACCGTCAGCCCGTAACGCCCCCGGTACTCGGAGCCGTCGGCGAGCATCGCCCCGTACGGGCCGACGGACGCGGCCACCCACAGCGGCCGCGTCACCCCCGTGCCACGGGCCCGCGCCCGCGCCCGGCGGGCCAGTTCCACGCTCAGTCCGATCAGGCGGGCCGCCTCCGCCCGGCCGATCCCGCGCCCCGCGAAGCCCTCGAACGTGGCCTGGTAGCTCGCCGTGATCGACACGTCGGCACCCGCCTCGAAGTAGGCGAGGTGTGCCTCGGTGATCGCCTCCGGCCGCTCCGCGAGCAGCCGCGCCGACCACAGCTCGTCGCTCAGATCGTGCCCGGCGGCCTCCAGCTGGTTGGACATCCCGCCGTCGAGGACCACCGCCCCGGCGGCGAGGGCATCGGCGAGAGGCGGAGGGGTGTCGGCGAGAAGATGAGGGGCGTCGCTGCTCATGCCCCGACGCTAACCCGCCGCCCTCCTCGCGCGACACCGCGCGCGGCCCTCGGGTCGGCGGACCGATCCCGTCGACCGGAACGCCCGCGCCGAGGAACCGCGTCGTCCCCGAACCGCCGACGACGCCGGTCCGCAGCGCGTCGCACCGGCCGGGTCCGTGCGCCGGGCGCTCGCCGGGGCGGCCGCGGGCGAGGGAGTGGTTGTCGCCCCGGTCGGACCCCGGTCGGAACCCGCCCCGCGGCACGGGTATTTCCGTTGTCGGAGCGCCTCGCCCTCCCCGACAATCGCGCCGTGACCTCTGCCATCCACCACACCACGATCGATTCCACCGACGCCTACCGGCTCGCCCTCTTCTGGTCCGAGGTGCTGGGTCTGCCCGTGCACGAGGACGACGAGCCGGGGGACCCGGAGGTGCTCATCGAGGGCGCCGGCCTGCTGTTCGTCACCGTGCCGGAAGCGAAGACGCTCAAGAACCGGCTGCACTTCGACCTCCAGCCGCAGGACCGCACACGCGACGAGGAGGTCGAGCGGCTGCTCGCCCTCGGCGCCACCCCCGTCGCCGACCGCCGCAACCCGGACGGCACCGGCTGGGCCGTCCTCGCCGACCCAGAGGGCAACGAGTTCTGCGTGGAGCGCAGTGCCGCGGAGCGCGCGGCGGGCGGCTGAGCGGCCCGCCCACGCGGGTGCGCGGGGACGCTTCGGCCGGTGCCGAAGCGTTGCGCGCCTAGCGTGCCGGTATGGACCGACGCACCGACCACACCCCCAGCGCCCCCGCCCAGGCCGTCACCGGCATGGTCGACCACGTGCTCGCGCTCGCCGCCGGCTGGACCGCCTGGGACGGCACGCCCGCGCGGGCCGACGGCCGGGTGTACACCCCGCACAAGGCGATCCGCCGGGTCGCCGACCATCTGATCGACCACCTCGCCGAGTTGGAGGCCAGGTCGGCCGGTGAGCAGCCGCTGCCCGACCACTGGCACGCCTCCGCCGTCACCACGCCGGCCGACCTCGCCCCGTTCACCCGCGAGGACCTGGACGAGGCCCGCAGCCGGCTCACCCGGCTCGCCCGCCTGTGGGCCGTGCGGCTGGACGCGCTCACCGACGACCGGCTCGACCACTCGCCCGGCGACGGCTGGAGCTTCCGCGAACTCGCCCTGCACGTGGCCGAGTCGGCGTACTACGCGGACGCGGTGGGTGATCTCGGGTGACCGCCTTCGCCGCGCTGCACCGCACGGGCGAGCCGTTGCTGCTGCCCTGCGCCTGGGACCACGCCAGTGCCCACGCCCTCGCCGGGGAGGGGTTCCGGGCGATCGGCACGACCAGTCTGGGAGTCGCCGCGGCCGCGGGCAGGCCCGACGCGGCGGCGGCGATCCGCGAGGAGACCCTGCGGCTGGCGCTCGTCCTCGGCCCGGGCCCCTTCCTGCTGACCGTGGACGCCGAGGGCGGCTTCAGCGACGACCCCGGCGGCGTCGCGGAACTGGCCCGCCGCCTGTGGGCGTCGGGAGCCGTCGGGGTCAACCTGGAGGACGGGCCGGGGCCCGCCGCCCTGCACGCCGAGAAGATCGCCGCGGTCAAGGCCGCCGTGCCCGGCCTCTTCGTCAACGCCCGCACCGACACGTACTGGCTCGGCGACGGCGACCTCGCCGAGACCCTGCGCCGCTGCGACCTCTACCGGCGGGCGGGCGCCGACGGGGTCTTCGTGCCCGGGCTGAGCGAGCCCGGGGCGATCTCCGCGCTGGTGCGCCACCTGCCGGTGCCCCTGAACATCCTCTACACGCCGGGCGGCCCCGGCGTCGCCCACCTGGCCGACCTGGGCGTACGCCGCATCAGCCTCGGCTCGCTGCTGTACCGGCAGGCGCTGGGCGCGGCCGTGGGGACGGCGGTCCGGGTGCGGTCCGGGCGGCCGCCCGATGGCACGGCACCGTCGTACGACGCGGTCCGCGCCCTGGCGACGCCTCAGTGAGCGGTGCCGAGCGCTTCCACGACGCCGTCCGCGAACGCCTCCGGGTGCTCGGCCGCTCCGAGGTGGCCGCCCGGCAGTTCCAGGAGCCGGCTGCCGTGGCGCTCGGCGAGGAAGGCGGCCGTCCGGTGCGGCAGTTGGCCCCGGGAGGCGGTGCCGGCGGCGAGGGTGAGGCGTCCGGCGGGGAGGTGCCCGGGAGGTACGTACCCGGAGAAGGGGACGAGGACGCGGGCGAGGAAGACACCCATCGGACTCTCCCACTCCGCGCCCGGAGCCGGCGGCGGGCCCGGTGCCCGCTCCGGTGCCGGGCGTCCGTCCAGCTCCGCGGCCAGCCGGGCACCGGCGGCGGTGAGCCCCGCGCGGCGGTAGGTGTCGTACACCGCCCGGAAGCCTTCGTGCCGCAGGCGCCCGTCGGGCAGCGCGGCCACGCACGGCGGCTCGTGCGCGACGACGTGCCGCAGCCGTCTCGGATGCCGGGCGAGCAGGTCGAGGGCGGCGACGGCGCCGGAGCTGAACCCGAGGACGCACGCCGACCCGTCCGCCGGCAGCACGGAGTCCAGGACGCGGTGCGCCGCCTCGCTCCAGTCCGCCACCCGCTGCTCGGCGACGGGCTGCCCCAGGCGGCCGTGGGCGAGGCCCAGCGGGTCGAGGACGACGACGGTGAAACGCTCGGCGAGGCGCCCGGTCAGCGCGTCCAGCCCCATGGGATGCCCGGCGCCGCCCGGCAGGACCAGCAGCACCGGGCCGCTGCCGTGCACGTCGTGGAACGGCTCAGTCATGGGTGCCCTCCTCGCGGGGCCAGTTCTCCAGGGCCACGTGCAGCGCCTCGATCGCCCGCTCCCAGGACCGCTGGACGTCCCTGGGGGCGCCGAAGCCACCGCCCGCCTCCAGGGCGCAGTAACCGTGGAAGGTGCTGCGCAGCAGGCGCACGGCGTCCGTCAGGTCGGGCTCCTTCAGGCCGTAGGCGCGCAGCATGCCGTAGGTGATCTCCGCGGTGCGGCGCAGGGCGGGGGAGTCGGTGACCAGGGCCTGGTCGAGGCGGATCTGGGTGGCGGCGTAGCGTCCCGGGTGGGCCAGGGCGTACGCGCGGTAGGCGCCGGCGAAGGCGGCCAGCGCGTCCTTGCCGGCCCGGCCCGCCACCGCGGCGGCGATCTCGTCGATCATCTCGCCGCCGGCCAGCAGGGCGAGGCGGGTGCGCAGGTCCTGAAGGTTGCGGACGTGCGAGTACAGGCTCGCGTCCTTCACCCCGAAGCGCCGCGCCAGCGCGGACAGCGTGACGTTGTCGAACCCCGCCTCGTCGGCGAGTTCCGCCGCCGCCGCGACGAGACGGTCGGCCGTGAGACCGGCACGCGCCATGGGGCACCTTCCATTTCCTAGGGGCTCTAGGTAGCAGCCTAGTCCAAGAAGGTCGTGGGCGGGAAGGACACGGGCCGGTCAGGCCCCGAGGGCCGGTTCGCGCATGGCCGGGACCGCGGGAACCCTTCAGCGAGGTCGCGTCAGGCGGCCGGGGAGAAGACGAACGCGAACTCGGCCGGCCCGGCGTGCAGGACGTACTGCGGGAGCGGGCCCGGGCCGCAGGACTGGGAACCGATGCCGTGCTGGCCGTGGTCGAGGTTCACCCAGACCCTGTCGCCCGGCGTGAGGCCGGTGCGGTGGGTCGCCGCGTCCAGCTGCTCCGTCGTCCAGCGCCGCGCGGTCAGCCAGAACTCCGGGTCGCCCTCGACGCGCAGCCCGCCCAGCTCCGCCCACCGCACGTCGGCGCGGGCGCCGTTCTCCTGCGGCCGCACGTACGGCGTCTGCAGCGCGTCCACCGTCGACCGCCACCGCCCGATCAGGGACGCCTCCCGGGTGTCCGGGTACGCCTCACCCGGTCCGCCGCCGAACCAGCGCACCTCGTCGGCCGCCGCCAGGGCGAAGCGGATCCCGAGCCGAGGCAGCGGCACCGTCCAGTCGCCCTCCGGGCCCACGGACACCGTCAGCTTCAGCCGGTCCCCGTCCGACGTCCACCGGTACACCGTGCGCAGTCCCAGGTCCCGCCCGGCCGGCGCCACCCGGGTGCGCACGGTCAGCGCGTCGTCCGCCGCCTCCACCGCGTCGAGGCGGTGCCGCATGCGGTGCAGGCCGAGCGTGCGCCACAGCGGGCCGTGGCGGACCCGGTCCTGCCAGGAGGCGCCGTTGTCGTTGTCGGTCGGCGCCCGCCACACGTCCAGCCGCAGCCCCTCCACGGCCACCTCGCCGACCGTCAGCAGTGCGCCCGTGCGGGCGTCGAAGACGCCGGGCCCGAGCCTGATCCGGCCGCCGCCCGGCACCGGGCGGGACGACGCGGCGACGTGCGGCACCGGGCGCCGTGACACCGTCCACTGCCCCCAGGCCACCTCGTGCCCCCGCGGCGCCCACGCCATGTCCGCCGCCAGCCGTGCGCGCACCGTCCACTGCGTCTCGGCGCCGGGGCGCCGCGTCCCGGGCGGCTCGGGCAGCCTCACGTCGGCGAACTCGCCGGGCGCCAGGGCCGGGACGGTGAGCGGGCCCCGCGCGACGCTCTCCCCGTCCACCTCGTACGACCAGGTGAAGGCCAGCGCGGACAGGTCGGCGAAGTCCTGCTTGTTCGTCACCCGCACGCCGGCACCGTCCGGGCCGCCCTCGACGGCGACCGGCTCGACGACCTTCTTGAACTCCGCCAGGCCGGGTGAGGGCCGCCGGTCGGGGAACAGCAGCCCGTCACAGACGAAGTTGCCGTCGTGCAGCTCCTCGCCGAAGTCACCGCCGTAGGCGTAACCCAGCCCGGGATGGGCGATGCCGTGGTCGATCCACTCCCAGACGAAACCGCCCTGCAGCCGCTCGTACCGCTCGAACAGCCGCTGGTAGTCGGCCAGTCCACCCGGCCCGTTGCCCATGGCGTGGGCGTACTCGCACTGGATGAAGGGCAGCGAGCGCCGCTTGCCGGGACCGCCGTCCAGGCCGCGGCCGATCCGCTCGACCTCCTCGTGGGAGGCGTACATCCGCGAGTGGACGTCCGTGTCGCGGCAGCTGCGGTCGCCCTCGTAGTGCAGCAGACGGGAGGCGTCACGGCCCCGGATCCACTCGGCCATCGCGGTCAGGCCGCGTCCGGTCCCGGCCTCGTTGCCCAGCGACCACAGCACGACGGACGGATGGTTCTTGTCCCGTTCGACCATGCGGGCCGCGCGGTCCAGCAGGGCCGGCGTCCAGCGGTCGTCGTCGACGGGGTTGCCCCGCCAGTTCTGGTGGGTGAAGCCGTGCGTCTCCAGGTCGCACTCGTCGATCACCCACAGCCCCAGCTCGTCGCACAGGTCCAGGAAGGCCGGGTGGGGCGGATAGTGGGAGGTGCGCACCGCGTTGACGTTGTGCCGCTTCATCAGCAGCACGTCCTCCCGCATCGTGGCCACGTCGAGCGCGCGGCCCTTGACCGGGTGCCACTCGTGCCGGTTGACGCCCTTGAAGAGCACCGGTCGCCCGTTGACGCGGATCAGGCCGTCGCGCAGCTCCACCGTGCGGAAGCCGATGCGCAGCGCGACCCGCTCGCCCGCAGTCGCCAGCACCCCGTCGTAGAGGCGCGGTGTCTCCGCCGACCACGGCTGGACCGGGACGGTCACCGACTCGCCGGTGGCGATGTCGACGCCCAGTTCCGGCACCGTGACCCGGCCGTCGGTGTCGGAGTCGACGCGCAGCGTGCCCCGGCCGCCGGCATGGTCGTAGGAGGCGTGGACGAAGAAGTCCGCGGCGCAGCCCGGCGGGCGGTGCAGCAGGGTCACGTCCCGGAAGATGCCCGGCAGCCACCACTGGTCCTGGTCCTCCAGGTAGGAGCCCGCCGACCACTGGTGCACGCGGACGGCGAGCACGTTGCCGCTCGGCCGCAGCAGCTGCCCGACCGCGAACTCGTGCGGCAGCCGTGAGCCCTTAAAGGTTCCGAGGTCCGTGCCGTTGAGCCACACCCGGGCGCAGGACTCCACCCCGTCGAAGCGCAGCACGGCGCCGCCGCCGGCCGGCCAGTCGGCGGGCAGGTCGAAGACGCGCAGATGGTCGCCGGTCGGGTTCTCGGAGGGAACGCGGGGCGGGTCGACCGGGAACGGGTAGACGTGGTTGGTGTAGGCGGGCGCGCCGTGGCCCTGAAGCACCCAGTGCCCGGGGACCGTGACGTCCGTCCAGTCACCGGCGTCGTAGCCGGGCTCCGCGAACGCGTCGTCCTCGGCGTCGGCCGTTTCCGACAGCCGGAACCGCCACGTGCCGTTCAGCGACAGCCGCGCCGCGTCCGAGGCGGCGTACCAGGTGCGCGGCGGCAGCAAGCCGTCGCCGGGGGAGACGTTCTCGAGGTACTCGGCAGTGGTCGTGCGCAAGGTGATCGGTCTCCGGACGGGGCGAGGTCGGAAAGCGGTCGCGAGAGTCCCGGGGGCCGGGGGAAGAGCCCGGGCCTCACGCTCACTCCGCGAGGAGTTCCCTCACGAACGCGTTGGTGAACGTGCCCGCCGGGTCCAGCTCCCGCGCGAGCGCGCGGAAGTCGGCGAGCCGGGGGTAGCTCTCGCGCAGCGCCGGGACCGGGGTGGTGAACACCTTCCCCCAGTGCGGCCGGGGCGCGAAGGGCTCCAGGACCTCCTCCAGCCGGCCGAGCACCGCGAGGACCGCCGGCGTGTCCGCCACCCAGGTGAAGTGCACCGCCACACTGTCCCGCCCGCTGGACGGGCTGAGCCACTGCGCGTCCGCCGCGACCGTGCGCACCTCGCAGATCTGCAGGACGGCCGCAACCGTGTCCCGGATGCCGTCGATCGCTTGCAGTGCGCCGAGAGCGTGCTCGCGCGGCAGCAGGTACTCGCTCTGCAGTTCCGCCCCGCTGCTCGGGGTGAACTCCGCCCGGAAGTGCGGCAGTCGCTCGTGCCAGGGCCCGGGCACGCCGAACTGAGCGGTGCAGTTGCGCGCCGGCATCCCCGGCACCGGGTGCAGCGCCACCTTGGCGGGCACGGCCCACGGGAAGTCCGGCAGCGGCTGGTCGGTGCGCCGCTTGCGCCAGACCTGGGTGAAGCCCGGCGCCCGCCAGTCGGTGAACAGACTGACGCTGTAGGCCGAGGCCGCCACCGTCTCGAAGTCCAGTCCTTCCAGCGGCAGTTCCGTGTACAGATGCTGCTCGACCTCGAAGGCCGGATCCAGGTCGAGGGTGAGCGCGGTGACGACACCGAGCGCGCCCAGCGAGGTGACCGCGCCGCCGAACCGCTCGTCGCCCCGGGCGATGACGACGGTGGAGCCGTCCGCCGTGACGATCTCCACCTCCCGTACGGCGTCGGCGAGCGGCCCGTTGCCGACGCCGGAGCCGTGGGTGCCGGTCGCCACCGATCCGGCCACCGAGATGTGCGGCAGGGAGGCCATGTTCGCCAGGGCCAGCCCGTGGGCGTGCACCCGGCGGGCCAGCTCGGCGTAGCGCACGCCGCCGCCCACCCGCACGGTGCGCGCCGCCGTGTCGACGTCGACCTCGGCCGGCAGTGCGTCGAGCGAGAGCAGGACGCCCTCGGCGCCGGGGTCGGCGAGGGCGTTGAAGGAGTGCCCGCTGCCCAGCACCCGCACCCGCTCGCCGCCCGCCACGACCGCGCGCAGCGCGTCGAGCGAGCGCGGCCGGTGCAGCTCCTTGGCGGTGTACGTGATGTTGCCCGCCCAGTTCGTCACGCTCTCGGCCATCGAGGCGCCCCTCCGCATCTACTGATTCCGTTGTGTATGGACTAGAAGACTGCTGATTTCATCGTGCGCATCGCTTCGGCAGTGCGTATTCGGTAGGTTTTCCCGTATGACGCCACAGCCACTCCCCGCCGCCCTGCCGCTGACCGATCGCACCCGTCACCGCCGCCTGCGGGAGCAGGGCAGTCTGGCCCGGGCGGATCTCGACGCGATCCTGGACGCCGGGTTCGTCTGCCACCTGGGCGTGGTGACCGGCGAACGGCCCCTCGTCGTGCCGACCGTCTACGGTCGCGACGAGCGGTGGCTGTACGTCCACGGCTCCGTCGCCAGCCGCAGCCTCGCCGGCTCCACGCCCGTGTGCGTCACCGTCACCCACGTGGACGGTCTGGTCCTCGCCCGGTCCGTCTTCGAGCATGGCGTCAACTATCGCAGCGCCGTGATCCACGGCGAGGCCCGCACCGTCACCGACCCCGAGGAGAAGCTGGAGGGCCTGCGCCGGCTCACCGAGCACGCGACGCCGGGCCAGTGGTCCTACGCGCGCCGCCCCAGCCGCAAGGAGCTGGCCGCCACCACCCTGCTCGCCGTCTCCCTGGAGGAGGCCTCCGTCAAGATCCGCACCGGCGCGCCCGACGACGGCGGCGGCCCCGACGCCGAGCTCGGCCTGTGGGCCGGAACCCTGCCCCTCACCCAGGTCTGGGGCGCCCCCGTCCCCGACCCGCTGCTGCCCCCGGACACCCCCGTGCCGGCACACATCGCGCGGCGTGAGGGGACCCGCCACGGCTGATGCCGGAGGCAGGGCATACCGTGAGGAGTCGTACGCCTGAACCGGGAGGAGAGTCGCATGGGCAGCCGTACCGGGCTGGTCGAGGATCTGATGGAGCGGTTTCCGCAGGTGCCGCGGGAAGCCGTTTTCAAGGAGGACCTGCTGCGCGGCGGTGTCGCCTTCGACCCGTCGGCGCTGAGCGACAACGAGAGCGGTGAGGTGAAGCCGAAGTCGTACTTCATCTTCTCCTTCGACCACGGCACGCTGCCGGAGCTGGGTGAGGCCGCGCTGCGCCGGCCGCCGGAGGAGATCATCCTCACCGGCGGACCCTACGACCTGCGCCGCACGGTCGTCTCCGTCCGGGTCAACCCCGCCTCGCCCTACCGGGTCGCCGCCGCCGAGGACGGGATGCTCGGCCTCTACCTCGACGGCAAGCGCATCGCCGACGTCGGTGTGCCGCCGATGCCGGAGTACTACCGGCACAAGCTGTCCAACGGGAAGTCGGTCATGGAGGTGGCCCCCACCATCCAGTGGGGCTACCTGATCTACCTCACCGTCTTCCGGGTCTGCCAGTACTTCGGCGCCAAGGAGGAGTGCCAGTACTGCGACATCAACCACAACTGGCGTCAGCACAAGGCCGCCGGCCGGCCCTACACCGGCGTGAAGGACGTCGAGGAGGTCCTCGAGGCCCTGGAGATCATCGACCGCTACGACACGCAGAAGGCGTCCACCGCCTACACGCTGACCGGCGGCGCGATCACCAAGACCGTCTCGGGACGCGACGAGGCCGACTTCTACGGCCACTACGCCAAGGCCATCGAGGAGCGCTTCCCCGGCCGCTGGATCGGCAAGGTCGTCGCCCAGGCGCTGCCCAAGGCGGACGTGCAGCGGTTCAAGGACTACGGCGTGCAGATCTACCACCCCAACTACGAGGTGTGGGACGAGTACCTGTTCAAGATGTACTGCCCCGGCAAGGAGCGGTACGTCGGCCGTGACGAGTGGCACAAGCGGATCCTCGACTCCGCCGAGATCTTCGGCGCGCGCAACGTCATCCCGAACTTCGTCGCGGGCGTGGAGATGGCCGAGCCCTTCGGCTTCAAGACGGTCGACGAGGCCATCGCCTCCACCACCGAGGGCCTGCGCTTCTTCATGTCGCACGGCATCACGCCCCGCTTCACCACCTGGTGCCCCGAGCCCACCACACCGCTCGGCAAGGCCAACCCGCAGGGCGCGCCGCTGGAGTACCACATCCGGCTGCTCCAGGCCTACCGGCAGACCATGGAGGACTTCGGCCTCTCCTCGCCCCCCGGTTACGGCCCGCCCGGCCCCGGCCGCGCCGTCTTCTCCGTCTCCTCCTTCATGGACAGCCTCCCGGCGCAGGACGCGGCCCCGGTGAGCTGACGGACCCGGCCGCCGCCGGCCGCGCTCACGCGCCGTACACCGCGGTGGTGTCGGGGCGCGGCGGCGGCCTGCGGCGGGCGGCCGGCCCCTCGGCGAACGCGCGCAGCAGGTTCTCGGTGGTGCGCGTGACGAAGGCGCGGGTACGGCCGTCCATGCCGTGGTCGTGCCCGAGTTCGCCGGTGCCCGCCACCAGGCCCTCCACCCAGCGCATCGTGCCGGTCGCGAACACCCCCGCCCCGCTCGCCACCGTGTAGTACGCCGAGTCGCTGTGGCTCGCCCGGCCGTGGCACACCAGCGGCGAATGAGCGATGATCTCCAGAGGACCCGGAGTCGGGGAGTCCTCGGGCACCCGGTCGTACTCCACGCCGACGAGATGCGGGAAACCCTCCCCGGGGCGCACCCCCGTGCCGTCGTACAGCCAGTGGTCGGCCGCGTGGACGACGTAGGGCGCGTCGGCCGGGAAGCCCTCGTAGAGCACCCCGGTCAGCGACGACTCGGGGTCGGGCGCGGGCGGCAGCCGGAAGTCGGTGGTGACCTGGGCGGGGCGGGAGCCGTAGCAGGGGTCGGCGCGGAAGGCGCTCTTGTAGCAGACCACCGTGCGTGCGTCCGCCGCCGCGCCGGGCTCCAGGCGGACCCGGCGGAAGCAGGTGTTGGCGCCGAGGAACGCGACGTTGGTGCCCGCGTCCCGGGCGGCGGTGACGTGGTCGCGCTGCTCCGGCGTCCAGTACTCGTCGTGCCCCAAGCACACCACGGCGTGCGCACCGCGCAGCACCGAGGGGTCGCGGTGCACGTCGATGCCGGTGGTGTACGCCAGGGGAATGCCGAGCCGCTCGGCCAGCACCACCAGCGCCCGCTCGTACACCAGGAACTTCTCCGCGCCGCTGCCGTCGTACGGGCGGTCGAAGGTCACCGCGAGGGAGCGGGACGCGTAGTCCCCGAGCGGCCCGGCGTACAGGCTGCTGCCGCCCCACTGGTTGTACGCCTGCCAGGTGGCCGGGGCGTGCAGCAGGACCGTGCGGCCCGCGCCCTCGGCGGAGCGCACGACCAGCGGGACGTAACGCCGGTATCCGCTCTCCGACTCCAGCCGCAGCAGATACGCCCCCTCCGGCCAGCCCCCGGTGTGCACGGTGAGGGTGGCCGGCCAGTCGGCGTGCACGGTACGGGTCTTCGGCAGCAGCCGCGGCGCGGGCCGGGCACGACCGGGTATGCGGTCCGACGCCCAGATCAGCCGGGCCTGCCGTCCGCCGTACCAGCCGACCCGGAACGCGGCGACCCGGAACGACGGGGCGGTCGTCGACACGTGCAGCGCGAACTCCTCGCCGGGTGTCACGCTCACCCGGTCGGTGTAGCCGGCCACGGCGTCCTGCGGTCCCGTCGCGCCCAGCCGCCAGTCGGCGGTGCCCGGAGCGTCCTGTTCCGCCTCGGGCCGGTGCCGGCCGGTGTGCGGGGCGGCGGAGTGGGGCCCGCCCGGCCACGCCGTGCACGCGGCGGCGCCGAGGCCCGCACCGGCGCACAGGCCGAGGAAGCGGCGGCGACCCGGCCCGCCCGGCGCGCCCGTTCCGTCTGCCACGGTCACGTCACCTCCCGCACGTGCGCCCGGCTCAGCGTCGCCACGCACGGCGCCACGCGCAACCGGAGGAGCCGCGCGCGGCCGGCGGTGAGGAGCCCGCACGCGACCGGAGGAAAAAAACAGTGGCGCCCCGTGTCCCGCCTTCCCTAAGGTGAGAGCCATCCGAGCGGTGGCCTCCCGGTCACCGCCACCGCAGGTGTGAGGACGAGGAGGTGTCGACCGATGGCTGTCGTTGCGACGGGCGCTGCCCGCATCCAGGAATCCATCACGTCCACCTCCGTGGCCACCGGCTGACCGAACCCGCCGCGCCGATCGCGCGCGCCTGCCGGGGCCGCCCCTTGCGAAGGGTCACCCCTTGAGCGCCAGCTCCGCTTCCTTCTCCACCTTCACCGCTTTCTCCGCTCTCGCTCCCTACGGCTGGGACGAGGACTGGGCCGACGCGTTCGCGCCGTACACCGCCGAAGGGCTGCTGCCCGGCCGGGTCGTCCGCGTCGACCGCGGCCAGTGCGACGTCGTCACCGCCGACGGCACCGTCCGCGCCGACACCGCCTTCGTCACCCCGCACGACCCGATGCGGGTCCTGTGCACCGGCGACTGGGCCGTCGTCGAACCCGGCGGCACCCCCCGTTACGTACGCGCGTACCTGCCGCGCCGCACCGCCTTCGTGCGGTCCACCTCCTCCAAGCGATCCGAGGGGCAGATCCTCGCCGCCAACGTCGACCACGCCGTCGTCGCCGTCTCCGCCGGCGTGGAACTCGACCTCGGCCGCATCGAACGCTTCCTCGCCCTCGCCTGGGAGTCCGGGGCGCAGCCCGTGGTGGTGCTCACCAAGGCCGACCTCGTGCCGGAACCGGCGACGCTCGGACACCTCGTCCAGGACGTCGAGACCGCGGCGCCCGGCGTACCCGTGCTGACCGTCAGCGCCGAGCGGGGCGACGGGCTCGACGTGCTCGCGGCCGTCCTCGGCACCGGGACCTCCGTCCTGCTCGGGCAGTCCGGCGCCGGCAAGTCCACCCTCGCCAACGCGCTGCTCGGCGCGGACGTGATGGACGTCCAGGCCGTCCGGGACATCGACGGCAAGGGCCGGCACACCACCACCACGCGCAACCTGCTCGCCCTGCCCGGCGGCGGGGTCCTCATCGACACCCCCGGCCTGCGCGGCGTCGGCCTCTGGGACGCCGGGACCGGGGTCGGCCAGGTCTTCGCCGAGATCGAGGAGCTGGCCGAGGAGTGCCGGTTCCACGACTGCGGCCACGAGAGCGAGCCGGGATGCGCCGTACGGGCCGCCCTCGAGGCGGGCGAGCTGCCGGAGCGGCGGCTGGAGAGCTACCGCAAGCTCCAGCGTGAGAACCAGTACATCGTCGCCAAGACCGACGCCCGGCTGCGCCAGGAGCTCCGCAAGGAGTGGAAGCGGCGGGGGGCGGCCGGGAAGGCGGCGATGGAGGCCAAGCGGGGACGCTACAGCTGAGGTCACCTCCGGGGGCCGGGGAGCCGGCTCACCTCCACGTCCGATTTCCGCCAGTCGGGGGGTCCCGGATGGCGGAGACTGGGTCTCGTGATGGACGAGGACAGCAGGTACGAGGCCGTGCGCAGCAGGGACGCCCGGTTCGACGGCGAGTTCTTCTTCGCCGTCGAGACCACCGGGATCTACTGCCGTCCCAGCTGCCCGGCCGTGACACCGAAGCGTCGCAACGTGCGGTTCTTCGCGACGGCCGCCGCCGCGCAGGGCTCCGGGTTCCGGGCCTGCCGGCGGTGCCGTCCGGACGCCGTGCCCGGCTCGGCCGACCACGACGTCCGCGCCGACGTCGTCGGCCGTGCCATGCGGCTGATCGGCGACGGCGTGGTCGACCGCGAAGGCGTCGCCGGGCTCGCCGTACGCCTCGGCTACAGCGCCCGGCAGGTGCAGCGGCAGCTCACCGCCGAACTCGGGGCCGGGCCGGTCGCGCTGGCCCGGGCGCAGCGGGCGCACACCGCGCGCGTGCTGCTGCAGACCACCGAGCTGCCGATCACCGAGATCGCGTTCGCGTCCGGGTTCGCCAGCGTGCGGCAGTTCAACGACACGATCAAGGCGATCTACGCCTCCACCCCGAGCGAACTGCGGGCCGCCGCGCCCGGCGCCCGACGGGACGACATGCCCGGCGCCGGCATCCCGCTGCGGCTCGCCCACCGGGGGCCGTACCGGGCGGGCCCCGTCTTCGACCTGCTGGCCCGCGAGGCCGTGCCCGGCGTCGAGGAGGTCGGCGGCCGGCCCGGCGCCCGCACCTACCGGCGCACGCTGCGGCTGCCGTACGGCACCGGGATCGCCGCCGTCGCGGAGCGCACCGGCACCGAGACCAGGGCCTCGGCCGCCCACCCCGGCGGCTGGCTCGACGCCCGGCTCCACCTCACCGACCCGCGCGACCTCACCACGGCCGTCCAGCGGCTGCGCCGCCTGTTCGACCTGGACGCCGACCCGTACGCCGTCGACGAGCGGCTCGGCGCCGACCCGCGGCTCGCCCCGCTCGTCGCCGCCCGACCCGGGCTGCGCGCACCGGGCGCCGCCGACCCGGAGGAGGTGGCGGTGCGCGCCCTGGCCGGACCGGCCGAGACCCGGCGCCTCGTCCTCGCCTACGGCAAGCGGCTCGACGCGCCCTGCGGCAGCCTCACCCGCCTCTTCCCCGAGCCGGCCGTCCTCGCGCAGGCCGAGCCCGGCGGCCCGCTCGGCTCGCTGGCCGCCGCGCTGGCCGACGGCCGTCTGCGGCTCGATCCCGGCGCCGACCGGGACGACGCCGAACAGGCCCTGCGCGCACTGCCCGGCATCGACGCCGCCGCCGTCGCCGTGATCCGCGCCCGCGCGCTCGGCGACCCCGACGTCGCCCCGCCCGGCCGGGCCCTGCCCGACACCTGGCGCCCCTGGCGCACCTACGCCGTACAGCACCTGCTCGTCGCAGGGGAGTTGGAGAACCGATGACCACCCAGACCTACTTCACCCGCCTCGACAGCGAGATCGGGCCGCTGCTGCTCACCGCCGACCCGGACGGCGCGCTGACCTCGCTGTCCGTGCCGGAACAGAAGGGCGGCCGGACCGTCCAGGACGGCTGGCGGCACGACGACGGCCCCTTCCGCGCGGCGGCCGAGCAGCTCGCCGCGTACTTCGCCGGCGAGCTGAAGGAGTTCGACCTGCCGCTGCGGGCGCACGGCACCGCGTTCCGGGAGCGGGTGTGGGACGCCCTGGACTCCCTGCCGTACGGGGCGACCACGACGTACGGCGAGATCGCCGCGCGGATCGGTGCGCCGCGGGCCGCCGTGCGCGCCGTCGGTGGCGCGATCGGGGCGAATCCGTTGCTGGTGCTGCGGCCCTGCCACCGGGTGATCGGGGCGGACGGATCGCTCACGGGGTATGCGGGTGGGCTCGAGCGGAAGACGCGGCTGCTGGCCTTGGAGGGGGTGCTGTAGGGAGGGGGTGCTGTAGGGGGCGTGTGCCTGCGGCGCCTGTGCGGGTTCGTTGTGGCTGGTCGCCGTTGCCTGCGGCTCCTGTGCGGGTTCGTTGTGGCTGGTCGCCGTTGCCTGCGGCTCCTGTGCGGGTGCGTTGTGGCTGGTCGCGCCGTTCCCCGCGCCCCTTTTGTGCCTGCGGCGGCCCGTTGCGGTGCGTGGTGGGCTGGTGTCGCGCCTGCGGCCGGTTCGCACGGCGGGGCCGGGGTGGGGGGTGTCCGTCCTCGGTCCGGCCGGCCGTTTCCGACGAGCGCTCAGTGTCTCGGTGCCGGACGCTGCGGGCGGACACCCCGCACCCGCGTACGGCGGCAAGGGGCCGGGGTGGGG
>NZ_JBEZWX010000003.1:371852-375544 GCF_040637635.1 Streptomyces sp. NPDC028635 | reverse complement strand
ATCGATTTGGCCAAATCGATTTGGCCGCCAGTATGGAAGGGGTGACGGGGGGAGTCAAGAGGAGGCGGCGGTCGCCTGCGGGACCGCGCGTACGGGCGCCCGCGCCGCGTTCCGCTCCCGCGCCCGCCGGAGCCGTGCGGCCTCAGGCGGACGACGGCCGGGAACGCCGCTGCGGGGACGCTCAGGAACACTGTCGCGGGGGACTCGGGACGCTCAGGAACGCTGCCGCCAGGGGCGCGGGCGCTACGAAACCCCCGGCCGCAGGGCGGGGGCGGGGAGAGTTCAGGAACACACACGCAGGGGCACTCGGGCCGCCGCCAGGGAGACCGCCGCTGCGGCGAAGCCGAGGACCGCGCCGGCCGCCACGTCGCCGGGGTAGTGCACACCGGTGTGCACCCGGGCGTAACCTACGGCGACCGCCAGTGCCCCGAGCGGCACGGCCGCCGCGGGCAGGACGACGCCGACGGCGGTGGCGAACGCGGTCGCCGACGCCGTATGACCCGAGGGGAAGGACGCCGACCTCGGCATGGGCACGTGCCGGTCCACGACCACCCGGGCCTGTTCCCGGTCGGGCCGTTGCCGGCGGACCATCCGCTTGCCGCACAGATTCGCCGCCGCGGAGGCGAGCGCGACCGCGCTCACCCCGGCCAGCGCCGCGCGCCGCGAGCGGCCCGGGCCGAGCGCGAGGAGGGCCGCGACGGTGAGGGAGATCTTCGAGTGGTCGGCCGCGTGCGACAGCCGCCGCAACGCGCGGTCCAGGGTGGGTGTGGGGGTGGCGGCCACGGCCGCGTACAGGGCCCCGTCGACCGCGCGGAGGTCGCCGAGCACGGCGGCGGCGGTGGCCTCGGCCCGCCTCACGGTCCGGCGGGCCGACGCGGCGGGCGGGACGGGGGTGCGGTCGGCCACGGTCGTCTCCTCGCTCCGGTGCACCGCGCTGCGGGCACGGCCCGGATGCTGCTCGCTGGGTCGCCCGGGGCGGGCGCTGCCGTGCCCAGCCTGCGCACTGCCGCCGCGGAGAGCGTCCCGGCCGGTCCGTACGGGTGAGTCGGGGGTGCGGACGCCGCGCCGAGCCGCGCCGCGGGGTGGCACCGCGACGCCGGGGACGCCGCGCCGAGCCGCGAACCGGCTGTACGGCCCCTGTCACGGCCGTACAGCCGTACAACCCCCGGCCGGTCCGGCGGACGGCCCCGTTCACGGCCGTACGGCCGTACGCCCCAGCCGTACGTCAGCCAGGGCGGCGCAAGACGGCCGTAGGCCCCCGGCGGGCGGCGCGTCACGGCCGTGCGTTCTCCCGGGTCGGCGTGTGTTCCGGTGCTCGGCCGGCCGGGTGGCGGACCTCCCGGTCCACGGCGAGGGCCACCAGGCCGGCGGCCAGGGACACCACGCCGCCGACGACGAACCCGACGCGGGCCCCCCAGTGTTCGCTCAGCCAGCCGACGCACAGGGCGCCGAGCGGTGTCGAGCCCTGCATCACCAGGGTGTACAGCGCCAGGACCCGGCCGCGGTAGCCGGGGTCGCTGCCCAGCTGGACGCGGTGATTGGCGGCCTGTGCGAAGTAGATCGTGGCGAAGCCGGTGAGGAAGAGCAGGGCGACGGTCGCGGCAGCCGTGGGCGCCCAGCCGACCGCCGCCTCCAGCAGTCCGAACCCGATCGCGGCGCCCGTCACGAGCCGCGCGGACGGCCGGCCGCTGCGCCCGCCGGCCGCGAACGCGCCCAGCAGCGACCCGGCAGCGAAGACCGTGGTCAGCAGCCCGAAGGAGGAGGCGCCGGTGTGGAACACCGTCTTTGCCAGCAGGGGCAGGGTCAGCTGGAAGTTCAGCCCGGCCAGCCCGATCACCGCGACGAGCGCCATGGGGACGGCCAGGTCGGGCCGCCCCAGCGTGTAGCGCAGCCCGTCGACCACCCGGGCGCGGCGTGCCGCGCGGGGCGCCCGGAGCAGTTCGGCCGGCCGCATCAGCCGCAGACCGGCCACGGTCGCCAGATAGCTGACGGCGTTGACCAGCATCACCCAGCCGGTGCCGAACGCGGTGAGGAGCAGCCCGGCGAGCGCCGGCCCGAGCACCCGGGCGACGTTGAAGTACGCGGCGCTCATCGCGGAGGCGTTCGGCACCACGCTCGGGGCGACGAGCTCGCTGATGAACGCGAGGCGGGCGGGCACCTCGACGGCGTTCACCAGGCCGAGGGCGAGCGCGAACAGGTGGATGTGCCACAGGGCCACCGCGTCCGCGAACACCATCAGTGACAGCAGGAGGGCGAGCGCCGCCGACACCAGGTTGGCCACGGTCAGCAACGTCCGCTTGTCCCGGCTGTCGGCGAGCCGGCCGCCGTACAGCGTGAACAGCATGGGCGTGAACTGCAGCGCCGTCACCGTTCCCAGCGCGACGGCGGAGTCGTCGGTCAGGCCGAGCACCAGCCAGTCCTGCGCGACGACCATCATCCAGGTCCCCGCCACGGACACGATCTGCCCGGCGGCGAAGAGCCGGAAGTTGCGGGTGCGCAGGGCGCGGAAGCGGTACGACAGGGGAGCGATCACGCCTGTCATCCTGGGGGAGGCCCCATGAGCACGGCTCGAGGTACACACGGCTCCGCCCCCGCGGGCGCTCACCCGCAGCCGTACGGCCCAGCCGATGATTCTCCGGTGATCAGCGGGTCATCACTTCGTCTCGAAGAAGACGAAAGGAGATCCGTCATGCCGGAACAGAGGGCGGCGCGGCAGCCTCTCACCGAACTCGACGCCCGCTACAGCTCCGCGCTCAACCCCCGCCCGGGCGCCGCGGACGTCACCGCCACCCCATGGGCACAGGCCGAGCGGTTGCTGGCGGCGGCCGAGATCTTCTGGGTGTCCACGGTGCGCCCCGACGGCCGGTTGCACGTCACGCCCGTAATCGCCGCCTGGCACGACGGAGCGCTGTACTTCGCCACGGGCCCCGCGGAGCAGAAGGCGCGCAACCTCGGCCACCACGCGCACTGCGCGCTCACCACGGGCGGCAACTCCCTCACCTCGGGTCTCGACCTCGTCGTCGAGGGCAGGGCGGAGCGCGTCACCGATCCGGCGCTGCTGGATGCGGTGATCACGGCGTACGAGGAGAAGTACGGCGCGCACATCACCTCGGCCGAGGGCACCTTCCACGGCCTGGGCGACGCCCTGCGCAAGGGCGACGCGACGGTGTTCGCGGTCGCCCCGTCCACGGCGTACGGCTTCGGCCGTGACGGCGGCGTGTACTCCCACACCCGGTGGTCGTTCTGAAGGCGAGCGTCAGCCGTCCCGGGAACCTGTGACCGGCTGTCTCGCCCGGCCGGTCCGCCGGGCTCCCTGCCCCGGGCACTGAGGGGAATGCCCGGGCGGACGGCGTGGTTACAGGTCTCGTGACTGACATGCACCGACCAGGATCGTGGTGGTGTCGGTCCGGGAAAGGAGAACTCCATGGCACGCAGCACCGTGCGTCCCGTCGTCCGGCTGAAGTCGACGGCCGGGACCGGGGTCACCTACGTGACGCGCAAGAACCGCCAGAACGACCCCGACCGGCTGGTCCTGCGCAAGTACGACCCGGTGGCGGGGCAGCACGTCGCGTTCCGCGAGGAGCGCTAGAGCCGGTGCTTCACCGGCCATGGCGGGGCCCGGCCCCCGGCCCCCGGCCGCCCGCGGTTTCCGGGGCCGTGGTGAAAACCAGGCCCGATGGGAGGGGCAACAC
>NZ_JBEZWX010000003.1:0-371842 GCF_040637635.1 Streptomyces sp. NPDC028635 | reverse complement strand
GTGTCCCCCCGGCCGGCCCCCCCCGCGCCGGGGGGGCCCCCGCCCCCCGCCCCCCCCCCCGCCGGCGTTTCCGGTGCCAGTGATCAAGACGTGACCTGTGCGGAGGGCAACCTCCCGCGGTCCGGCGAGGTCACCTGTGCATGATCCGACGCCTTGCCCGCACCGGTGCGCCGCTCCTCACCGCGGCCCTGCTGCTGACCGCCTGCTCCCGCCCGGACGACGCCCCGGCCGCGCACCCCGTCTTCGGACAGAAGCTGGACCGGCAGGTCTTCCTGGCCCTGCGCCGGACGCAGCAGGACGGCAATGCCGCCTTCACCCAGACGATCACCTTCACGTCGAAGAAGGGCCGGGCAGTGCAGACCGTCAGCGGACGGATGGACTTCGCGAAGGGAGCGGGCGCGGCGACGGCGACGTGGGAGCTGGCACCGGGGCTCCCGAAGGACGTACGGGACACCGCCCTCGGCCTCACCCCGGGCAAGGGCAACGCCGACGCCTCGGGGCGCATGCTGGTGGACCGCCGGACCATCCGCTATCGCGCCGGCTCCGCGGCGTACTGGCTGGAGTACCGCACCGGTGACGCCCCACGGGACGTCGCGGGTGACTCCATCGACGCCCTGCGCGGATCGGAGGCTCCGATCGGCGGCACGCTCCTCGAAGGGCTCGGAGCGACCCGGGCCACGTCGCAGCGCACCGACGGCCCGGGGCGGGTCTACCGGGCGGAGATGCCCGCTTCCACGGCGTGGGACGTGTTCCCCGACGACCTCAGGCGCCACTTGTCCGCCGGGTTCGAGCGCGTCATGTCCTACCGGACGAGCGCCCCTCTTCCGGCGACCGTCTCCGTCGACGGCCGGGGCCGCGTCACGCATGTGCGCGCCGACTTCTCGTCGACGCTGGGCAGGAAGGACGGCGTCTTCAAGGACATGACCTCCCTGACGATCGACCTCCGGCTCTCCGGGCACGGCACCTCGCAACCGGCTGTGAACGCCGACGCGCCGGTCCGCGCGGCGGGCGAGGCGGTCCGCGGCATCGAGTCGGTGGAGCGCGGCGGGTGCATCGACTTCAGCACGGGCCAGCGGTACATGGCCACCGTCGTGGTCGTGCCCTGTACGGGGCCGCACCACGGCCGCGTCTTCGCCCAGGAGAAGGTCGGCCCACGCACCTACCCGGGCGCCGGGGCGGCCCGGCGGAAAGCCGGTGATGCCTGCAGCGACGCCTACCGGCGTGCCTCCGGCGACTGGACCGACGCATCGGACGAGCCCGGCCACTTCTGGTTCATGTGGTCGTCCGAAGGCGAGTGGAACGACGAGGGAGGCCAGGCCTCCTGCTACGTCGTCACCGGGAAGAAAACCGCCGAGCACTCGCGCACCTGATATAGGACGTGAATGGGCCTACATGCCGCCTACGGTGTTCCTCACCGGCGAAACGACCGAGAGGAAGCCCCATGTCTGCCATGCCTCAGCGAAGCAGCCCCGCACCGGACGGCTACACCACCGTCGCCCCCTGGGTCGTCACGGAGGACACCGGGGCGTTTCTCGACTTCGTCGCCGAGGCGTTCGCCGGTGTGGAGCTGGCGCGGGTGCGGACGGAGGACGGGCTGATCGGGCACGGGGAGATCCGGGTCGGCGACACCGTCGTCCTCGCTTTCGACCGGCACGCCGACTGGCCCGTGCTGCCCAGCCTGCTGCGCGTGTTCGTCGCCGACGCGGACGAGGCGTTCACACGGGCCGTCGCGGCCGGCGCCGAGGTCGTCACGCCCCTGTCGGACAACGCGTTCGGTCAGCGCGGCGGACGCGTCAAGGACCCCTTCGGCAACGTCTGGTGGGTCGTCGCCCACGTGGAGGACGTACCCGAGGACGAGATGTGGAAGCGGCTGGGCGAGCCCCGCTACGCCGAGTCCATGCGGGTGGCGCAGGAGACCCTCGACGCCGAACTGAGCGGTCGGCGGCAAGGGCGCAGCAGCGCACCGGTGCGGACGGCCGACTGACATCGGCGCCGCGGCCGTCCTCGATCTGCCATCGGCGCCGCGGCCGCCCTCGATCTGACACCGGCGCCGCGGCCGCCTCCGATCCGACCTCACGCCCCGCTCGGCCGCGGCCCGCTCCACCGCCGTGACGACGGCCCGCGACGGCCGTGTCGTACAGCGTCTTCCGGCCGACGACGCTCAACTCGCCGATGCGGCTGCCCAAGCGGGTCTTCGGCGCGTCGGCGCCGGTGCCGGGCTGCGAGACAAGTATCCGGTAACGATCTCCGTGCGCACCTTGTGACAGGTTGCCCCCCTCCTAGCATCCGACCATGCCCTTCTTCTCCGCTCGCGGCCGCACCCCGCGTCTCGCCCCCGAACTCGACGACGCCGACCTCGGCAAGCTGCTGAAGCGCCTGCTGTCGGCGTCCAGGCTGAACATGGCCGGAGGGACGGAGATCTGCGTGGCTCAGATGGCCCAGGTTCTGGAGCCCGATGACCTGAGCGCCGACCGCAGGGCACACCGTCTGTCCGTCCTCGCCGAGTTCCTCTCGGCGTCCCATCTGCCGGGCGCCTGGGCCAGAAGGGAACCCCGCAACGCCCGTGCGCTGGTGCTGCACGCCTGGTCCGCACTCGAGCAGGGTCGCGGCGCCGGCCGTATGACCGATGCCGCGGCGACCTGGAAGACGTGCCTGCTGGCCGCCGAGCTCGCCCCGGAGGATCCCTCGCCGTGGGTGGTGATGCTGGGCGTCGCCCGCCTGGAGCGCTACGCCGAGCGCGAGGTCTTCTCCGTCTGGAACGAGATCGTGGCGCGCGACCGCTGGCACCGTGAGGCGTATCTCAGCATGCTGGCCTACCTCAGCCCGCAGGAGGCCGGCTCCCTCGGCCAGGTCCTCGAATTCGTCGGCTCCCTGCGCACCCGGATGCCGGCGAACGCCCCCTGCGCGTCCGTCGAACTCGCCGCGCACCTCCTGCAGTACCACTCCGCCATGGCGCGCGGCGGGACCGAGGCGCTGCTGGCACGCAACCACTGGAACGGCGAGCGGGCGGCGCGGTTCCTGGACCGCGCGCTGGCGACCTGGCCCAGCCCGGCGTTCTTCTCCCACGCCGCGGCCGTCGCCGACCTCAATCTGCTCGCCTACGCCCTGACGGCGGCCGGCGGACCCCGGGAGACCGCCCCGGTGTTCGACGCCATCGGCGGAAAGGTCACCAGCTGGCCCTGGCGCGTCGAGGGCGACCCCGTCGCCGCGTTCGAGACGGCCCGCAACAAGGCCCGCTGACCGTCTGCCTCCGTCCAGGTGTCCTCGGCGTCAAGCAAACCGATATGACATGTCGTAGATAAGGGACTTGTCGATGCTTGACGCCCATGTTCTTGCGAGGCCTTGACGATCTGTTCGGTCGGGGTTCAACCGGCGGTCGTCGCCCCAGCCGTGTGCCGTCCCTAAGGTCCCTGAGCGTTGCGGAAGAAGGGACTCATGGGCACACACCTCGTGGTCCGGGCTCGCGGGATCACCAAGTGCTTCGGCGATGTCGTCGCCCTCGACGGCGTCGACCTCGATGTGACGCCGGGTCGGATCCACGGCCTGGTCGGACCGAACGGCGCCGGAAAGACGACCCTGCTGGGCCTCCTGCTGGGCCTCGCCGTCGCCGACAGCGGCAGCCTCGACATCCTCGGCACACCCGTCGGACGGTCGCTCGCCGCACCCGACGGCGTCGCCGGCTTCGTGGACGGGCCCGGGCTCTACCCCTCGCTCACCGCCCGGCAGAACCTCGCCGCGCTGGCCGCGCTGCGCGGCCGGGGCGCCCGGACGGCCGGCGTCGGCGACGTACTGGACCGGGTCGGGCTGACCGACGTCGCCGACGACCGGGTCCGCGGGTTCTCCCTCGGCATGCGGCAACGGCTCGGGCTCGCCGCCGCCCTGCTCACCCGCCCCCGCCTCCTCGTGCTCGACGAACCCGCCAACGGCCTCGACCCGGCGGGCACCCGGCAGGTGCGCGGCGTGCTCACCGCCCTCGCGGCCGAGGGCACCGCCGTCGTGCTCTCCAGCCACCGCATGGACGACCTGGAAGCCCTGTGCTCCGAGGTCACCATCCTGGCCACCGGACGCGTCGTCTTCTCCGGGCCGCTCGGCAAACTCGCCGCCGAGAACAGCGCCCTCGACTACCGGCTGCTCACCTCCGACCCGCGCACCGCCCGCCGGCTGGCCGCCGACACCGGCGGAGTCCGCCTCGCCGCCGACGCCGTCGTACGGCCCGACGGCGAGGCGATCGTCGTGCGAGCCGCGGTGCCCGCCCTCGACGCACTGGTCTCGGCGCTCGTGCGCGCCGGCGTCGCGATACGCGAACTCGCCCCCGTCGTCTCGCCGTTGGAAGCCGCCTTCCTCGCCCTGACCGAACAGCAGCAGGAGGCCGGCCGATGACCGCGACCGTCACCCGTGACAGCGTTGCCATCACCCCCCGGGTGTCCGTGGTCCGCGGATACCGCTTCGAACTGGTCAAACTCCTGACGCAGTGGCGGATCCGGCTGCTCCTCCTCGCCTGCTGGCTCGCGCCGGGACTCTTCGTCGCCGCGGTGAGCCGGCAGAGCACCCTCCCCGTCGACACCCTCTTCGGCCGCTGGATGCACGCCACCGGCTGGGCCGGGCCCCTGGTGCTGCTCGGGTTCGCCGGCACCTGGGCGCTGCCGTTGCTGACCTCGGTCGTCGCCGGTGACGTCTTCGCCGCCGAGGACCGGCTCGGCACCTGGCGCCATCTGCTGGTGGCCGTGCGCTCACCCCGGCGGATCTTCGCGGCGAAGGCACTGGCCGGCCTCACCGTCATCCTGCTCACGGTGGCCGGACTGGTCGCCTCCAGCATCGCCGGCGGACTGCTGGCGGTCGGCAACCAGCCGCTCGTCGGCCTCGACGGCCACCTGCTCCCTCCCGGCGACGCCGCGGCCGAGGTCCTGCTCGCCTGGGCCTGCGCCCTCGCGCCGACCCTGGCCCTCGCGGCGATCGGTCTGCTCGGCTCCGTCCTGCTCGGCCGCTCCCCGATGGGACTGCTGCTGCCCGCGCTGGTCGCCCTGGCGATGCAGCTCGCGCAGATGCTCCCGCTGCCCGTCGCGGTCCGCCTCGCCCTGCCCGGCTACGCGTTCCTCTCCTTCAGCGGCCTGTTCACGAGCCCCACCCAGCCGGCCCCGCTGCTCATCGGCGTGGCCGTCAGCCTGGTCTGGGCCATGACCGCGACCGTACTCGCCCATGTCCTGTTCGTCCGGCGGGACTTCACCAACCCGGCCTACGACGGATCGGCGCGCCGCGCGGTCACCGCCGGCGTCCTGCCGCTCGTCCTGCTGGTCGCCGCGGGCTCGGCCGCCGTCGCCGCGACGACGGGCGCCACCGGCTCCGGGATCGACCAGGACAAGCTGCAGCGCTCCCTGGCCACCGAGTTCGCGCATCTGTACCGCATGCAGACCCGGCAGCTCAACCGGCCCGACGTCACCGAGGCCGCGCTGAAGGCGACGGCGGCATGCACCAAGGGCGGCCTCACCACCGCCGCCGAGGGGCCGGGCAACGACTGGCGCTGCGTCGTCACCTGGCACCTGCCCGGCATCGAGGCCGCGGGCACGGCCGTCTACCAGCTCGACGTCACCGCGGACGGCCGCTTCATGGCCGACGGCGACGGACCGAAGGAAGTCAACGGCTACTTCCTGGTGCGCACCGCGACCGGTGACGCGCCGAACCCCCTCTGGCAGTTCGACGGCAACGTCGAGCTTCTCCCCGCCACCTCGAAGGGATGACTCCATGCAGGTAACACGCCGTCGTCGGCGTGTCGAGAAGGACGCCCCCGGCCTTCTCGCCAGACGCCTCGGCCGCCGGATACCCCTGGTCACGGCAGGCACCACCGCTCTCGCCGTCGTGGCCGCGGGCGTCGCCTACGCCCAGACCCACCAGTTCGGCACCGACCAGGTCGGTCAGCAGACCGATCAGGGCCAGGTCATCTCCAGCGACCAGTACATCGCCCCCTACGGCGACCGTCTCGTCATCAACGACGGCAAGATCATGTCGTCGGCCCTCAGCCCGGACGGCAGCCACCTCGCCGCCGCCGTCACCGACGGCGGCAGCGCGCTCGCCCTCGTCGACCTGAAGACCTACAAGGTGCAGCAGGTCGTCGGCACCGCCGCCGCCTCGAACCCGCGCCTGAAGAGCAACAGCGTGGGCCAGGAAGGCCCCACCTACTCGCCCGACGGCAAGCAGCTGTGGCTCGGCCAGACCGACGGCTACACCCGCTTCACCGTGAACCCGGACGGCACCGTCACGAGCCCGGTGTCCGTCACCATCCCCGCGGACGGCACCAAGCACGCCCTCGTCGGCGAGCCGGTCTTCTCCGCCGACGGCACCACGGTGTACGCCGCGGTCAACGGCCAGAACCGGGTCGTCGCCCTCGACGCGGCGACCGGCGCGATCCGGCAGAGCTGGGCCGTCGGCAACGCGCCGCGCGACATGGTCCGCGTCGGCGGCAAGCTCTACGTCAGCAACGAGGGCGGACGCCCGGCGAAGCCCGGCGAGACCACCATGAACTCCTACGGCACCGAGGTGCCGGCCGATCCGAAGACCGGCGCCACCACCACCGGCACGGTCAGCGTCATCGACCTGACACACCCGGCCGCCGCGCCCGGCAGCATCGACGTCGGACTCCACCCGACCGCCCTGTACGCCAAGAAGGGCGCGCTGTTCGTCACCGACACGGCCACCAACGACGTGTCGGTCATCGACACCGCCCGCGACAAGGTCGTCCAGACGATCGCCACCCAGCCGTGGCCCGAGGCGTCCGTGGGCTACGAGCCGGACGCCGTCACCCTCACCGACGACGGCCATCTGCTGGTGACGCTGGGCCGTGCCGACGCGGTCGCGGTCTACCGGTACACGAGGCCCCAGGAGCCGGTCAGTTACGTCGGTCTGCTCCCGACGGACTACTTCCCCGCCGAGATCGCCACCGCCGGCGACCAGGTGTACGTCTCCAACACCCGCGGCATCGACGCCCGCCGGCCCACCACCAAGGCCGGCCACGCCACCCACGACACCACGTCGAGCGTGCAGCGCTTCAAGCTGCCCGACGACAGCGTCACCCGCAAGCAGACCGCCAAGGTCTTCCAGCAGAACGGCTGGAACGGCGGCCGGGTCGCGTTCAGCCAGGCCCGCGGCAAGGCCAGGCCGGTCCCGGTGCCCAACCGCCTCGGCGACCCCTCGGCGATCAAGCACGTCTTCCTCATCGTCAAGGAGAACCGGACCTACGACCAGGTCTTCGGTGACATGCCGGAGGGCAACGGCGATGCGTCGGTGACGCAGTTCGGCGAGAACGTGACGCCGAACCAGCACGCGCTGGCCCGGCAGTTCGGCCTGTACGACAACACCTACGACATCGGCACCAACTCCGCCGAGGGCCACAACTGGCTGATGCAGGCCGACGACCCGGAGTACACCGAGTCCTCGGCCGGTGAGTACCAGCGCAGCTACGACACAGAGAACGACGCGCTCGGCCACCAGAAGTCCGGCTTCCTGTGGACGGGTGCGCAGGCGGCCGGGAAGTCCGTGCGGGACTTCGGCGAGTTCCAGTCGGTCGAGAGCAAGCCGGCCGGCGCGACCTGGCAGAACCTGTACTGCGACGCCAAGGACATGGCCGCCACCGGCAAGCCGACCGCGTACCCCATCCAGACCGGCTCGGCGATCCCGTCGCTGAACGCCGTCTCCGCGCCCGGCTTCCCGATGTTCGACCTCGACGTCCCGGACGTCTACAAGTACGAGATCTGGAAGCAGGACTTCGAGAAGAACGGTCCGGCGAACCTGAACATGTTCTGGTTCTCCAACGACCACACCGGCGGCCCGGCGAGCGCGACCGCCCAGGTGGCGGACAACGACCTCGCGGTCGGCCGGATGGTCGACGAGATCTCCCACAGCACGTACTGGAAGGACTCGGCGATCTTCGTCGTCGAGGACGACTCCCAGGCGGGTCTCGACCATGTCGACGGCCACCGCGCCCCGATCCAGATCATCAGCCCCTGGGCCCGGCACGGCGTCGTCGACAGCCACTACTACACCCAGATCACGATGATCCGGACCATCGAGCAGATCCTCGGGATCCACCCGATGAACCAGAAGGACAGCGCGGCCACCCCGATGCGCGGCGCCTTCACCCCGCGCGCCGACCTCACCCCGTTCAAGGCGCTGCCGAACCGGGCCTCGCTCACCGACGGTCTGAAGACCCCGCCGGCCTGCGGCACCGACAACCCGGCGCCGCAGAACCCGCGGGCGGCGGCCGTGCCGTCGGCGAAGGTCCCGGCGGACAAGCGGCAGCTCGCCGCCCAGTGGGACGCCTGGAAGGGCAAGCAGCGCCTGACCGGCCCGCACGCCGTGCCGGACTTCGCCAACCCCGCGCAGATGAACCACTTCACGTGGTACCAGACGCACGAGTGGAAGAAGCCGTACCCGGGTGAGAGCAAGATCTACGCCCCGCAGGACGTGCCCGGCGCCTTCATCCCGTCGGCGGAGTCCGACGGCTGACGCGCCCCGCCCGCGGTGAACGGGGCCCCCGGACGGCAGCCTGCCGGCCGGGGGCCCCGCGCGTCTGCGTGTGGGGGTGGCGTACGCCGGTCAGGGATGGCGAGCGTGCACCGGGTCGTGGGCGACCTCGTCCGGGCACTTGCCGTGCCCGCCGCGCGTGCAGCGGTCGCGCCGCCAGTCGAACGTGGCCAGCGCCAGCGACGCCAGCATGCCCACCAGGGCCGCGGCCAGCGCGGTCACGACGGCCCGGCGGTAGTCGTCGCTCCTGCCCAGCACCAGGTAGAACAGGCCAGGCAGTGCGGCGGTGCCCACGGCCGCGCCGAGTCGCTGCCCCGTCTGCAGGGCGCCGCCCGCCGCCCCGGCCATCCGCACGGGCACGTCCCGCAGGGTCAGGGTGATGTTGGGGGAGACGACCAGACCGCTGCCGACGCCACCGACGAGCAGCAGCGGGGCGGCGATCCAGGGAGCGACGTCGAGGGGAGCGAGGAGCAGCAGCAGCGCGGTGCCGCCGAGGCCGACGACCACGCCGGCGAGCCCGCACACGGTGAGCAGCCGGCCGAACCGGTCCACGAGCCGGCCGGAGCCGACCGCCGCGCACGCCGAGCCGAAGGCGAACGGGGTCACGGCCAGCCCCGAGTGCAGCGGCGAGAAGCCCAGCCCGTGCTGGTAGAAGAGGGCGAAGACGAGGAAGACACCGCTGAAGCCGACGAAGTACAGCGTGCCCACGGCGGCACCCGCGGCGTACCCGCGCACGGTGGTGAAGAGCCGGGGATCGAGCAGCGGCTGGGCGCCGCGCGCGACGAGCCGGTGCTGCCACCAGGTGAACGCGGCGAGCACGGCGGCACCGGCCGGGAACAGCCACCACACCCGGCCGATCCCGCCGGAGTCCGCCTGCACCAGCGGGTACATCAACGCCAGCACACCGAGACCGAGCAGCGCCACACCCGGCCAGTCCACCTGCCCCCGGCCCGTGCGGCGGGTGCGGGGCAGCAGCCGGCGGCCGAGCAGCACGGCGAGGATGCCGATCGGCACATTGACGTAGAAGATCCACCGCCAGCCCTGCGCGCCGGACGCCAGGGCCAGGATGGCGCCGCCGGTGATCGGTCCGGCGGCGGCGGAGACACCGACGGTCGCGCCGAAGAAGCCGAAGGCGCGTCCGCGTTCCGCGCCCCGGAACATCTGCTGGATCAGCGCGGAGTTCTGCGGCGCCATGAAGCCCGCCGCCAGGCCCTGGGCGAGACGGGCCACCACCAGCAGCGTGATGTCGGGGGCCGCCCCGCAGGCCGCGCTGAAGACGACGAAGCCGGTCAGGGCCAGCAGGAAGATCCGGCGCCGGTCCAGGGCGTCGCCGAGACGGCCCGCGGTGACGAGGGCGAGAGCGAAGGTGAGCGCGTACCCGGAGACCACCCACTGCACCTGCGCCGGGGAGGCGCGCAGATCGTGCTGGATCGTGGGCAGGGCGACCGCCACGATCGTCACGTCGAGCAGACTCATGAATCCGGCCACCAGAGTGACCCACAGGGCCCGCCAGCGGTGCGGATCCGGCCGGTACCCGGCGTCCGGGTCCCGGTCGTTCACCGCTGACACCTGGGCTGTCACAAGGGCTCCTTCCACCCGGGCCGGTGCAGAGACGAATCAGGTTCCCCCACCGGAGTACGGGCACACACGAGTGCCCGCAACCCGAGACGAAGGCTTGATGATCACCGGCTGTGGATGGCCGCCGTGGTGAAGAAGCCGGTGGCCGCGGCGGAGATCAGGGCGCAGACGGCGAGCAGGGCGGTACGTCGCATGGACGGGTTCCTTCCTTGTGAGGGGCAGGGGAGGTGACGGACCTGCTCAACGCCGTTCGCGGTCGTCCCGCATCGCCGCGGCGGCGGCCTCCACTCGAACGGACGCGCCGTGCGCGCCCCCCGTCCACCGGGCGGCGCAGCGCGATGTGACGTGCTTCCTTGCACTCCGGACGTCCGATGCGGTGACCTCTCTTCGCACGTCTGGGCGAAAAACCGTTATCCGGTGCTCCCTCAGGGATCTCCCATGTGACGGACCACGACGTTCGACGTCGACGACAGGGGAGCAGGGCATGAACACAGGGCACACGATGGATCCCGCGGCACTGGTGACCGCCGCCCGGGACGGCGACCAGACGGCCCAGGACGCGCTGGTCGGCGCGTTCCTGCCGCTGGTCTACAACATCGTGGGCCGGGCGCTGAACGGTTCCGTCGACGTGGACGACGTCGTGCAGGACACCATGCTGCGGGCGCTCGGCTCCCTGGACGACCTGCGCGACCCCGCGAGCTTCCGCTCCTGGCTGGTCGCCATCGCGATGAACCAGGTGCGCGCCCACTGGCACCGGCAGCAGCCCGCGCAGGGGCCGGTGGAGGACGCGTGGGACGTCGCCGACCCGGGCGCCGACTTCGTCGACCTGACGATCGTGAAACTGCAGCTGTCCGGCCAGCGGCAGGAGACCGCCCGCGCCACCCGCTGGCTGGAGCCCGAGGACCGGGGTCTGCTGTCGCTGTGGTGGCTGGAGACCGCCGGTGAACTGACCCGGACCGAGGTCGCCGCCGCGCTCGAACTGACCCCGCAGCACACGGCGGTGCGGGTGCAGCGGATGAAGGCCCAGCTGGAGGCGGCCCGGGTGGTGGTACGGGCACTCGACGCGCGGCCACGCTGCCCGCACCTGCACGCCGAGCTCGCCGGCTGGGACGGCCGGCCCTCGGCGCTGTGGCGCAAGCGCGTCGCCCGGCACGCCCGCGGCTGTGCGCGCTGCTCGGGCCTGTGGAGCGGTCTGATGCCCGCGGAGGGCCTGCTGGCGGGCCTGGCGCTGGTCCCGGTCCTCCCCCTGCTCCTGGACCGGATCCGCCCCGCCGGGGCCAGCCTCGCCCCGGTCGGCGCGACGGTGTCCGTACGGCCGGGCAGGCACGGCGGGACGGGGCCCGGCTCCCGTGGTGCGGCGCGTCGCAGGCGGCGGCTGCGCCGACGGGCGGTCGGCGGGGCCGTCGTGGCGGCCTGTCTGGCCGGCGGCGGCCTGGTCCACACCCTCCTGCCCGGCAGCGGCACGGAGAAGGACGCCGCGGCCGCCCGCGGCGTGGAGCCGGCGATCGTGCCGGAGCTGGCCACGGCCGCCCCCGACGCGCACACCTCACCGTCCCCTTCCCTGAGCGCCGGCCCCACCGCCACCCCGTCCGCGTCGGCTTCCGCCACTTCCGCCTCGCCGCGCGCCAGCGCCACGGCCGGCCCGAGCACGGCGGCGCCCGCGCGCCGTGCGCCCCGGCCGATCCCGTCGAAGGCGGCCGCGGCACGCGGCGCGGCCGCCCAGCCGGCCGGGTCGGACCTGGCCTCGCAGGTGACGGCCCTGGTCAACAAGGAACGGCAGGCCGCGGGCTGCGCTCCGGTCACCCAGGACAGCCTGCTGACGAACGCCGCCCAGGCCCACTCCGACGACATGGCCGCCCGGGACTACTTCGAGCACAACTCGCCCGACGGCACCGATCCCGGTCAGCGGATCACGGCCGCCGGATACCGCTGGTCGACGTACGGGGAGAACATAGCCAAGGGGCAGCAGACGCCCGACGAGGTGATGACGTCCTGGATGAACAGCCCCGGCCACCGCGCCAACATCCTCAACTGCTCCTTCCGCAACCTCGGCGTCGGAATCCACAACGGCGACGGCGGCCCGTGGTGGACCCAGGACTTCGGCACCAAGCTCTAGGGGGTCTTCAGCGCATCAGCGCGTCCTGCGGCCCCATCACCACCACCGGCTCCTTTGCCGCGTCCAGGACGCGCAGCAGTGCCAGCATGTAGGCCTTGTCCATCGCGACGCACGCGTTGGTCGGGCCGCCGTGGTCCACGTGGAGCCACACTCCGCCGCCCTTGTCCTCGCCCAGGGGCCGGGTCTCGTCCAGCGGGCTGCTGCCCGGGACCCGGTTGTAGTCGATGGCGATCACATAGTCGAAGGCGCCGTCCAGCGGCTCCCCGAGATGCCCGGTGCCGGAGGCGGTGAAGGCCTCGTCCTGGTCGTACGGCAGCCGGCTCCCCGGGTCGGGAAGCAGCCCGCCCGCGTTGCTGAGCCGGAAGACACCGATCGGTGTGCGCAGGTCGTTCAGGTCGTGGTCGTCGGTCCAGCCGCGCAGCCCGTTGCGGGCGGGCCAGGGACCGGCCACGGCGTGCCAGCCGAGGCCCGGTGTCTGCTCGTAGAGGACCACCCGGGCCTCGTTCGTGTCCCGGGTCGCGCCGCTGACCACCAGCACCTGCCGAGCGGCCGCCGGGATGCGGGCCCGCATGGCCGGGCCGACCCCGGGCAGCGGGCGGACGACCGCGCGCGGGAGAGCGGGGCGGGCCGTGGATCCGCCGGCCGGCGGGGCGGCGTGCGGGGACGCGTGCCCCGCCGGGCGTTCGCACCCGGCGGTGCCCGGCACGGCGACGCACACGGCTGCGACCAGGAAGGCCAGGGCCTTACTGCGGTTCACTGCGACCTCCGACGGGGGGCGTGGACGAGTGATGCATAACCACCTCGTCCGCCGCCCTGCCCGCCGGGCCCGATTCCTCCCCCGTATGGCACGCCGCCGGGCTCGCGCCGCCGCCGCTGACCGAGCCGGACGGATCGACCACGGGCCCCTACGAGGGCGGCGCGCCGAGCGACCCCGGCAGCCCGCTCAGCCGTACGGCGGCGAGGGCGATGTACAGCTCGGCGGAGGACTCGGCGTCGGTCGTGCGACGGCCGGTCAGGTCGGCGATGCGGCCCAGGCGGTACAGGACCGTGTTGCGGTGGCAGTGCAGGCGGCCGGCCGCCTCTGTCGTCGATCCGCCCGCGCTGAACCAGGCGTGCAGGGTCGCCAGCAGCGTGGCCCGCTCCTGCGGGGGCAGGGCGAGGACCGGTCCGAGCACGGCCCCGGCGACCTCCTGGGCGGTGTCGGGGGAGGCGGCGGCCAGCAGGGAGACGGGGGCGCTGCCGTACAGATGGGTGCCGTGGGCGCCGTACGGCAGGCACTGCACGGCCAGTTGCGCCTGCCGCCAGGCGGCCGGGGCGTTGACGGGGGAGGTGAAGGCGCGGCTCACGCCGACCCGGGACAGGGCGATCGCGGTGAGCTGGTCGACGGCCGCCGAGAGGGCCTGTCCGTGGGGCAGGGACAGCAGGCCCACCCAGGCCCCTATCTGCTGCAGCCACTCGGAGCCGATCCCGGCGGCGGCCAGACGGCCGCGGACGCTGGGCAGCGGCTCGACCCGGTCGTGGACCTCCGCGCAGACCACCACGAACGGGCCCTGCCGGTCGAGTTCCAGGACGCGGGCGATCTCCCACGCGCTCGCGTGCGTGCCGGCCCGGCCCTCGAGCAGGGTGGTGAGCATCATGCTGCGCGTGGCGGCGTCGCGCCGCGAGCGCTCCTCGACAGCGGCGCGGTAGGCGTCGGCGGCGGCCCCCGAGTAGTCGTCGATGGCCGCCCACATGTCGGAGGCCAGGTGCAGCAGCTGGACGGTGCTCCCGTCGTCCACGGCGGCGGCGAGCAACCGGTCCCAGATGAAGCGGCCGGCCAGCCGGTAGGCGTGCAGCAGCGCGGCCAGCGGGATGCCCTGCTCGGCCTTCAGCCGGCCGGCGGCGCGGGGCGCGTCCAGCGTCGTGGGGCGGCCCTGCAGCGCCGTGAACATCGTGGACAGGTTGTCGCGCACGACGGTGCGCAGCTGTGCGCGGCCCAGCAGTGTGCTCTCGGCGTAGGCGTGTTCACCGCCGAGGATCTGGTCGGTGAGGTCCTCCGCCAGCCGGTCGACCTCGGTCAGCAGCCGGCCCACCAGTTCCACGACCCGGTCGCCGGCCCTCAGCTGTGGCGTCACGGGCGCAGTGTAGCCGGGCGCGGTTGTGCGCCGGCACAAACCGGAGCCGCCTTTTCCCGTCGCCCGCCCATGGCCGAAACCGGTGCTGAGCGGTGGAATCACCGGCAGTGTGCCGCATCGCCGCGGCGCCCGCGGTGCGTGTGCACAACGCGTGGCGGAGTGAAGGAGGAACGCGTGGGAGGACCGTTGACGGACCCGGAGGAGCGGCCCCCTCGCGCCGGGATCGAACGCCGCAGATTCCTCGGCTATGTGCTGGCCGCCTCGACCCTCACCGTCGCCGCCGAGCTCGGCGAGGCGGTGCTCGCACCCGACGAGGCGGCGGCGGTGGTTCCCTCCGTGCCGGGACCCGCGGAGATCTACGACCTCAACGACATGCTCACCCATGCCGCGCTGCCCACCGCGAACCTGATCACCATCCGTGTCGACGCCGACGGCACGGCCTCCTTCGCGCTGCCCCGCGCGGAGGTCGGCCAGGGCATCACCACGTCCAGCGCCATGCTGATCGCCGAGGAGCTGGACCTGCCGCTCGAGCGGATCCGGGTCACGCTCGCCGACGCCCGGCCGGAGTTGCTGTTCAACCAGCTCACCGGCGGCTCCAACACCACCATCTCGACCTTCACCCCGATCCGGGTGGCGGCCGCCGTGGCCCGGGGCCGGCTGCTGCGGGCGGCCGCCCTGGAACTGGGCGAGGCCGTGGACACCCTGACGGCCGAGGCGGGCGTCGTCACCTCGGCGGTCAGCGGGCGCAGCCTCACCTACGGCGACCTGGCGCACAAGGCCGCCGCGGTGACGACGGCCCAGGTGCCGGTCACCCTCAAGGACACCGCCGCGTTCACCGTCATCGGCACCGCCCAGCGGCGCATCGACGCGCTGGAGGCGGTCACCGGGCGCAAGCGGTTCGCCATGGACCTGCATGTCCCCGGCGCCCTGCCGACGATGGTGTGCCGGCCGCCCACGATCAACGGCACCCTCCGCTCGGTGGACAACCTGGCCGAGGTGCGGTCGATGCCCGGCATCACCGACGTCGTCACCGTCTCCACCGGGGTGGCCGTCCGCGGGCGCACCTTCGGGCAGTGCATCGACGCCGTGCGCGCGGTGAAAGCGTCCTGGGGTCCGGGACCGGTCGAGGGCCGCAGCGACGACACCGTCCGCGCCGCGCTGCGCAAGGCGGAACTCCCGCTGCCCGCACTGGACCTGCTCACCAAGTCCGTCGACGCCCGGTTCACCTTCCACTTCGCCGGCAACAGCGCCCTGGAGACCAACTGCGCCATCGCCGACGTACGGCAGGACGGGGCCGAGATCTGGGCCAGTCTGAAGTCCCCGATCGTCGCCCAGGAACAGATCGCCGCGCAGCTCGGGCTGCCCGTGTCCGCGGTGACGGTCCATGTCACCGAGGGCGGGGGCTCCTTCGGCCGCAAGCTCTTCCACGACGCCGCCGCCGAGGCCGCCGAGATCTCCCGGGCGATGGGCAAGCCGGTGAAGCTGATGTGGCACCGCACCGACGACTTCCGGCACGGCCGCGTCCATCCCATGGCCACCTCACGGGTACGCGCCACCTACGCGCTGGGCCAGGTGCTCACCTGCGACCAGCGGCACACCTCCGTCGCCACCGACTTCGGCCACGGTGTCGGCGAGATCATCACCGCCGAGGCCGCCCGCCTGCCGGTCGGCGACCTCACCTTCTCGGAGACGATCTTCGCGCTCACCCAGCAGACGCCGTACCACTTCGGGCTCGTCACCCAGTTGCTCAGCGAGACGGAGAAGGGCTTCCACACCGGCTCCATGCGCAACATCTACTCGCCCAACGCGCGCTGCGCGCAGGAGCTCGTCGTGGACGAGCTGGCGAAGCGGCTGGGGAAGGACCCCTACCGGCTGCGGCGGGAGTTCCTCAAGGAGGACCGGGCGCGGGCGGTGCTGGACAAGGTGGCCGAGGTGGGGAAGTGGGGCCGGAGCATGCCCGCCGGAACGGCGCAGGGCATCGCGCTGCATCCCGAGTACCACGCCTGTGTCGCCGTCCTCGCGGAGATCGACTGCCGCCCCGAGACCACCGGCCGCACGGTCCGCGACGGCTACACCGGACCGCGTGTCACCAAAGTCGTCTGCGCCGTCGATGTCGGGCTGGCCGTCAACCCTCGCGGACTTGAGGCCCAGATGATGGGCGGCATCATGGACGGCATCGCGATCACGCTGAGTTCGGGACTGCACCTCAAGGACGGGCATTTCCTGGAGGGCAGTTGGGACAACTACTTCTACACCCGGCAGTGGAACACCCCGCCCGAGCTGGAGATCGTGGTCATGCCGCCCACCACCGGCGAGCCGGGCGGCGCCGGCGAACTGGCCGTGGCGGGTGCGGCGGCCGCGGTGGCCTGCGCCTACGGCCGGGCCACCGGCACCATGCCGACCAGCTTCCCGGTCAACCACTCCGGCCCGCTCGGCTTCGAGCCGCTGCCCACCAGCCCGCCGATCCCGGCGTCCCCGACCGACGGCCTCGACCGCGCCTTCTAGGAGAGCCCCGTGCCCGAACACACCTTCATCCTCAACGGCGAGCGGGTGACCGTCGACATCGAGGACGACGTCCGGCTGCTGTGGGTGCTCCGAGACGTCCTCGGTGTCACCGGCCCCAAGTACGGCTGCGGGCTCGGCGTCTGCCAGGCCTGCACCAGCCACCTCAACGGCAAGGCCTTCAACCCGTGTTCCGTGCCGGTCGAGGCCATCGGCCCGGACGACGAGGTCACCACCATCGAGGGCCTGCCCGCCACCGTCGGCCGCGAGCTGCACCCGATGCAGGAGGCCTGGCTGGAGTACGACGTCGCGCAGTGCGGCTACTGCCAGCCCGGCCAGATCATGACCGCCGTCGCGAAGGTGCGCAAGGCCCGCGAGGAGGGCCGGGAGATCACCGAGGCCGATCTCGACGAGATCCGCAACGTCTGCCGCTGCGGCACCTATCACCGCATCCGCGAGGCGATCGTGGCCGGAGCGAAGAAGTACTGAGCAGCCCGGGCGGGCGCCAGGACATCCGGTGCCGACCGCTGCCGTCCCGGACCGGGCGGGAGCAGGTCGGACCGGGTGGGAGCAGGTCGGCGTGGACCGGGTGGTCAGGCGGCGAGATCAGTCGTGCGCGCCTCCTCGACACTGCCGTACACCACCAGCGCGCTCTCCCGGAGCGTGAGCGGTGTCAGCCGGTCCAGCAGCGCCGGCGGAGGGACCAGGACCAGGCGGCCACGGGCCTCGCCGGCGCGGCGGCACAGCCGCAGGAGCGTGTTGAGGCCCGAGGAGTCGCACGCGGTGACCCCGGCCAGATTCACGATGAGCGATGCGTGCCTCTCCAGCACGCGCGCGGCCTGCCGGTACAGAGAGGGGCCGCTGAACTGGTCCAGCGGGCCGGTCACGGTGACCAGCGGCACCTGGCCGGGCTCCTCCGTCACCTGGATGCGCACCTCGGACGTCACGGTGGCTCCTTCTGTCGTCTCCCACCCCGGTTGCCCATGGCGCAACGCGGTCCCGGAGCAGCAACGCTGCCGCGTATATGTTCCCTGCGCAGGCCAGGTGCAAAGCCCGACGGGCGAAGCACCGGTGCACGGCCGTCCGGAAAGCGAAGCGCGGCGCACCCTCCCGCGCATCGCCGTCCGGCGACGGGGTAGCGTCGAAGAGCAAGCCCGGTCGCCGGCCCGCGCGTCCCGCGGCGAGGCGGCGCGGGGTGTTCTCCTCTGTGCCGGGGCGGTGACGCGATGGACTCGTTGGTGTTCGACAGCCAGGATCTGGCCGAGACCGAGGACTTTCTGTGCCGGGCCTACGCCCGCATGACCATCGGCAGCAGCACCCCCGAGGACAGCAGGGCGCGCATCCGCCGCGGCACCATGCCCTCGGTCAGCGTCGACGAGCTGGACCTCGGCTTCGAGATGAGCTACGCCGTGACCCCGCTGGGGAAGATCTGTTTGTGCATGGTCCACGAGGGCACCATCAAGGACCACGTCTTCCAGGGCGTACGGGACGATTTCGGTCCCGGCGACATGGTGTTCTTCGCACCGCCGGACCTGCCCTACGCCGGACGCGTCTGCAGCGCCCGCTACAACATCACGATGCTGGACGGCGCCCTGCTGGACCAGGTCGCCGCCACCGGGCCGCAGCCGGTCCCGGAGCCGGTCCGGCTGACCGGTCACCGGCCGCATTCGCCGGCCGCCGCCCGCCAGCTGAAGAGCACGATCGTCTATCTGCGCGACCACGTCCTCGCCGATCCGGCCGTCGCCGCCCAGCCGTTGATCGCCTCGACCAGCGGACAGTTGCTGGCGGCGAGCGTGCTGGCCGCCTTCCCGAACACCGCCCACACCGACCCGACCGCGCAGGACCGGACCGACGCCCACTCCGCGACCCTGCGGCGGGCCGTCGCCCACATCGAGGACCACGCCCACCAGCCCCTCACCGTCGCCGAGATCGCGGCCGCCGCCCATGTGACCGTCCGGGCCCTGCAGTACGCCTTCCGCCGCCACCTCGACACCACCCCGCTCGGCTATCTGCGCCGGGTGCGTCTGGCCCATGTCCACCAGGAGCTGCGGGCCGCCGACCCCGCGGAGACGACCGTCGGGGACATCGCCGCACGCTGGGGCTTCGCGCACCCCGGCCGGTTCGCCGCGCTGTACCGCGAGGCCTACGGCACGAGCCCGTCCAGCACCCTGCGCGGCTGAGCGGGGGCCCACCGGAGGGGTCGGTTCATTGATGCGGCGCGGGCCCGGAGGGGCAGGTGCGCCGCTCCAGCGCCGTGCGCAGGGCCCGGCCGATCTCCGGCGGCAGCCAGCCGCAGTGCGGCCACTGCACCACGTGTTCCGCCACGTCCCGCAGTTTGGTGTTGGTGTGCTGGGAGACCTCCTTCAGGACGGCCCACGCCGCCTCCGGCGGCAGTCTGCCCCGGGCGATCACGACTCCGATGGCCTGATCGACGACGGCGTGCGAGACGACGGCCTGCTTCAGCTGCTGGATCTCCTCCTGGAGGGCGAGGATCGTACGGTGCTGGTCCTCGTGTTCCGGCATGGTGGTGCTGCTCCTGACGCGGCGGTCGACTGGTCACCGTTCTCCTGCCCGGGCCGTGGGCACTGCGGAGCACCGGAAACGAAGACCTGCCGCGCATGACGGTCCGGAAAACGAAGTGATCGCTTCCGCCGACCGCGGCCGACGGCCGCCACGGCGCGCCCCCGAGGCCCCGATGCCGGGGGTGCCCCTGTGCGGCGCGGACAGGAGTACGGCGCCCTCTCACTCCGCGCGGCGGGTGATCGTCACGGCCGCGGCGTCGTCGCCGAGCCGGCCGTGGGCGTACGTCATGAGTTCGTCGCGCAGGCGGTGCAGCAGGTCGTCGGGGTGTTCGGCGGCCCAGGCCTCGACACGGTCGGACAGCGGGAAGAAGACGCCCCGCTCGTCGCGGGCCTCCATGATGCCGTCGGTGACCAGCAGCAGCACGTCCCCGGGGCGGAACGGGAACGACTCCACGACGTACGCGGTGTCGCCGGACAGCCCGCCGAGGCCGAGCGGCGGCGCGATCCGCTTGACGGGCAGCGGCTCGGCGTGCCCGCCGCTCAGCAGCAGGGGAGAGGGGTGCCCGCACACCACCAGGTGCACGACGGGCTCCCCGTCGGGCAGGTCCAGCACCAGGGCGGTGGCGAACGCCTCCTCGGTGTCGGGTGTGCCCGGCGGGCTCCACTGGTGGGACTCCCAGCGCATGCTGCCGTCGAGGTGGACCGCGAGCCGGGGCAGTGTGGGCCTGCGGTGCGCCGCCGCCCGGAAGGCCCCGAGCAGCAGCGCCGCATGGGTGATCGCCGGCAGGCCCTTTCCGCGTACGTCCGCGATCAGCAGCCGGGTGCTGTCCAGGGTGCGGACGGCGGCGTAGAGGTCGCCGCCCATGGTCGCCTCGTCCTGCGCGGCGAGATAGAGGCAGGCCAGGTCCAGCGGGCCGCTGCGCCGGGGCAGCGCGGGGAAGAGCACCTCCTGGACGGCCTGGGCGACCGTGCGGCTCTCGGTGAGCTGGCGCTCGCGCCTCTCCCGGACCAGGCAGAACAGCACGATGAGGCCGGAGACCAGGACCAGGGCCCCGATCTGTGCGGCGAGGTTCTCGGTGCCGAGGACACCCCGCGACACTCCGATGAGGATCTGCGCGGCGACGGCCAGCAGACCGATCAGCGCGGTGAGCCGGGGGCCGGCGAACGCGGCCGTGAGCGCCGGCGCGGCCACCAGCAGCGGTCCCAGATGGACGTCCGACGGTGCCAGGACGTCCACCAGGTACACCGCGACGATCAGCCCGATCGGGATGAGGACCAACGCCCGTCCCGACCGTGTCCGCCGCAACTCCTGCAGGGGCACACGTCATGATCTCACCTCCGCAGCCGCGTCACCACATGCCGCCGGGCGCTGCGGGGCCGTTGCTCCGGCGTGGGAGGAGCAGGTCCTCCCACGCAGGCCGGGCGCTCCTGCCGGGGACGGGTCGGTGGCCGGGGCTGCCCCGGGTGCCGGCCGGCGGGGCGCTCCGGCGGGCGCGAGCCGGTCCCGCGGTCCGGCGCTCCCCGGCCGACGCTCAGGCGGGGACGAGCCGGTCGTCGAAGCCGCTCGGCGGGGACCCGCCGCCCTGCACGGCGGGGACGAGCCCCGCGTCGAAGCCGCCCGGCTGGGACCCGCCGGCCTGCACGGCGCCGAGGGCCGTCCGGGAGCGCGCCGCCGTCAGCCGCAGCTCGATGATGGCGCGGACGGCCGGCCACTCCTCGTCCAGGATCGAGTAGAACGCGGTGTCGCGCACCACCCCGTCCAGTCCCCGGGAGTGGGCCCGGCGCACGCCCTCGCAGGTGGCGCCCAGGCGTTCGATCGCGGCGCGTGAGCGGGCGTTGCGGGCGTCGGCGCGGAAGCACACCCGGCGCAGCCGCCAGGTCTCGAAGGCATGGCGCAGCATGAGCAGCTTGGCCTCGGCGTTGATCCCGGTGCCCTGGGCGCGCGCGGACAGCCAGGTGTTGCCGATCTCGGCGGCGTCCGGGACGGCGGTGACCGGGTCGCCGTAGGGGAGACCGGGCACGGCGGGCCACACCAGGGGGCCCTGCCAGTAGTCGAGTTCCACGAAGCGGGTCGACCCGACGACGCGTCCGTCGTCGGCGCGCACCACGGCGAACGGCAGCGCCCGGCCCGCCGCATGCTCGGCGAGCGCGCGGTCGACGTAGTGGGCGGCCCCGTCGAGGCCGTGCGGGACAGGGGTGAACGCATAGGAGCTGCGGTCCTCGGCTGCGGCTTGAGCCAGACCCTCGACATGGTGCGTCGCGAGGGGCTCCAGCCGCGTCAGGCGACCGGTGAGAACGACGGCAACGGGCACGGACCTTCGGTCTTTCTGGTGATGGGGGCCCTCCCGGTCACCGGTGGCCCGGTGCGAAGGGGAGAGGGACAGGATGCGTCAGAGGTCCCGTTGTGCGAGCAACGAAGACGTGAAGGACAGTAGACGGCCCGATGACGTGAATCCGCAAGGCGCGCGCCGTGTGTCGCCGCAGGTCACGTACGGGAAGCCGGGCGTATCGGGCAACGCGGATCCGGTGTCCTCGGCGCATGCTCGCTCGATCATGGACCGGTCGCCGAACCCGCCTTCGAAGGAAGCGCTCGCCATGCGTCACCAGTGCGTGTGACGCGCTTTGGGCGCCGGGCTCCGGGCCGGCCGCCCCGGCCCCGGAACCGGTCGCTCGGGCCGCCGCGTCCGGGGGGATCCGGAATGTGTCGTATTCCTTGACCGCCGCCTCCCTCTCCGCGATGCTGAGTTGCGAAATACGAGATGCGTATCGCATTAGGCAACATCTCGATCCTCTGTCAGCCGAGGAGTGGCCATGGCTCAGCAGGTCCGCGCGGTCGTCGCACGCAGCAAGGGTGCCCCCGTCAGTCTCGAAACGATCATCGTGCCCGATCCCGGTCCGGGTGAGGCCGTGGTCAAGATCGAGGCCTGCGGGGTCTGCCACACCGATCTGCACTACCGCGAGGGAGGAATCAGCGACGACTTCCCCTTCCTGCTGGGGCACGAGGCCGCCGGTGTCGTGGAGGCGGTCGGGGAGGGCGTCACCGACGTGGCGCCCGGTGACTTCGTCGTACTGAACTGGCGCGCGGTGTGCGGCCAGTGCCGCGCGTGTCTGCGTGGCCGGCCCTGGTACTGCTTCAACACGCACAACGCCGAGCAGAGGATGACCCTGACCGACGGCACGGAACTCTCGCCTGCCCTCGGCATCGGCGCGTTCGCCGAGAAGACCCTGGTCGCCGCGGGGCAGTGCACCAAGGTCGACCCGGCCGCCTCAGCGGCCGCCGTCGGTCTGCTCGGATGCGGCGTGATGGCGGGCCTCGGCGCGGCGATCAACACCGGCAACGTCGGACGCGGCGACACCGTCGCGGTGATCGGCTGCGGCGGTGTCGGCGACGCGGCGATCGTCGGGTCCAGGCTGGCCGGCGCCGCGAAGATCATCGCCGTCGACATCGACGACCGCAAACTCGCCACCGCCGAGAAGCTGGGCGCCACCCACACCGTCAACTCCAAGGCGACCGACGCGGTCGAGGCGGTCCGCGAGCTGACCGGCGGCTTCGGTGCCGACGTCGTCATCGAGGCCGTCGGCCGCCCGGAGACGTACCAGCAGGCCTTCTACGCCCGCGATCTCGCCGGCACGGTGGTGCTGGTCGGGGTTCCCACCCCGGAGATGAAGCTGGAGCTGCCGCTGCTGGACGTCTTCGGCCGGGGCGGGGCGCTGAAGTCGTCCTGGTACGGCGACTGCCTGCCGTCCCGGGACTTCCCGATGCTCGTCGACCTCTACCTCCAGGGCCGCCTCGACCTGGACGCCTTCGTCACCGAGACCATCGCGCTCGACGACGTCGAGAAGGCCTTCGAGCGCATGCACCACGGCGACGTCCTGCGTTCGGTGGTGGTCCTGTGACGGCCGGCGCCCGCATCGAACGCCTCGTCACGTCGGGGACGTTCTCCCTGGACGGCGGCACCTGGGACGTCGACAACAACGTCTGGATCGTCGGGGACGACGCCGAGGCCGTGGTGATCGACGCGGCGCACGACGCCGACGCCATCGAACGGGCCCTCGGCGGCCGCGCCCTGCGCGCCATCGTCTGCACCCACGCCCACAACGATCACATCGACGCGGCCCCCGCCCTCGCCGAGCGCACCGGCGCCCCGATCCTGCTGCACCCGGACGATCTGCCGCTGTGGCAGCAGACGCATCCGGACCGCAAACCCGACGGCGAGCTGGCCGACGGGCAGCGCCTCACGGTCGCGGGCACGGAGCTGACCGTGCTGCACACCCCGGGCCACGCCCCGGGAGCCGTCTGTCTGCACGCTCCCGCGCTGACCGCGCTCTTCAGCGGCGACACGCTGTTCGCCGGCGGGCCGGGGGCGACGGGGCGGTCGTTCAGCGACTTCCCGACCATCATCGACTCCATCGGCGGGCGGCTGCTCTCGCTGCCGCACGACACCGTCGTGCACACCGGTCACGGCGACACCACCACCGTCGGCGCCGAGGCGCCGCATCTTCAGGAGTGGATCGACCGCGGCTTCTGACCTGCCGCCCCGGCGTGATGGCGGCCCTGCCCCGGCACCGGCGGCAGGGCCGTCGCCGCACCGCGCGCGGCGCGCCCGCGCCGGTGTGCCCGCGCCTGTTCACCCGCGCCCCACAGGTGCGCTTGCCCCCCGTCTCACCTGCGCTTTCGCAGGCGCTCCGGCGTGCCCGGAAAACGCCGCCGCACCTCGTGCAACCAGCCCGGTGAACGCCTTGACAACGCTTCTCGGCGGCCCGCAGACTGACGTTGCGCTAATCGCAATCCGTTTCGCTATACGCACCGAGGTGTCATGATGATTCCCGCGTGCCGTCTCGCGGATCTGCCGCGAGGCGAGGCCCACCGGCTCGACATCGACCCGCCGGTCTCGGTGTTCCACACCGACGACGGCGAGCTCTACGCCATCGACGACACCTGCACCCACCAGGACGCCTCGCTCGCCGACGGCTGGCTGGAGGGCTGCGAGGTCGAATGCCCGCTGCACGCCTCGAAGTTCGACCTCAGGACCGGAGCGGTGGACGCCCCGCCGGCCAAGCTCCCGGTCCGCACCCACGAGGTCGTCGTCGAGGACGGCATGATCCACGTCCGGCTGTCCACCGAGGCGCCCAACCTGCCTCCGTGCGTCGCCGCCCGCCTGGCCGGAGGCCCCGCGTGAGGACCGTCGCCGTCGTGGGCGCCTCGCTGGCCGGCCTGTCGGCCGCGCGCTCGCTGCGGCGACGGGGCTACGACGGCCGGCTGGTCGTCATCGGCGACGAGCCCCACCGCCCCTACGACCGGCCGCCGCTGTCCAAGGAGTTCCTGGCGGGAACCCTCGGCGAGGCGGACCTGGCCCTGGAGCACGACGGCGAGGACCTCCGGGCGGAGTGGGTGCTCGGCACCCGCGCCACCGCGCTGGACCGCACCGAGCGGTCGATACGGCTCGCCGACGGCCGCGAGATCCGCGCCGACGGCGTCGTCCTCGCCACCGGCGCCGCCGCCCGCACCCTGCCCGGCACCGACGGCCTGGCGGGCGTCCACACGCTGCGCACCCTGGACGACGCCCGCGCCCTGCGCGACGAACTGGCCCTGCGCGGACGGCTGGTGGTCATCGGCGGCGGCTTCGTCGGCGCCGAGGTCGCCTCCACGGCGTACGCGCTCGGGCTCCACGTCACCGTGATCGAGGCGGCCCCGACACCGCTGGCCGGGCCGCTCGGCGCGGACATGGGGGCGGTCGTCTCCGCCCTCCACGCCGACCACGGCGTACGGCTGCTGTGCGGGGTCGGCGTCAAGGGGCTGAGCGGCGAGCGGCGCGTCGACGCCGTCCTGCTGGAGGACGGCCGTACCGTCCCCGCGGACATCGTCGTCGTCGGCATCGGGGCGAGCCCCGGCGTCGACTGGCTGCACGGCTCAGGTGTCGCCCTCGACAACGGCGTGACCTGCGGCTCGGACGGCCGCACCAGCCTCGCCGGGGTGGTCGCCGTCGGCGACTGCGCCAACTGGTACGACCCGTACACCGGCACGCACCGCCGCGTCGAGCACTGGACGGGTGCGCTGGAGCGGCCCGACGCCGCGGTGGCCACCCTGCTCGCGTACGGCGCGCGCGAGCCGGGGGCGCCCAGGCCGCCGTACTTCTGGTCCGACCAGTACGGCGTGAAGATCCAGTTCACCGGGCACGCGGCCGGCGCCGACAGTGTCACGGTCGAGGAGGGGCGCACCGACGAGCGCAGCTTCCTCGCCGTGTACCGGCGGGCCGGCACTCCCGTCGCGGCGCTCGGGATGAACCAGCCGCGGCTGTTCACCCGCTGGCGCAAGCAGCTCGCCGCGACCTCTTGACACCCCTCGCGCCGCCCTTGATGCTGCGTTGCACATCACACGCGACACTGCGCCATTCGCAACACCAGAGCGCCATGTCGCCTCCCCCCGCTTCTCACACAACGCCGTTCGAAGTCGCTCTTCCCGGCGCGTGACCCACCGACCCACGACGTTCTCCCGAGGAGTGCATCCGTGACCTCGACCAGCCTGCCGGACAGCCTGATCGCCACCCTCCCCGGCTCCTCGTACACCGACCCGGGCATCTTCGCCCAGGAACAGGAGCGCATCTTCGAGGCCATGTGGTTCTGCGTCGCGCGCGCCTCCGACCTGCCGAGGCCCGGTGCGTTCCGCACCGTCGACGTGGGCCGCGAGTCCCTCCTCGTCACCCGGGCGCGCGACCACTCGATCCGCGCGTACTTCAACGTGTGCCGGCACCGCGGCGCCAAGCTCTGCACCGAGGAGTCCGGCGAGGTCAAGCGCGCCTTCCAGTGCCCGTACCACGCCTGGACCTACGACCTGAACGGCAAGCTCGTCGCGGCGCCCAACCTCACCAAGATGCCCGACGTCGGCCGCACCGAGTACGGCCTGGTCGACGTGGCCGTCCGGGAATGGCTCGGCTATGTGTGGGTGTGCCTGGCGGAGAACCCGCCCTCCTTCGAGGACGACGTGATGGGGGCGATCGTCGAGCGCCTCGGGGACGTGGCGGCGATCGAGCGCTACGACATCGACAGCCTGGCGGTGGGCAGGCGGATCACCTACGACGTGCGGGCGAACTGGAAGCTCATCATCGAGAACTTCATGGAGTGCTACCACTGCGCCACCATCCACCCGGAACTGACCGAGGTGCTCCCGGAGTTCGCCGACGGCTACGCCGCCCAGTACTACGTCGGGCACGGCGCGGAGTTCGGTGAGGAGGTCAAGGGCTTCACCGTCGACGGCTCCGAGGGCCTGGACCGTATCCCCGGGGTGTCCGAGGACCAGGACCGGCGCTACTACGCGATCACCGTCAAGCCGCAGGTCTTCATCAACCTCGTGCCCGACCACGTGATCTTCCACCGGATGTACCCGGTCGCCGTCGACCGCACGATCGTCGAGTGCGACTGGCTGTACCTGCCGGGGGTGGTGGAGAGCGGCAAGGACGTCAGCCGGTCCGTGGAGCTGTTCGACCGGGTCAACCGCCAGGACTTCGACGCGTGCGAGCGCACCCAGCCCGGGATGAGCTCGCGGCTGTACGCCAAGGGCGGTGTCCTGGTGCCCAGCGAGCACCACATCGGCGCCTTCCACGACTGGGTGAACGAGCGGCTCGGCACGCGGCAGCCGCAGTGAGGCGGGGATGCGGCGCCCGGGGCCCGCGCGGGGGGCGTACGCGGGCCGTACGGCGGTCGTGCTCCGGGTGCACCGGCCCGGGAAGGGTGTGCGGCGCTCGTGCCCCGGGCGCCCGGCCCGGGCAGGGGCCGCGGGCTCAGCCCAGGAACCCCATGCGGTGGCTGATCTCCTCCGCGCCCTTGACCAGCACCGGCGCCAGCTCGTGCATGCGCTCCTCGGTGAACCGGTAGGCGGGGCCGGAGGCGCTGATCGACGCGATCACCTGGCCCTCCCGGTCCCGGATCGGCGCGGCCATCGCGTGCAACCCGATCTCCAGCTCCTCCAGCGTCCAGGCGTACCCGCGCTCCCGGGCCTCGGCGAGGTTCTTCTCCAGCTTCGCCTTGGAGGAGATCGTGTGCGGGGTCATCTTCTTCAGGCCGGACTCGCTCAGCAGCGCCGCGCGCTGCTTGGCCGGCAGGTGGGCCAGCATGACCTTGCCGCTGGAGGTGGCGTGCAGGGGGGTGAGCTGGCCGACCCAGTTGTGGGCGGTCACGGCGGCCGTACCGCGCACCTGGTAGAGGTTGATCGCGTAGTGCTCCTGCATCACGGCGATGTTGACCGTCTCGCCGATCTCCTCGGCGAGTCGCTCGCACACGGGCCGGCCCTGCTGGGTGATGTCGATACGCCCCGTGACGGCACCGGCCAGGCGCACGATGCCGAAGCCGAGCCGGTACTTGCCGCGCTCGCCCGCCTGCTCCACCAGGCCGCGCGCCTCCAGGGCGCCGAGCAGGCGGAACGCCGTGGACTTGTGCACGTCCAGCTCGCCGGCCACCTCGCTGACCCCGGCCTCTCCCCGCTGGGCGAGGATCTCGAGCACGCTGATGGCACGGTCGACGGACTGCACACCGCCGGACGGCGCGCCGTTCGTTTCGGTATCCGGACTGTAGTTGCTCATAGCGGAACTATACGCGCGGTAAACAACGCGCATGCAAGTGACGCAGCGTGAACAAAGAATCTTGCAAGTTGCGCCGTCCGCAACCTAGTGCGTATAGCGCTACCCGTATTAGCATCCGTCGCGTATCGACGGCGCGATTCGAGTGAGACGAGGCACCATGGCTGTCCTGCACTACGACTTCGTCATCGTCGGCGGTGGATCGGCCGGCAGCGCACTGGCGAACCGGCTCTCGGCCGACCACGGCAACCGGGTGCTCGTCCTGGAGGCGGGCCGCTCCGACTACCCCTGGGACGTCTTCATCCAGATGCCCGCGGCGCTGACCTACCCGATCGGCAGCCGCTTCTACGACTGGAAGTACGAGTCCGAGCCCGAGCCCCACATGGGCGGCCGGCGCATCTACCACGCCCGCGGCAAGGTGCTCGGCGGCTCCAGCAGCATCAACGGCATGATCTTCCAGCGCGGCAACCCCATGGACTACGAGCGCTGGGCCGCCGACCCCGGCATGGAGACCTGGGACTACGCCCACTGTCTGCCGTACTTCAAGCGGATGGAGAACTGTCTCGCGGCCGACCCGGACGACGAGTTCCGCGGCCACGACGGGCCCCTCGTCCTCGAGCGCGGCCCGGCCGAGAACCCGCTGTTCGGCGCTTTCCTCAAGGCCACCCAGGAGGCGGGCTACGCCCCCACCGACGACGTCAACGGCTACCGGCAGGAAGGCTTCGCCAAGTTCGACCGCAACGTCCACCGCGGGCGCCGGCTGTCGGCCTCCAAGGCCTACCTCAAGCCCGTGATGAAGCGGCCGAACCTCACCGTGACCACCCGCGCCCTCGTCACCCGCGTCCTGTTCGAGGGCAAGCGCGCCGTCGGCGTCGAGTACCGGCGCGGCCGCGGCGCCCCGCAGCAGGTCAGGGCCGGTGAGGTCATCCTGTGCGGCGGCGCGATCAACTCCCCGCAGCTGCTGCAGCTCTCCGGTGTCGGCAACGCCGCCGAGCTGTCCGCCCTCGGCGTCGACGTGGTGCACGACCTGCCGGGCGTCGGCGAGAACCTCCAGGACCACCTCGAGGTCTACGTCCAGTACGCCTGCAAGCAGCCCGTCTCCATGCAGCCGTACATGGCGAAGTGGCGGGCGCCCTTCATAGGGTTGCAGTGGCTGATGCGCAAGGGACCGGCCGCCACCAACCACTTCGAGGCCGGCGGCTTCGCCCGCAGCAACGACGAGGTGGAGTACCCCAACCTGATGTTCCACTTCCTGCCCGTCGCGGTCCGCTACGACGGCTCCTCGCCGGCCGGCGGCCACGGTTACCAGGTGCACGTGGGACCCATGTACTCCGACGCCATCGGCTCGGTGAAGATCAAGAGCCGGGATCCCCGGGTGCACCCGGCGCTGCGCTTCAACTACCTCTCCACCGAGCAGGACCGCCGGGAGTGGGTGGAGGCCATCCGGGTCGCCCGCGAGATCCTGGGCCAGCCCGCGCTCTCCCCCTACAACGGCGGCGAGATCTCGCCCGGACCCTCCGTCGAGACCGACGAGGAGATCCTCGCCTGGGTCGCCAAGGAGGGCGAGACCGCCCTGCACCCGTCCTGCACCTGCAAGATGGGCACCGACGACATGTCGGTCGTGGACCCGCTCAGCATGAAGGTGCACGGCATGGAGGGACTGCGCGTGGTGGACGCCTCGGTGATGCCGTACGTCACCAACGGCAACATCTACGCCCCCGTGATGATGGTCGCCGAGAAGGCGGCCGACCTCATCCTCGGCAAGCAGCCGCTGGAGCCGTCCAAGGCCGCGTACTACCGGCACCGCGACGCCCAGCAGCAGGTCGGGTAGCCGTGACCGCCGACGCCCTGCGCTCGCTGCTCGGCCGCGTCCGCTACGAGGTGCTGCCGGCCCGGACGACCGAGGAGAAGGTCCTCGCCCATGTCCCGCGCGACGTCGTTATCACCGTCACGGCGTCGCCGGTCAAGGGCCTGGAGCCCACCCTCGCCCTCACCGAGCGGCTCGCGGCGCACGGGTACCGGGTCGTCCCGCACGTGCCGGCGCGGCTGCTGCGGGACGACACGCACCTCAAGGACGTGGCCGAGCGGCTGCGCGCGGCGGGCGTCGACGACGTCTTCGTGCCGGCGGGCGACGCCGACCCGCCCGCCGGGCCGTACGCGGGAGCGCTGCCGGTGCTGCGCCGGCTGGACGAGCTGGGCGGGCCCTTCGCGCACCGGGGCATCACCGGGTATCCGGAGAGCCATCCGCTGATCCACGACGACATCACCGTCCAGGCCATGTGGGACAAGCAGGCGCACGCCACGTACGTCGTCAGCAACCTCTGCTTCGACCCGCGCGTGCTGGCCCACTGGATCACCCGGATACGGCACCGCGGGGTGACTCTGCCCGTGCACGTCGGGGTGGCCGGGCCCGTGCAGCGGGCGAAGCTGCTGGCCATGGCGACGAAGATCGGCGTGGGGGAGTCGACGCGCTTCCTCACCCGGCACCCGTCGTGGTTCGTGCGGTTCGCCACGCCCGGGGGATACGCGCCGGAGAAGCTCCTCACGCGCGGCGCGCAGGAGCTCACCGCGCCCTCGGCCGCGGTGGCGGGCCTGCACCTGTTCACCTTCAACCAGATCGCCGAGACCGAACGGTGGCGCCGCGCGCTGCTCGACCGCCTCGGCTGAGGCGGCGCCGCGCTGCGCGCGCGGCCTCCCGCCGCTGGGTGAACCGGGATCCGCAGACCTCTTGACGGTGGTCGCCCCGTCGGTCAGGGTGTTCCACCACAAGCAATGCAATGCACAATGCGCAACGAAATCCTGAAGGGTCGGCGCATGGCAGATCTGTATGTGGACGGCGAATGGCGCGTCCCCGTGGCCGGTGGCAGCCGGGAGATCCGCTGCCCGGCGGACGGCACACTCGTCGCGACGGTCTCCGAGGCGACGCGCCCCGACACCGAGGCGGCGATCGCCGCGGCACGGCGGGCCTTCGACAGCGGCCCCTGGCCCCGCATCCCCGAACGCGAGCGCGGCGCCCTGCTCCTGCGCACCGCCGACATCCTGGAACGCGACGCGAAGGAGTTCGCCCGCGCCGAGTCCCTCGACACCGGCAAGCGGCTCGTGGAGAGCGAGTACGACATCGCCGACGTCGTCTCCTGCTTCCGCTACTACGGCGGCATCGCCGGCAGCGACGCCGGCCGGGTGGTCGACACCGGCCGCGACGACGCCGTCAGCCGCGTCACCTACGAACCCGTCGGCGTCTGCGGACTGATCACCCCGTGGAACTACCCACTGCTGCAGGCGTCGTGGAAGGTCGCCCCGGCCCTCCTCGCCGGCAACACGATCGTGCTGAAGCCCAGCGAACTCACCCCCTCCACCTCCGTCCTGCTGATGAAGGCGCTGGAAGAGGCGGGGCTGCCGGCCGGCACGGCCAACCTGGTCCTCGGTGCCGGAGCCGAGGCGGGCGCACCGCTGTCCGAACACCGCGACGTCGACATGGTCTCCTTCACCGGCGGCCTGGACACCGGCCGCCACATCATGGCCACCGCAGCGGCGACGGTGAAGAAGGTCGCGCTGGAGCTCGGCGGCAAGAACCCCAACGTCGTCTTCGCCGACGCCGACTTCGAGGCGGCCGTCGACTTCGCGCTCACCGCCGTCTTCCTGCACTCCGGGCAGGTCTGCTCGGCCGGCGCCCGCCTCGTCGTCGAGGACTCGATGCACGACGCCTTCGTCGACGAGGTCGTGCGCCGCGCCCGCAGGATCCGCCTCGGCGGGCCCTTCGACCCGGACGCGGAGACCGGCGCGCTGATCTCCGCACAGCACCGGGAGAAGGTCGAGGCGTACGTCGCCGCCGGCCTCGCCGAGGGCGCCGTCCTGCGCTGCGGCGGAGCCCGCCCCGACGACCCCGCACTCGGTGAGGGCTTCTACTACCTGCCCACGGTCCTCGACGAATGCCACCAGGGCATGCGCGTGGTGCACGAGGAGTCCTTCGGGCCCGTGCTCACCGTGGAGCGCTTCCGCGACGAGGACGACGCCGTCCGCATCGCCAACGACACCGAGTACGGACTCGCCGGAGCCGTCTGGACGCAGGACGCCGGCAAGGCCCAGCGGGTCGCACGCCGGCTGCGCCACGGCACCGTCTGGATCAACGACTACCACCCCTATGTACCGCAAGCCGAATGGGGTGGCTTCGGCTACTCCGGCGTGGGCCGGGAACTGGGGCCGACCGGCCTCGCCGAGTACCGAGAGCCCAAGCACGTCTGGCAGAACATCCAACCCCGGCCGCAGCACTGGTTCAGCGGCTGAACGCCGAAAAGAGGTCGAACGTGACCACAGCTCAGACCGAGGTGCCGCAGCGGCGCCGCACGTCCCAGAACTCCGAGGACCGCACCCCGGTCATCTCCGTGCGCCGGCTGTGGAAGGTGTTCGGGCCCAAGGCCGACCAGGTGCCGCAGTCCGAGGAGCTGTGCGGGCTCACCCGCCGCGAACTCATGGACCGCACCGGATGCACCGCCGCCGTGCGCGACGTCAGCTTCGACGTCTCGCCCGGTGAGGTCTTCGTCGTCATGGGCCTGTCCGGCTCCGGCAAGTCCACCCTGGTGCGATGTCTGACCCGGCTGATCGAACCCACCTCCGGCGAGGTGGTCTTCGAGGGCGAGGACATCCGCGACGCCGACGCCAGGCGGCTGCGCGAACTGCGGCGCCGCAAGTTCTCCATGGTCTTCCAGCACTTCGGCCTGCTGCCGCACCGCAAGGTCGTGGAGAACGTGGCCTTCGGCCTGGAGATCCGGGGCACGGGCCGCTCCGAGCGCATGCGCCGGGCCCGCGAGGTCGTCGAGCTCGTCGGCCTGGCCGGATACGAGAACTCCTACCCCGACCAGCTCTCGGGCGGCATGCAGCAGCGCGTCGGCCTCGCCCGCGCCCTGGCCGGCGACCCCGAGGTGCTCTTCTTCGACGAGCCGTTCTCCGCGCTCGACCCGCTGATCCGCCGCGACATGCAGAACGAGGTCATCCGCCTGCACCACGAGGTCGGCAAGACCATGGTGTTCATCACCCACGACCTCTCCGAGGCCCTCAAGCTGGGCGACCGCATCCTCATCATGCGCGACGGCAAGATGGTCCAGTGCGGCACCGGTGACGAACTGGTCGGCGCCCCCGCCGACGACTACGTACGCGACTTCGTCCAGGACGTGCCGCGCGGCGACGTCCTCACCCTGCGCTGGATCATGCGCCCCGCGCAGCCCGACGACGCCCTCGACGGCCCCGAGCTGGGCCCGGACGTCGTGGTGCGCGAGGCCACCCGCGCGGTGCTGGCCGCGGAGAAGCCGGTCAAGGTCGTCGAGAACGGCAAGCTGCTCGGCATCGTCGGCGACGAGGAGATCCTCGCCGTCGTCGCCGGGCAGGAGGGCGGTGCCTGATGGCCGCCGTCGCCGACACGACCGCACCCGTCGCGCCCCTGCGCGAGAGGATCAGCCGCCCCATGCTCGTGGGGGCGATCCTCGTGGCCTGGCTGGTGCTGTTCGCCGTGCTGCGCGGCCGGCAGACCCTCACCCTCGCCGCGGCCGACCTCACCGGACTGCACCGCCGGCTCAACGACGTCAACGACACCATCGGAGCCAACCGCAACTCCAACCCGCTCTTCCTGTACTTCTTCAACGAGATCCGGCTGGGCATCGACAACCTGGTCACCTTCGTCCAGTCGCTGATCTCCCAGCCCACCGCCGGACGCCCCGTCCCGCAGATCGGCTGGCTCGGGGTCGTCGGCCTGGCCGGCTACCTCTCCTGGGCCGTGGGCAACTGGCGGGTCGCCCTGCTGGCCGTGGCCGGCTTCACCTTCTTCGGGCTCCAGGGCCTGTGGCAGGAGAGCATGGACACGCTGGCGCTGACCCTGTCGGCCGTCCTCGTGGCGCTGCTCATCGGCATCCCGCTCGGCGTGTGGGCCGGCCTCTCGGACCGGTTCAACAAGGTCATGACGCCGTTCCTGGACTTCATGCAGACGATGCCGACCTTCGTCTACCTGGCCCCGCTGACCCTCGTGTTCCTCATCGGCGGCGCCTCCGCCGTGATCACCACGGTGATCTACGCGGCGCCGCCCGCCATCCGCATCACCGCGCACGCCATCCGCTCCGTGCCCGAGACCACCGTCGAGGCCGCCGACTCGCTCGGCACCACCCGCGCACAGCAACTGGTGAAGGTGCTGCTGCCGATGTCGAAGCGCACGGTGGTCATGGGCGTCAACCAGACCATCATGGCGGCCCTCGCCATGGTGACCATCGCCGCCCTGATCGACGCGCCCGGCCTCGGCAAGACCGTCGTCCAGGCCCTGCAGTCGCTCGACGTGGGCACCGCGTTCAACGCCGGTCTCGCCATCGTCGTGATGGCCATCGTGCTGGACCGCGTCACCACGGCCGCCGCGGGCCGCGCCGGGACGGCCCGCCGCGCGAGCGGACGGCCGGCGAAGTGGCGCCGGCCGCTGCTCGCCGCGGGCGGCGTCGGCACCGCCTTCCTGCTCTACGTCTCCCACACCTACGTCTACGCGGCCGAGTTCCCCGGGGACGGCACCGTCGGCACGCACATCGCCCGTGCCGCCGACACCACGACCACCTGGCTGCAGGACCACCTGTCGGGCCTGACCAACGCCCTGCGCGACGTCATCACCACGGTCCTGCTCAACCCTTTCCAGACGCTGCTCACCGACTCCCCGTGGTGGCTCGTCGGCCTCACCCTGGTCGCCCTCGGCGCGGTGCTCGGCGGCCTGCGCGCCGCGGCCACGGCCGCCGTGTGCGTCGGGCTGCTCGTCGGGACGGGACTGTGGTCGGACGGCATGACCACGCTGGCCTCCACGGCGGTGGCGACGGTGCTGGTGATGCTGCTCGGCGCCGTCTTCGGCGTATGGATGGGGCGCAGCGCCCTCGTGGACCGGCTGGTGCGGCCCACCCTCGACGCGGCGCAGGTCATGCCGCCGTTCGTCTATCTGGTGCCGTTCCTGGCGCTGTTCGGGGCGACCCGGTTCACCGCGATCGTCGCGGCCGTCGTCTACGCGGCACCGGTGGCGATCAAGATCATCGCGGACGGGGTGCGGACCGTGCCCGAGGCCACCGTGGAGGCGGCCACCTCGGCCGGCTGCACCACCTGGCAGATCATCACCAAGGTCCAGCTTCCCGTTGCCCGCAGTGCCCTGACGCTCGCCACCAACCAGGGCCTGATCTACGTCCTGTCGATGGTCGTGGTCGGCGGCCTGGTGGGCGCCGGCGCCCTCGGCTACGACGTCGTGGCCGGGTTCTCGCAGGGACAGCTGTACGGCAAGGGCCTGGCGGCGGGGCTCGCCATCGTCCTGCTGGGAGTCATGTTCGACCGGATCACTCAGGCCGCGGCGCGACGCACCCGGGCGTAAGGAGCACCACACCATGGCACGACACTGGAGAACCGGCGCGGCCGGCCTGACCGTTCTGGGCCTGACGCTCACCGGGTGCGTCGGAGCGAAGGTCGGCGAGAACACCTCCGCCGCGAAGAACGCGGACGGCTCCTGCGGCACCTTCAACCTGGCCGTCAACCCGTGGGTCGGCTACCAGGCGGACGCGGCGGTCGTCGCGTACGTGGCGCAGCACGATCTCGGCTGCAAGGTCACCAAGAAGGACCTGAAGGAGGAGATCGCCTGGCAGGGCTTCGGGACCGGTGAGGTCGACGCGGTCCTGGAGAACTGGGGCCACGACGACCTGAAGAAGAAGTACATCACCGGCCAGAGGACCGCCGTCGCGGCCGGGCAGACCGGCAACAAGGGCGTCATCGGCTGGTGGGTGCCGCCGTGGCTGGCCAAGGCGCACCCCGACATCACCGACTGGCGCAACCTCGACAAGTACGCCGCGAACTTCAGGACCTCCGAGTCCGGCGGCAAGGGCCAGCTCCTCGACGGCGACCCGTCCTACGTCACCAACGACGCGGCGCTGGTCACGAACCTGAAACTCAACTTCAAGGTGGTGTACGCGGGCAGCGAGACCGCGCTCATCCAGGCGTTCCGCAACGCCGAGAAGAACAAGCAGTGGCTGATCGGCTACTTCTACGAGCCGCAGTGGTTCATGACGGAGGTGCCGCTGGTGAAGGTGACCCTGCCGGCGTACAGGACCGGCTGTGACGCGGACGCGGCCAAGATCGCCTGTGACTATCCCGTCTACGGACTCGACAAGATCGTCAGTGCGCAGTTCGCCAAGTCGGGCAGCCCGGCGTACAAGCTGGTGAAGAACTTCCACTGGACCAACGAGGACCAGAACGTCGTCGCCAAGTACATCGCCGTGGACAAGATGTCCGACGACGCGGCGGCCAAGAAGTGGGTGGAGGCGAACCGCGACAAGGTGGAGGCCTGGCTGAAGTAACGAGGCCGTACGGCACGGCTGTCGAGGATGCCCGGCGGGCGGCGCGCACACCTGCGTGCCGCCCGCCGGGCATCGCCGTGTCCGGGCCGTTCTCCGGGCCGTTCTCCGGGCTGTTTTCCGACGTCACCGCACCCCTTGACACCCATCACGGCGACAGGCAGATTGAGTTGCGCAACCTGAATCGAGTTGCGCAGAAGGCAACTGAGCGGTTTCGAGTTCGGAGGTTGGGCGATGGCGGGACCCCGAGTGGTCATCATCGGAGCGGGTGTCGTGGGAGCGGCCCTCGCGGATGAGATCTCCGCACGCGGCTGGACCGAAGTGACCGTGGTCGACCAGGGCCCGCTCCCGGCCACCGGGGGTTCCTCCTCGCACGCCCCGGGCCTGGTCTTCCAGACGAACGCCTCCAAGACCATGACGGAGCTGGCCCGCTACACCGTGGAGAAGTTCAGCTCCCTCGACGTGGACGGCAAGCCCTGCTTCCTCCAGGTCGGCGGCCTCGAGGTGGCGACGAGCCCCGAGCGCCTCGCCGAGCTGCGGCGCCGGCACGGCTGGATCACCTCCTGGGGCATCGAGGGAAGCCTGCTCACCCCCGACGAGTGCGTGCGGCAGCACCCCCTGCTCGACCGCGACCGGATCCTCGGCGGCCTGCTCATCCCCACCGACGGCCTGGCCAAGGCCGTGCTCGCCGTCGAGGCGCAGATCCGCCGGGCCACCGAGCGCGGCGTGCGCTTCCTCGCCCGCCACGAGGTCCTCGACGTCAAGCACAGCGAGGGCCGCGTCACCGGCGTCGTCACCGACCACGGCGAGCTCGACGCCGACATCGTGGTGTGCTGCGCCGGCATCTGGGGTCCGAAGATCGCCCGCATGGTCGGCATGAACCTGCCGCTGACCCCGCTGGGCCACCAGCTCGCCTGGACCGGCCCCGTCCCGGCCCTCGCCGGCCAGACCGAGGAAGCCGTCCGCCCGATCCTGCGCCACCAGGACGCCGACCTGTACTACCGCGACCGCTACGACGGCATCGGCATCGGCTACTACGGCCACCGCCCCATGCCGGTCTCCGCGGACGACATCCTCTCCGTGGACGAGGCCGAGGAGATGCCCTCGGTGCTGAAGTTCACCGAGGAGGACTTCGAGCCGGCCTGGACCGAGACCCGGTCCCTGCTCCCGGCGACGCAGGAGGCGAAGGTCGAGGAGGGCATCAACGGCCTGTTCTCCTTCACCACCGACGGCTACCCGCTGCTCGGCGAGTCTCCCGAGGTCAAGGGCTTCTGGGTCGCCGAGGCCGTGTGGGTCACCCACTCCGCGGGCGTCGGCCGGGCCGTCGCCGAATGGCTGGTCGACGGCTACTGCTCCTCCTTCGACCTGCACGAGTGCGACGTCAACCGCTTTGAACCGCACCAGCTGTCCCCGGAGTACGTCCTGGCCCGCGACTGCCGCAACTTCGAGGAGGTCTACGACATCCTCCACCCGCTCCAGCCGTCCGGCGACCCGCGCCCGATCCGCACCAGCCCCTTCTATGCCCGCCAGCAGGGCCACGGCGCGTTCTTCCTGGAGGCCAACGGCTGGGAGCGGCCCCAGTGGTACGAGGCCAACGCCCCCCACACCGAGGGCCGTGACATCCCCACCCCCAACGAGTGGGCCGCGCGCTACTGGTCCCCGATCGTCGGCGCCGAGGCCCAGCTCACCCGCGAGACCGTCGCGATGTACGACATGACGGCCCTCAAACGCCTGGAGGTCACCGGCCCCGGTGCGGCGGCCTTCCTGGAGCGGCTGTGCACCGGCAAGATCGACAAGTCGGTCGGCTCGGTGACGTACACCCTGCTCCTCGACCACGACGGCGGCATCCGCAGCGACGTCACCGTCGCCCGCCTGGCCCGCGACCGCTTCCAGGTCGGCGCCAACGGCAACCTCGACCTCGACTGGTTCAGCCGGCATCTCCCGGCCGACGGCACCGTCCAGGTCCGTGACATCACCGCCGGAACCTGCTGCATCGGCCTGTGGGGACCGCTCGCCCGCACAGTCCTGCAGCCGCTGACCGACGAGGACTTCTCGGCCGAGGGCCTGAAGTACTTCCGCGCCAAGCAGGCCTACATCGGCTCGGTGCCCGTCACCGCCATGCGCCTGAGCTACGTCGGTGAACTCGGCTGGGAGCTGTACACCACCGCCGACCAGGGCCTGAAGCTGTGGGACACCCTGTGGGCGGCGGCCGAGCCGCTCGGCGGCGTCATCGCCGGCCGAGGCGCCTTCAACAGCCTCCGCCTGGAGAAGGGTTACCGCTCCTTCGGCACCGACATGACCTACGAGCACGACCCCTACGAGGCCGGCGTCGGCTTCGCCGTCAAGCTCGACAAGGACGACTTCATCGGCAAGGCCGCGCTCGCACTGCGCAAGGCCGACGTGCGCCGCAAACTGACCTGCCTCACGATCGCCGACCCGCAGGCCGTCGTCCTCGGCAAGGAACCGGTCCACGCCGGCGACAGCGCCGTCGGCTACGTCACCAGCGCCGCCTACGGCTACACCATCGGCAAGGGCATCGCCTACGCCTGGCTCCCCGCCGAACTCACCACCCCCGGCACCACCGTGCACATCGGCTACTTCGGCCAGCGCATCGAGGCGGTCGTCGCCGAGGAGCCGCTGTTCGACCCGACCATGTCCCGTCTGCGTGGCTGACCCTCCGGAAGGAGCACCACCGGTGACCGCACAACTCCTGGACGGCAGGGCGACCGCCGCCGCCATCCGCCGCGAACTCGCCGAACGCGTGGCCAAGGTGACGGCCCTCACCGGCCGCCCGCCGGGCCTCGGGACCGTCCTCGTCGGCGACGACCCCGGCAGCCACGCCTACGTCGGCGGAAAGCACCGCGACTGCGCCCAGGCCGGCATCGCCTCGCTGCGCCGCGAGCTGCCCGCCGACGCCACCCAGCAGCAGGTCGAGGACGTCATCGACGAACTCAACGCCGACCCCGCCTGCACCGGCTACATCGTCCAGCTCCCGCTCCCGCGCCACCTGGACACGAACGCCGTCCTCGCCCGCATGGACCCGGCCAAGGACGCCGACGGACTGCACCCCGTCAACCTCGGCCGGCTCGTCCTCGGCACCGACGCCCCGCTGCCCTGCACCCCGCGCGGCATCGTCGAACTCCTGCGCCGCCACGACGTCCCGCTCGCCGGAGCGCGTGTGTGCGTCGTCGGCCGGGGCATCACCGTCGGCCGGCCCATCGGACTGCTGCTCACCCGCCGCTCCGAGAACGCCACCGTCACCCTCTGCCACACCGGAACCAGGGGCCTGGCCCGGCACACCCGCGAGGCGGACATCGTCGTCGCGGCGGCCGGCTCACCCGGACTGATCACCAAGGACATGCTGCGCCCCGGCGCGGCCGTCCTGGACGTCGGAATCACCCGCACCGGGCAGGGACTCGTCGGCGACATCCACTCGGACGCCGCCGAGGTCGCCGGATGGCTCGCCCCGATGCCCGGGGGAGTGGGCCCCATGACCCGGGCCATGCTGCTCGCCAATGTCGTCGAGGCCGCCGAGAGGAACGCGAACACCGTATGAACGCGCTGAACACGCCCCTGGCGGAGCTGGACCCCGAGGTCCACGAAGCCCTCCGCGCCGAACTGCACCGCCAGCAGTCCACCCTGGAGATGATCGCCTCCGAGAACTTCGCGCCCACCGCGGTGATGGAGGCCCAGGGCTCGGTCGCGACCAACAAGTACGCCGAGGGCTACCCCGGCCGGCGCTACTACGGCGGCTGCGAACACGTCGACGTCACCGAGCGGCTCGCCATCGAACGCGTCAAGTCCCTCTTCGGGGCCGGCTACGCCAACGTCCAGCCGCACTCGGGCGCCCAGGCCAACACCGCCGTCTTCTTCGCGCTGCTGAAGCCCGGCGACACCGTCCTCGGCCTCGACCTCACGCACGGCGGCCACCTCACCCACGGCATGCGCATCAACTACAGCGGCAAGATGCTCAACGTCGTGCCCTACCACGTCGCCGAGTCCGACCACCTGGTCGACATGGACGAGGTGGAGCGGCTCGCCAAGGAACACCGCCCCAAGATGATCATCGCGGGCTGGTCGGCGTACCCGAGGCAGCTGGACTTCGCGGCCTTCCGCAGGATCGCCGACGAGGTCGGTGCCCTCCTCATGGTCGACATGGCGCACTTCGCGGGCCTGGTCGCCGCCGGACTGCACCCGAGCCCGGTGCCGCACGCGCACGTGGTCACCACGACGACGCACAAGACGCTCGGCGGCCCACGCGGCGGCGTCATCCTCACGGGCGACGCCGACCTCGCCAAGAAGATCAACTCGGCGGTGTTCCCGGGCATGCAGGGCGGCCCGCTCGAGCACGTCATCGCCGCCAAGGCGGTCGCGTTCAAGGTCGCGGCCACCCCCGCGTTCGCGGAACGCCAGGCCCGCACCCTGGCCGGCGCGCACCTGCTCGCCGAACGGCTCGGCAGGCCCGACGCGGCCGCGGCCGGGGTGAAGGTCCTCACCGGCGGAACGGACGTCCACCTCGTCCTCGTCGACCTGCGGGACTCGCCCCTGGACGGCAAGCAGGCCGAGGACCTCCTGCACCACATCGGCATCACCGTCAACCGCAACGCCGTCCCCTTCGACCCGCGCCCGCCCATGGTCACCTCCGGCCTGCGCATCGGCACCCCGGCCCTGGCCACCCGCGGCTTCGGCGAGGCGGACTTCGCCGAGGTCGCCGACGTCATCGCGCTCGCCCTCCAGCCCGAGCCGGACGTGTCCGCGCTGCGCGCCCGTACGGAGGCGCTCGCCGCCAAGCACCCGCTCTACCCGCACCTCTCGCACGACGGAGACGCCCGATGAGCCCCCGCACCCCCGGCGCCGACCTCCCCGACCACCCCGACTTCCTGTGGCGCAACCCCGACCCGAAGCCGTCCTACGACGTGATCGTCGTCGGCGGCGGCGGACACGGCCTGGCCACCGCCCACTACCTGGCGAAGAACCACGGCATCACCAACGTCGCCGTGCTGGAGAAGGGCTGGCTCGCGGGCGGCAACATGGCCCGCAACACCACGATCATCCGCTCCAACTACCTGTGGGACGAGAGCGCCGGCATCTACGAGCACGCCCTGAAGCTCTGGGAGGGGCTGGAGGAGGAGCTGGACTACCCGATCCTCTTCTCCCAGCGCGGTGTGCTGAACCTCGCGCACAGCCTTCAGGACGTCCGCGACAGCGTCCGCCGTGTCGAGGCCAACCGGCTCAACGGCGTCGACGCCGAGTGGCTGGACGCGGACGGGGTCAAGGACGTCTGCCCGATCGTCAACACCTCACCCGACGTGCGCTATCCCGTCCTCGGCGGCACCTACCAGCCGCGCGCCGGCATCGCCAAGCACGACTACGTGGCCTGGGGCTTCGCCCGCTCGGCGGACGCCGCCGGCATCGACATCATCCAGAACTGCGAGGTCACCGGCCTCGACGTGATCGGCGGACGGGTCGTCGGCGTCCGGACCACCCGCGGCCCGATCGCCGCCGGCAAGGTCGCACTGTGCTCGGCCGGGCACACCTCCGTCCTCGCCGCCATGGCCGGCATCGAACTCCCGGTGCAGAGCCACCCGTTGCAGGCCCTGGTCTCCGAACTCCTGGAACCGGTGCACCCCACGGTCGTCATGTCCAACGCCGTCCACGTGTACGTCAGCCAGGCGCACAAGGGCGAACTGGTGATGGGCGCCGGCATCGACGCGTACAACTCCTACACCCAGCGCGGCGCGTTCCACATCATCGAGGAGCAGATGGCGGCCGCCCTCGAACTCTTCCCGGTGTTCGCCCGCGCCCACGTGCTGCGCACCTGGGGCGGCATCGTGGACGTCAGCCCCGACGCCTCACCCATCGTCGGCCTCTCCCCGGTCGACAACCTCTACCTCAACTGCGGCTGGGGCACCGGCGGTTTCAAGGCGACCCCGGGCGTCGGCTGGGTCTACGCCCACACCATCGCCCATGACACCCCGCACGCCCTGAACGCCCCCTTCTCGCTCGACCGTTTCACCACCGGCGCGCTCGTCGACGAGCACGGCGCTGCCGCGGTGGCCCACTAGGAGCCGACCCATGCTGCTGATCTCCTGCCCGTGGTGCGGGCCCCGCGACGAGGCCGAGTTCCACTACGGCGGCCAGGCCCACGTGCCCTACCCGGAGGACCCCGCCGCCCTCACCGACGAGGAGTGGGCCCGCTACCTGTTCTTCCGCGACAACCCCAAGGGACCCTTCGCCGAACGCTGGAGCCACGCGGCGGGCTGCCGCAAGTGGTTCAACGCCGTCCGCAACACGGCGACGAACGAGATCCTGGCGATCTACAAGCCGGACGAACCCCGCCCGGAGAGACTGACGGAACGCCCGGCCACACCGCAGCCGAGCGCGACCACTTCTGAGCCGAGGCCGGAAAAGTCAGCCCGTCCGGCGCTTGAGGACGAGGCCGTTCAGGCCGAAGGGGGGCCTGGGGGCGCAGCCCCCAGCGGGGTCGAAGGGGCGGAGCCCCTTCAGGACGGGACGGGTAGGGGCAGCGGGGGCGCATCCCAGCCCTTCCGCACCCCCACCGGCGGCCGCATCGACCGCGAAGAACCCCTCACCTTCACCTTCGACGGCACGCAGTACCAGGGCTACCGGGGCGACACCCTCGCCTCGGCCCTCCTGGCCAACGGCGTCATCCAGGCCGGCACCAGCATCAAACTCGGCCGCCCCCGCGGCATCTTCTCCGCCGGCGTCGAGGAACCCAACGCGGTCGTCCAGATCGAGGCGCCCTTCCCCGAGCCCATGCTCCCCGCCCCCGCCGTCGAACTGTACGACGGCCTGGTCGCGAGCAGCCTCCCCGGCCAGGGCCGCCTCGCCACCGAACCCGACCCCGCCCGCTACGACGCCCTGCACGCCCACTGCGACCTGCTCGTCGTCGGCGCCGGCCCGGCCGGCCTCGCGGCCGCCGCTGCGGCAGCGGACAGCGGCGCCCGTGTCATCCTCGCCGACGACCAGCCCGAACTCGGCGGCAGCCTGCTCGGCACCGGCGAGCACCTCGACTGGGTGGCCGCGACCCGGGCCCGGCTCGACCTCGCTCCCGAGGTGCGTGTCCTGCGCCGTACCACCGTCTTCGGCTACTACGACGACAACCACCTCCTCGCCGTCGAACGCCGCACCAACCACCTGGGTGCCGACGCGCCGGTCAACGTCTCGCGCGAGCGGGTCTGGCGCATCCGCGCCCGCCGCGTGGTCCTCGCGACCGGCGCCCACGAGCGTTCGCTGGCGTTCGGCGACAACGACCGCCCCGGCGTGATGCTGGCGGCCTCGGCGCGGACGTATCTGCACCGCTACGGCGTCGTCCCCGGACGGCACGCGGTCGTGTTCACCACCAACGACAGCGCCTACGCCGCAGCGCTCGACCTGGCGGCGGCCGGTGTGCACATCGCGGCGATCGTCGACCCCCGGCCCGAACCGGGGGAGTGGGCGCGGCGGGCGAGCACCGCCGGGATCGAGGTGCTCGCCGGGCACGCGGTCACCGGTACCGAGGGCGGAGACCGGCTCACCGCCGTGACCGTCGCGCCGTTCGGACAAAGCGCCGCACAGCGGGAGTTCGCCGTCGACCTGCTGCTGGTCTCCGGCGGCTGGAACCCGGTCGCGCACCTGTTCAGCCAGTCCGGCGGCAAACTCCGCCACGACGACGCACTCGGCACGTTCGTGCCCGACAGCTGCCGTCAGGCGGTCGAGGCCGCGGGCAGCGCCAACGGCGCCTTCGACCTCGCCACGGCCCTCGCCGAGGGCGCGGCAGCCGGCGCCCGTGCCATCGAGGCCGAGGGCTGGACCGCCACCACGCCCGCGCTGCCGGCCGTGACCGCGCAGCCGTACACCCCGCCGTCGCAGGTCTTCACGATCCCGGCCCCCACCGGCGCCCCACGGTTCGTCGACCTGCAGCGCGACGTCACCGTCGAGGACCTGGCGCGGGCCACCGGGGCGGGACTGCGCTCGGTGGAGCACACCAAGCGCTACACCACCGCCGGCACCGGCGGCGACCAGGGCCGCACGGCCGGTGTCCTGGCCAGCGGGGTCGTCGCCGAACTCCTCGGTGTGGACATCTCGGCGCTCGGCCTGCCGACCTTCCGGCCGCCGTACACGCCGGTGTCCTTCGCCGCCCTCGCCGGCCGCGACCGCGGGGTGCTGAGCGACCCGGTCCGCACCACCGCACTGCACCCGTGGCACGTCGAGCACGGCGCGCTGTTCGAGAACGTCGGCCAGTGGAAGCGGCCCTGGTACTACCCGCGGCCCGGCGAGGACATGCAGGCAGCGGTCCTGCGCGAGTGCCGCGCCGCCCGCGAGGGCGTGGCTTTCATGGACGCCTCCACGCTCGGCAAGATCGACGTACAGGGACCGGACGCCGGCGCGTTCCTCGATCTGCTCTACACCAACATGATGAGCACCCTGAAGGTCGGCATGATCCGCTACGGCGTGATGTGCCGCCCGGACGGCATGGTCTTCGACGACGGCACGGTCATCCGGCTCGCCCGGGACCGCTTCCTGGTCACCACCACGACCGGGAACGCGGCCGCCGTACTGGACTGGATGGAGGAGTGGCTGCAGACGGAGTGGCCCGAGCTGAAGGTGCACTGCACCTCCGTCACCGAACAGTGGGCCACCGTCGCCCTGGTCGGTCCGAAGTCCCGCGAGGTCCTCGGTTCCCTCGCGCCCCGACTGGCCGTCGCCAACGACGACTTCCCGTTCATGGCGTGGCGGGAGACGACCGTCGCGGACATCGAGGCCCGGGTCTGCCGTATCTCCTTCTCCGGTGAACTCGCCTACGAGATCAACGTCTCGCCGTGGGACGCCCTCGCCCTGTGGGAGGCGCTGCACGAGGCCGGCGCCCCCTACGGCATCACCCCGTACGGCACCGAGACCATGCACGTCCTGCGCGCCGAGAAGGGCTACCCGATCATCGGGCAGGACACCGACGGCACGGTCACCCCGCAGGACCTCGGCATGAGCTGGGCGGTGTCGAAGAAGAAGCCCGACTTCATCGGCAAGCGCTCCTACGCCCGCGCCGACACCGTCCGCCCCGACCGCAAGCACCTCGTCGGCCTGCTGCCCGAGAACCCGGCCGACTTCCTGCCCGAGGGCACCCACCTGGTCGCCGACAGCGAGCTGCCCGCGCCACCCGTGCCGATGCTCGGGCACGTCACCTCCAGCTACCGCAGCGCCGCGCTCGGCCGGACCTTCGCGCTCGCCCTGGTCAAGGGTGGCCGCGAGCGCATCGGCGAACGCCTCTACGCACCCGTCGGCGACCGCCTGGTCCCGGTGACCGTCGCCAGTCCCGTCCTCTTCGACCCCGAGGGAGCCCGCCGCGATGGCTGACACCGCCCTGACCGCACGGCAGCGCAGCCCCCTGGCGCACGCCGCCGCCCGCCTGGCCGCCGCGACCCGCGCCTCCCGGGGCGCGATCCGCCTCGCCGAACTGCCCCTGCTGGCCCAGGTGGACGTGCGGCTGGACGCCAAGGGCCCGGCCGCGGACGCCGTCGGCCTCGCCCTGGGCCTCCAACTGCCCCTGGAACCCAACACCGTCGTCCACGCCGGGGAGATCACCGTGGTGTGGCTCGGCCCCGACGAATGGCTGGTGGTGGGGCGGCGCGGCACCCAGCGGGAGCTGGAGAGCCGGATCCGCGCGGCGGCCGGGGACGAGCACGTCTCCGTCACCGACGTCTCCGCGCAGCGCACCACGCTCCTGGTCGGCGGACCGCGCGCCCGCGACCTGCTCGCCCACGGCTGCTCGCTGGACCTGCACCCGCGTGCCTTCGGACCCGGGCGCTGCGCCCAGACGACGCTGGCCCGCACCCAGGTCGTCCTGGTGGCCCGGGACGAGTCCCGGGCCGGTTTCTGGGTCCTGGTGCGGTCCTCCTTCGCCGGCTATCTGACGGACTGGCTGCTGGACGCGGCCGTGGAGTACCGGTGAAGGACGAGGTGGCCGTGACGACCCGGGCCGGGTCCCCGTGACCGCCACGGCCCCCGCCGTCACCGCGTCCCGCCCGGGCCTGCCGGAGCTGTACCCGTCCGGGCTGCCCCGGCCCGGGCGGACGCTGGTGATGGGCGTCGTCAACGTCACCCCCGACTCGTTCTCGGACGGCGGACTCTCCCACGCCCCGGACGCGGCCGTCGCGCACGGCCTCGCACTGCTGGAGCAGGGCGCCGACCTCGTCGACGTGGGCGGGGAGTCGACGCGTCCCGGGGCGGCCCGCCCGCCGGTGAAGGAGGAGCTGCGGCGGGTCCTGCCGGTCGTGCGGGAGCCGGCCGCGGCCGGGGCGGTCGTCAGCGTCGACACCATGCGGGCCGAGGTCGCCGCCCGCGCCCTGGACGCGGGCGCACGGCTGGTCAACGACGTCTCCGGCGGACTCGCCGACCCGGCGCTGCCGGCGCTGATGGCCCGCGCGGAGGTGCCGTACGTCGTCATGCACTGGCGCGGCCACTCCGCGGGCATGCAGGCGAGCGCCGTGTACGACGACGTCGTGGCCGACGTGGCCGGTGAACTGCGCCTGCGGGTCGGCGCCGCGCTGGACGCCGGGATCCGGCCCGACCGTCTGGTCGTCGACCCCGGGCTGGGCTTCGCCAAGACGGCCGAGCACAACTGGGAGCTGCTGGGCCGTCTCGAGGAGATCCGGGCGCTGGGCCTGCCGGTGCTCGTCGGCGCGTCCCGCAAGTCCTTCCTGGGCCAGGCCCTGGCCGACCCGGCGACGGGCCGGCCGCGGCCGGCGCCCTTGCGGGACGCGGCCACGGCCGCGGTCTCCGTGCTCGCCGCCGCACAGGGCGTGTGGTGCCTGCGCGTGCACGACGTGGCCGCCACCCTCGACGCGGTTCGGGTGACGGCCCGCTGGGGCGCCGGCACCCGGCCCGCGCCGTGGGGCCTGCCCACCGACCCCTCCGCACGGCCGGTGCGGGCAGGGCGCACGCGCTGAGCAGCGGTCTGCTTCTAGCATCCTGTCATGGCAACGGAAAACAGCCCCTCCGTCCCGGACCGACCGGATCCCGCCGCGGCCGCGACGGGGTCTGTCTTCGACACCGTGGTGGACCGCAGGAGCTCCAACTCCATGAAGTGGGCCCGCGCCGGCGCGTTCCTCGAGCCCGACGAGGCCGCGGCGGATCCGCTGCCGATGTGGGTCGCCGACATGGACTTCCGCGCTCCGCAGCCGGTGCTCGACGCGCTCCACGAGGCCGTGGACCACGGCGTCTTCGGGTACCCGGGCGGTGCCACCGACAGCTACCTCGACGCCGTGACCGGCTGGCAGGCCGAGCGGTTCGGCTGGGAGGTGCCGCACGAGTGGGTGCTCCCGACCGCCGGCGTCATCACCACGCTCAAGACGGCCGTCCAGGCGTTCTCCGCGCCCGGTGACTCGGTCCTGATCCAGCCGCCGGTGTACGCGCACTTCCACGACGACGTACGGCTGGGCGGCCGGCACCTCGCCTACGCCCCGCTGGAGCGGACCGCCGACGGCTACCGGTTCGAGCCCCGGACCTTCGAGGCCGCGATCCGACCCGACACGAAGCTGTTCGTGCTGAGCCACCCCCACAACCCGACCGGCAACGTCTGGACCGAGGACGAGCTGACGGCGATGGGCGAGATCTGCGCCCGCCACGGCGTCCTCGTCGTCTCCGACGAGGTCCACCAGGACCTTGTCCTCAACCCGGCCAAGAAGCACGTCCCCTTCGCCTCGCTCGGCCCGCGCTTCGCCCGCAACAGCATCACGTGCACCTCCCCGAGCAAGACGTTCAACCTGCCGGGGCTGCAGTGCGCCAATGTCTTCGTGCCCGACGCGCGACTGCGCGAGGAACTGGCCCGCCAGTACGAACGCAACCTGTTCCCGCTGGTCAACGTCCTCGGCATGGTGGCCGCGGAAGCGGCGTACACCCGTGGTGAGCCGTGGCTGGAGCAGCTGCTGGCCTATCTGCGCGGCAACCACGCCCACTTCGCGCGAGCGGTCAACACCGGCACGTCGAAGCTGAGGGTCCTGCAGGCCGACTCCCTCTACCTGGCCTGGATGGACTGCCGGGGGCTCGGTATGGACGCCGCGTCGCTGGACCGGTTCATGCTCACCCGGGCGCGGCTGTGGCTGGACAAGGGGCAGAAGTTCGGCGTCGAGGGCCACGGCTACATGCGGGTGAACCTCGGCTGCCCCCGCGCCACGGTCGACGAGGCCGTCCGGCGCCTGCTCACGGCGGTCACCGACCCGGCCGGCGCGCCCGGATGATCCCGCGCGCGACGCCTCAGCCGACGTACCCCATGCGGTGGCTGATCTCCTGCGCGCCCTTGATCAGCAGCGATGCCAGTTCGTGCATGCGTTCCTCGGTGAAGCGGTAGGCGGGCCCGGAGGCGCTGAGCGCGGCGACGACCTCGCCGTGGTGGGCGCGTACCGGCGCGGCCATGGCGTGCAGCCCGAGCTCCAGCTCCTCGAGCGTCACCGCGTATCCGCGCTCCCGTGCCTCGGCGAGATCCCTCTCCAGCTCGCCGCGGACGGTCAGCGTGCGCGGCGTGAGCTGCGGCAGCCCGGACGCCTCGAGCACCTCGCCGCGCCGCCCGGCCGGCAGGTGTGCGAGCAGGATCTTGCCGCTGGACGTGGCGTGCACGGGCGTGAGCTGCCCGACCCAGTTGTGGGTGCCGACGGCGCCCGGTCCGCGCACCTGGTGGAGGTTGACGGCGTAGTGCTCCTGGAGGACGGCGATGTTGACCGTCTCACCGATCTCCTCGCTGAGCCGCTCGCAGACCTCCCGGCCCTGCTGGGTGATGTCGAGGCGGCCCGTGACCGCGCCGGCCAGACGCACGATGCCGAAGCCGAGCCGGTACTTGCCGCGCTCGCCCGACTGCTCCACGAGGCCGCGTGCCTCCAGGGCGCCGAGCAGGCGGAAGGCGGTCGACTTGTGGACGTCGATCTCGGCGGCCACCTCGCTGACGCCGGCTTCCCCGCGCTGGGCGAGGATCTCCAGGACGCTGACGGCACGGTCGACGGACTGCACGCCGTTCACCGCCGGAGCCGCTGTCTCGCCATCTGCGGTGTAGTTGCTCATGGCGCAACTATACGCACGGCGGGGCCCCGTGGAACCGGCCTCGCACAGGGAGAATACGACGGCCCCCCGGGCCCGTGGGGGCCGTCCGCGCAAGCCGGCGTCAGCCGAAGACGACCGTGCACCGGCCGTTCACCAGGACACGGCTCTCGCTGTGCCACTGCACGGCTCGGGCGAGGACCCGGGCCTCGACGTCGCGGCCCATGGTGACCAGGTCGTCCGGCGCCTGGGAGTGGTCGACGCGGACCACGTCCTGTTCGATGATCGGGCCCTCGTCGAGGTCCGGCGTGACGTAGTGCGCCGTGGCACCCACCAGCTTCACGCCGCGTTCGTGCGCCTGGACGTAGGGCCGGGCGCCCTTGAAGCTCGGCAGGAACGAGTGGTGGATGTTGATGGCCCGTCCGTCGAGCTGCTTGCACAGGTCGTCGGAGAGGATCTGCATGTAGCGGGCGAGCACCACCAGGTCGACGCCGAGTTCGTCGACCAGGTGCAGCAGCCTGGCCTCCGCCTCGGCCTTGGTGTCCTTGGTGACGGGGATGTGATGGAAGGGGATGCCGTAGTTCCGCGCCAGGGGCTCGAAATCGCGGTGGTTGGAGACGATCGCCGGGATCTCGATGTTGAGCGCGCCCGTGGACTGGCGGAAGAGCAGGTCGTTCAGGCAGTGGCCGAACTTCGACACCATGATCAGCGTCCGGGTCGGGGTCGCGGCGTCATGCAGCTGCCAGGTGATCCGGTACGCCTCGGCGACCGGGCCGAAGCCGGTGCGCAACTGGTCCAGGGAGACGCCGGGATGCGAGAGGTCGAAGTGCACCCGCATGAAGAAACGGTCCTGGAGACGGTCGTCGAACTGCTGGCTCTCCAGGATGTTGCCGGAGTGCCGCACCAGGTAGCTGGTGACGGCGTGGACCAGACCGGCCCGGTCGGGGCACGAGAGGGTGAGGACGAACTCGCGGCCGGGCTGCGGGCGAGGAGACATGGCATCCTCCGTGGGTGCGCAGTACGCAACGATGAGAGTGATACGCAACATCGTCCCGTGGTGACGGGGGGCGGTCAAGGGGTGCGTTCTGCGAAGTGCGATGAGGTGCGTCATACGCAACAGAATCAGGCGCCGTGGACGTGACAAGAGCTTCCGCTCTGCGTCTTGACGTAACAGCGGCAACCTCGGCTCGGCGCTGATCGGTGTCGTCTTCGCGCTGGGCTGTGTCCCGGCGCTGCGGCTGGTGGACCGGGTGGGGCGCCGGCCCGTGATCGCGTGGTCAACCGGTGCCGCGATCACGGCGGCGGGCGTTCAGCGGCCCCGAACTGGCGCCGCACGTCTGAGTCCGGCGCGTACCGTGGTGCGCAACAGCTTGCGTCATCCGGAACCGATCCCGTTGGGTCTCTTGACAAGCCCTCCACGCGCCGAAAGCATGTTGCGCATAACGAGCGTAGTTGTGCTATCTGAAACACTGCCCTGTCCGGCCCCCCGGAGGTCCCCATGAGCATCACCGTCGTCGGCGCGTCGCTGGCCGGACTGAGCACGGTCCGCGCCCTGCGCGCGCAGGGGTACGACGGCGGGATCGTCGTCGTGGGGGAGGAGCGCCACCTCCCCTACGACCGGCCGCCGTTGTCCAAGGACTTCCTCAAGGGCACCCTCGAGGCCGACGCGCTCGCGCTCGGCGACGGGGCCGAGTACGACGACCTGGACGTGCGGTGGCTGCTCGGCGAGCGCGCGGTGCGCCTCGATCCCGCGGACCGCTCGGTGACCCTCGCCTCGGGGCGCCGGCTGTCCACCGACGGCGTCGTCGTCGCGACCGGCGCGAGCCCGCGCACCCTGCCCGGCACCGAGGGTCTGGCCGGCGTCCACACCCTGCGCACCCTGGACGACGCCCGGGCCCTGCGCGACGAACTGCTCGACGGCCGGCCCCGCGTCGTGGTGATCGGCGCCGGTTTCATCGGCGCCGAGGTGGCCTCCACCGCCCGCGGGCTCGGCCTCGACGTCACCGTGGTCGAGGCGCTCGACGTGCCGCTGGAACGCCAACTGGGCCGCGCCATGGGCCGGGTGTGCTCCTTGCTGCACACCGACCACGGGACCCGGCTGCTCACCGGGACCGGCGTGGCGGGACTCACCGGCGAACGCCGGGTCACCGGCGTGCGCCTGACCGACGGGCGCGAACTGCCCGCCGACGTCGTCGTGGTCGGCGTGGGCGTGCGGCCCGCCACCGACTGGCTCGCCGGCTCCGGCGTCCAGGTCGACGACGGTGTGGTGTGCGACGCCGGCTGCGCCACGAGCGTCCCCGGCGTGGTCGCCGTCGGTGACGTGGCCCGCTGCCCGCACCCCTTCACCGGCCGGTACGCCCGCATCGAGCACTGGAGCAACGCCACCGAACAGGCGGCGACCGCCGCCCGGACCCTGCTGACCGGAGTGCCGGCCCCCGCGCCGCGCACCGCGCCCTCCTTCTGGTCCGACCAGTACCAGGTGCGCATCCAGCTCGCCGGCCACGTCGCGCCCGGCGCCGTGCCCGAGGTCGTCGACGGCGACGTCGACAGCCGCTGCTTCACGGCCGTCTACCGGCGCGAGGACACCCCGGTCGCGGTGCTCTCCCTGAACCAGACCAAGCTGTTCAACCGCCTGCGCCGCACCCTCGTCCCGGCCGCCGCGCCCGCCGCCGTCTGAGCCCGGCCCGCCGGGCCCGCCACCAGGGTGCGCCCGGGCGGGCCCGCGAGCGACCCCCCTCCCCGCAGGGTGTGCCCCGTGGCACGCCCCGCCCGTCCCCCGGAGTATGGCGTGGCAATCAGCGTCTTCGACCTGTTCTCCATCGGCATCGGCCCGTCCAGCTCGCACACCGTCGGACCGATGCGCGCGGCCGCGATGTTCGCCGGCCGGCTGAAGACCGACGGCCTGCTCGCCCAGACCGCCGCCGTACGGGCGGAGTTGTTCGGCTCCCTCGGTGCCACCGGCCACGGCCACGGCACGCCCAAGGCCGTCCTGCTCGGTCTCGAGGGCAACCGACCGCACACCGTCGACGTCGTCCAGGCCGACCTGGACGTCGAGCGCATCCGCACCACCGGGCGCATCCGCCTCCTCGGTGCGGAGATCGGCCCCGCCCACGAGATCGGCTTCGACGCCTCCACCCAGCTCGTCCTGCACCGCCGCCGCTCCCTACCCCACCACGCCAACGGCATGACCCTCTTCGCGTACGACGACGACGGTGTGCCGCTGCTGGAGAAGACGTACTACTCCGTCGGTGGCGGCTTCGTCGTCGACGAGGACGCCGTGGGCGCGGACCGGATCGCCCCCGACGCCACCCGGCTCGCCCACCCCTTCCACACCGGCGACGAACTGCTGGAACTGACCAGGGAGACCGGGCTGTCGATCTCCGCGCTGATGCTGGAGAACGAGAAGGCGTGGCGTACCGAGGCGGAGATCCGCGCCGGACTGCTGGAGATCTGGCGGGTGATGCAGGGCTGCGTGACCCGCGGCCTGTCCCACGAGGGCATCCTCCCCGGCGGGCTGAAGGTGCGCCGGCGGGCCGCGGCGGCCGCCCGGGCGCTGCGCAGCGAGGGCGACGCGGCGGCCCGCGCGATGGAGTGGGTGACGCTGTACGCGATGGCGGTGAACGAGGAGAACGCCGCCGGCGGCCGCGTCGTCACCGCCCCGACCAACGGCGCGGCCGGCATCATCCCCGCGGTGCTCCACTACTACCTGGCCTTCGTGCCCGGCGCCGACGAGGACGGCATCGTCCGCTTCCTGCTCGCGGCCGGCGCCATCGGTCTGCTCTTCAAGGAGAACGCCTCGATCTCCGGCGCCGAGGTCGGCTGCCAGGGCGAGGTCGGCTCCGCCTGCTCCATGGCCGCCGGCGGCCTCGCCGAGGTGCTGGGCAGCACACCCGCGCAGGTGGAGAACGCCGCCGAGATCGGCATGGAGCACAACCTCGGCCTGACCTGCGATCCGGTCGGCGGCCTGGTGCAGATCCCGTGCATCGAACGCAACGGCATGGCCGCGGTCAAGGCGGTCACCGCCGCCCGCATGGCCCTGCGCGGCGACGGCCGGCACCACGTCTCCCTCGACAAGGTCATCAAGACGATGAAGGAGACCGGCGCCGACATGAAGGTCAAGTACAAGGAGACCGCCCGCGGCGGCCTCGCCGTCAACGTCATCGAGTGCTGAGCAACCGGGGCACGCGCGTGAGAGGTTCTGCCGGACGCCGCCCCCGGCGCGTCGCGATGCTCAGTGTGCACACCTCGCCGCTGCACCAGCCCGGCACCGGGGACGCGGGCGGCATGAACGTCTACCTCGTCGAACTCGCCGCACGCCTCGCCGCCCGCGGTATCGAGGTGGAGATCTTCACCCGGGCCACCTCCGCCGGCCTGCCGCCCGCCGTGACCCTCGCGCCGGGTGTGCTGATGCGGCACGTGACCGCCGGACCGTACGAGGGCCTGGCCAAGGAGGACCTGCCCGCCCAGCTGTGCGCCTTCGCCCACGCGGTGACGCGGGCCTGGGCCGGCCACCGCCCGGGCCGCTACGACCTGCTCCACTCCCACTACTGGCTCTCCGGTCACGTCGGCCGCCTCGCCGCCGCGCGCTGGGGCGTGCCGCTCGTGCACTCCATGCACACCATGGCCAAGGTCAAGAACGCCGGCCTCGCCGACGGCGACCTCCCCGAGCCCGCGATCCGGGTGACCGGCGAGAGCCAGGTCGTACGGGCGGCCGACCGGCTGATAGCGAACACCGAGCGGGAAGCGGTCGACCTGCTGCGCCACTACGACGCCGACACCCGCCAGGTCGCCGTCGTCCACCCCGGCGTCGACCTGGACCGCTTCCGCCCCGGCCGGCCCGACGCGGCCACGGGCCGGGCAGCGGCCCGGGCACGCCTGGGCCTGCCGCAGGACGCGCTGATCCCGCTGTTCGCGGGACGCATCCAGCCGCTCAAGGCACCGGACGTCCTGCTGCGCGCGGTGGCCCGGCTCCTGACGGAGCGGCCGTGGCTGCGCGACCGGCTCGTCGTCCCGGTCGTGGGCGGACCGAGCGGCAGCGGCCTGGCCCGGCCGGAGGGCCTGCACAAACTGGCGGCCTCGCTCGGCATCTCCGACGTCGTCCTGTTCCGGCCACCGGTCGGCCAGGACCGCCTCGCCGACTGGTACCGGGCGGCGTCCGTGCTGGTCATGCCGTCGCGCAGCGAGTCCTTCGGCCTGGTGGCCCTCGAAGCCCAGGCCTGCGGCACTCCGGTGATCGCCGCCCGCGTCGGCGGCCTGCCGGTGGCCGTGCGCGACGGCGTGAGCGGGGTCCTCGTGGCGGGGCACGATCCCCGGGACTACGCCCGCGCGTTGAGCCGCTTCGCCGACGACGCGTCCCTGACCCCGCGCATGGGCGCGGCCGCGGCACGCCACGCCCGCTCCTTCGGCTGGGACAGGACCGCGGCGGCGACGGCGCGGGTGTACGGACAGGTGCTGCGGGAGCGCCGGCTGCGCGACTGACGCCGGCCATCGGGTCGTCGGCGCTGACGCGGCGCCCGCGGTGCTTGAACGGCCACCCCTCCCAGCCGATTCTGGACATCCCGCGTCGGGCGGGCGCCGCATCCGCGACAGCAAGGACGGACCCCATGGCAGACCTCACACAGGCCACCGCGTCCTCCACCACCACCGTCGGCGCGGCACCGGCGGCTCCCGTCTCGCCGGGGGTGCGCCGCATCACGGTGCAGGCCGGCCCCGTCACCCTCTCCGGTCTGTGCTGCGAACCGCCCCAGCGGCCCCGTGCACTGATCGTCGCCCTCCACGGCGGTGGCACCAGCGCGGGGTACTTCGACGGGCAGGCGCACCCCGACCTGTCCCTGCTGACCCTCGGCGCCCGCCTCGGTCACCGGGTGGTCGCGCTGGACCGCCCCGGCTACGGCGCCTCCGCCGGCGAACTGCCCGGCGGGCGCACGCTCGTCGAGCAGGCGGCCGACATCGCGGCCGCGGTACGCCGGCTGGCCCGCGACGGCTCCGTGGGCGGCGGGGTGTTCCTGCTGGCCCACTCCTTCGCCGGCAAGGTCGCCTTCCTGCTCGCCGCCGAGCACGCCCCGGACCGCCTGCTGGGACTGGACGTCTCGGGCTGCGGCACGAGACTCGCCGTGCCGTACGACCAGGTGCGAAACGACCGCAACGTACGACGGCTCAACTGGGGGCCGCTCGGCCTGTATCCGCCCGCCACCTTCCGGGCCGCCGCGACGGTCGTCGCCCCGATGCCGGCCCGCGAGGCGGAGTCGGCCGGTGACTGGGAGCGCCTGTCCGCCGAGGTGCTGCCCCGCGTCCGGGTGCCGGTCCGGCTGACCTTCGCCGAACACGAGGCCTGGTGGCGGCACGACGACGCGGACGTGGCCGACATGGTCGCCCGGCTGACCGCCGCGTCCCACGTGCGCGTGGACCGGATGCCCGGTGCCGGGCACAACATCAGCCTCGGCTGGGCCGCGCGGACGTACCACCTGAGGGCCCTCGCGTTCGCGGAGGAGTGCCTGCGGCTCTCCGCGTGACCGGTCCCGCCGAGGACCGGCCCCATGGCCGGCGGCCGGGCGGGGCGATGCGGCGCAGCGGCTGTTTACCCGCCGCCCCCGCGGGTCACCCCTTGAGGACACAGGCGCGTGGAGGGAGTCCGTCGTGGTGGGCGTGGGCAGCACCGGCACAGGGGTGGATCCGGCAGGGCTGGACGCATGCCGCGTCGACGCCGTCGACGTACACGCCTTCGAGGTGCCGACCGACGGCCCCGACGGCCGGGAGCAGGACGGCACCCTGGAATGGGACTCCACGACGATGGTGCTGGTGCGGGTGCACGCCGGCGGCATGTTCGGCGTCGGCTACACCTACGGGGACGTGTCGGTCGCCGCGTTCACCGATTCCAAGCTCGTGCCTGTCCTGAAAGAGCGGAAGGTCACCTCGCCACCGGCGCTGTGGCACGACATGCAGCAGCAGATCCGCAACGCCGGCCGCCCCGGCGTCGGTGCCATGGCCGTCTCCGCCGTGGACGTCGCCCTGTGGGACCTCAAGGCACGGCTGCTGGGACTGCCGCTCGTGCACGTGCTGCCCGCCGTCCACGACCGGGTCCCGGTGTACGGCAGCGGCGGCTTCACCAACTACCCGCTCGACCGGCTCGCCGAGCAGCTCGGCGCGTGGACCGACCAGGGCATCCCCCGGGTCAAGCTCAAGACCTCGCGGGAGCCGGAGCGCGACCCGCAGCGGCTGACGGCCGTCCGCGAGGCGGTGGGTGACGCGTCCGAGATCTTCACCGACGCCAACGGGGCGCTCAGCCGCAAGGAGGCGCTGTACTGGTCCCGCCGGTTCCACGAGGAGTGGGACGTGCGCTGGTTCGAGGAGCCCGTCTCCTCGGCCGACCTGGAGGGCCTGCGCATGCTGCGCGAGCAGGGCCCCGGACGGCTGGAGATCGCGGCGGGCGAGTACGCCTACACCACCCAGGACTTCGCCAACCTCGTCGAGGGCCCCGCCGTGGACTGCCTCCAGGCCGACGTCACCCGCTGCGGCGGCATCACCGGGATCCTCGAGACGGCCGGCCTGGCGGCCGCCCACCACCTGGACCTGTCGGCCCACTGCGCGCCGGCGCTGTCGGCGCACGCGTTCTGCGCCGTACGCCGGCTGCGGCACCTGGAGTACTTCCACGACCATGTCCGCGTCGAACGCCTGCTGTTCGACGGCACGCTGTCACCCGAGGGCGGCGCCCTGCGCCCCGACCCCTCCCGCCCCGGCCTCGGCCTGGACGTCAAGTGGGCCGACGCCGAGCGCTACCGCGTGTACGGGTCCCGGAGCGAGTGAGCCCGGAGCCGCCCGCGTCCGCACGAGCCCGGGGACCGCGGCCACGGGAACCCGCGCCGCGTTGGCCGACGACGCCGCGGGAGCCTTGAGGGTGAAGCCACTGATCCGGCCGTCAGGCGCGCGGGCAGCTGGGACACCGTGCGGCGCTCAGGGCTCGATCAGACCGGCGCGGATGGCGTACCGGGTGAGTTCCAGCCGGTCGCGCAGGCCCAGCTTGTGCAGCAGGTTGGCGCGGTGCCGCTGCACGGTCTTGACGCTGATGAACAGCAGGTCGGCGATCTGTCGGGAGGAGTGTCCCTCCGCGACCAGCTTCAGGACCTCTTCCTCACGCGGTGTCAGGATCTGTTCGGGGGACACCTCGCCGTGTCCGACCCGCTCGAGGTAGGTGCGGATCAGCGCGGTGACCGCGCCCGGGTACAGGAACGGCTCGTTGCGCATCGCGGCCCGGCAGGCGGCGACCAGGTCCTGGTCGGCGACCGACTTCAGCACATAGCCGCCGGCCCCTGCCTTGAGGGCCTGGAAAAAGTACTGCTCGTTGTCGTGCATGGTGAGCATCAGGATCCGCAGGCCCGGCCGGAGGGCGGTCAGTTCCCGCGCGGCCTGCAGTCCGGTCAGCCGGGGCATGGCGATGTCGAGCACGGCCAGGTCGATGTCGTGGGTGCGGGCCAGCTCGATGGCCTCGGCGCCGTCCCCGGCCTCGGCGACCACGTCGAGGTCCGGCTCCTGGTCGAGGATGAGGCGCACACCGCGGCGCACCAGCGCGTGGTCGTCGGCGAGCAGGACGCGGATCGTGCGCGACCGCGCGGTGGGGGAGGTGTTCGTGTCGGTCATGGCTCACGCCTGCCTTTCGGCCAGGGGCGCGGTGAGCCGGACCCGGGTGCCGGTCCTCGGTCCGCTCTCGGTCGCGGCGCCGGGGCCCTCGCCGTCCACCGAGGAGATCGTGAGGCTGCCGTCGACGAGCAGGGCCCGCTCGCGCATGCCGCGGATGCCCGCGCCCTCGCAGGGCACGTCGATGCCTCGTCCGTCGTCGGTGACCGCCAGCTCGATCCGGCCGTCGGTGTGCCGCAGGGCCACCGTGACCCGTTCCGCGTCCGCGTGGCGGGCGGCGTTGGTCAGCGACTCCTGCACGACGCGGTACAGGACCAGCTCCGTCTCCGGCCCCAGCGCGGGCAGGCCGGCGTCGAAACGGCGGGTGATCTTCAGCCCGGTGTGGGTGGCGATCTCCTCCGTGAGGGAGGTCAGCGCGCTGACCAGCCCGAGGTCGTCCAGCACGCCGGGCCGCAACCGCCGTACCAGGCGGCGGACCTCGTCCAGGCTGTCCCGGGTGATCTCCTGCACCTCGCGCAGGAGATCACGCAGCGGTGGCGGCGCGTCGTCCGTGGCGCGCTTGAGCCCCAGCAGGACCGCCGTCATGCTCTGGCCGACCTCGTCGTGCAACTCCTGCGCGATACGGCGGCGTTCGGCCTCCTGCGCCAGCAGCACCCGGGCACTGCTGGCGGCCCGCTCCTGTTCCAGCCGCTCCAGCATGGCGTTGAACGTGCGGATCAGCTCGGCCACCTCGCCACCGCCGCGGGCGGGCAGACGCTGACCGGGGCGCAGCAGATCCACGGTCGTCATCAGCTTCGTGAGCCGTTCCAGCGGCGCCAGGCCCAGCCGCAGCAGCGCGGCGTTGGCGACCAGCATGACGCCCAGACCGCCGACCAGGATGACCGCCTCGGTGAGCACCACCGGCACCGACACGGTCACCGGAGCCCACAGCAGCAGGGCGGTGGCCGTACCCAGCACCACGGCGTTGAGGGTGAAGATCCGCCAGAACAAGGACACGGGACCGCGCCTCTCCTCTGTGACGTGAAGGGGTGCCCATGGCGTCTCGCCATGGGTGGGCGGCGGCCGTCGCGTGTCGGACGCCGGCGGCCGGCGGGTGCTCGCAGGAGCCCGACGCCAGCCTGCCCTCGCACCCGGTCACCGGTCGATGGGGCCCGACCCCCATTTCCCGGGGTACGCCGTCCTCACGGTGCCGCCGGATACACCTCGCGCCCCGGCCGAAATGGGGTCCGCGCCCGATAGGCGCTCGCCGGCGGGCGGGCGAGGGTGTGAGGACACGCGGGCTCCTCAGGGAGCGCGCGCCGTACGCCGCCGAGAAGGGATGGACCATGACGCTCGACGCCACCCGGGCCGAACCCCACCTGCACGAGGCCCGCCGGCGCCTGGAACGCGCCCGCACCTCCCGCCTGGCCCAGCTGCACGCGCTCGACGAGACCGGGCGCAGCAGCCGGGACGACCACCTGCTGTCCGCGCAGCGCACGGCGATGGAGGGCGTCCTGAAGGAGATCGAGGAAGCCTTCACCCGCCTTCAGGACGGCAGCTACGGCACGTGTCTGGAGTGCGCCGAGCCCATCCCCGCCGAGCGGCTGGAGATCCTGCCCTACACCCGCCACTGTGTCGCCTGCCGGCGCCGGACCGCCTGACCACCGCCCGCGCCCGGCCCCGGAAAAGACGCGCCCGGCCCTCCGAAAGGCGCGCCCAGCCCTCGGAAAGAGGTGACATGGTGAACCACCGGACCATCGGCGTCAGTGTGACGCACCTGTCGGTCGCGGACCTCGCCGCGCTGCGCGAGAACCTGCTCGAGCAGCGCCAGTTCCGCCGGGAACAGCTGCGCCGGCCGGCCGCTCCGGCCGGCTCCGGTGCCGAGGACCGGCTGCGGGAGCAGACCGCCGCGCGGCTCGAGGTCCGGGCCAAGCTCGCCGCCTCCGCCCGTATGGTCCTCGCCGACGTCGAAGCGGCCCTGGAGCGCATGGACGCGGGCACCTACGGCACCTGCCATCTGTGCCGGCGCCCCGTGGACCGGGAACGGCTGACGATCGTGCCCCAGGCCCGCTACTGCGCCCGCTGCCAGCAGGTGAAGGAGGCGGCGCGGTGACCGGCGCCCACCTCCCGGCCGCGCAGGCGGGCGCGGTCCGTCAGCCGGCCTGGCCGTCGCGGCGCCGCCGCCACGGCATCGCTCTCGACATGGGCAGCGCCCGCACCCGCGCCTGGATCACCGGCCGCGGTGTGGTCGTCGACGTGCCGACGGTCACCCACCCCGGCACCGGAGCCGTCCACCCCGTCCAGCGCGGCGCCATCATCGACACGCCGGGCTGTGCGCGGATGCTGCGGCGCCTGCTGGGCGACCACCTGCCCCGCTCCGTCCGCCCGACGGTCCTCGTCACCACCCCCGTCCTCGACGGCATCGCCTACCGCGCCGAGGCCCGCACCGCCGTCGAGGCACTGCGTCCGCACACCGTGCTCAGCGTGCCCGCGGCACGGGGCATCGCCCTGGCCGCGGGCACGGATCTGTCCGGCCCGCTGCTGGTGCTGGACATCGGCGCCCATCTCACCGAGGCGGTGCTGCTGTGCGACGGCGCCGTCACCGACGCCCGCCGCACCGCCCTCGGCACCGGCGACCTGGACGAGGAGACCACGGCCGAGCAACTCGCCGAGGCGGCGGCGCGGATGCTCACCGCGATGCTGCGCCAGGACCGCACCTCCCTCACCCTCGACGCCCTGCGCCGCGGCACCCTCCTGGCCGGCGGCGGCGCCCTGCGTCCCGAGGTCACCCATCACCTCACGGCCCGGCTCGCCGCACCGCTGCGGGTGGTTCCGGCCCCGCACACCGCGGCCGTCCGCGGCGCCGCCCGCCTCCTGCACGCCGCCCTCGGCCACCCGTCCACCCTCCCGCCCACGGCCGGGCCGGCCACGCTCCTTTGAGGTGCGCGGCCAGGGGGTGCGCCCGGTCACGCCGGCCCGGTCGACGCCTGTCGGCCCACGGGCAGGAGGGACCAGCACGGCTGGGCGGTGAGGGCGTCCAGGTCGGGGTCCGTGTCCGCCGCCCAGGCCGCGTAGCCGTCGGGGCGCACCAGCACGGCGCCGGGCAGCCCGGCCACCGGCTCCGCGCGGACGGCGCCGAGGGCCGGCGGGAGGATGCCGGCCAGGTCCAGCAGGACGGGCCGGCCCGACCGGAACAGCGCCGGGTCGACGCCCGGGACCCGGTGACCGGTCAGCGGGTGGCCGCCCGGCACGTCGTAGGCGTGCGACAGGCCCGACATGAGCCCGGCCAGGTGCCGGTTGGTCTCGGGCAGGCGCATCAGGTCCGTGAAGACCTCGCGCAGGGCGACGACGTCCGCTCCGGCCCCCGGTGCGGCGAAGACGCGCTGTGCCTGGGTGATGTGCAGGACCCAGGCTCCGGCCGGATGGCGCTCGGTGTGGTAGCTGTCCAGCAGGTCCGCCGACACGCCCTCCCGCAGCACGGCCGCCAGCTTCCAGCCGAGGTTGAAGGCGTCCTGCACGCCGAGGTTGAGGCCCTGTCCGCCGAACGGCGGGTGGATGTGCGCGGCGTCGCCGGCGAAGAACACCCGGCCCGTGCGGTAGCCGTCGATCTGCCGGGTGGCGTCGCTGAACCGCGAGGCGTTCTCCAGCTCGGCCGGCACGGTCTGCTCGCCGTACACGCGGCGCAGCAGTCCGGCGATCTCCTCGAGCGTCACCGGCGTGTCCTTGGCCGGCTCCGCCCCGTCCGCCACTGCGCCGGTGAACCGGTAGCGGTCGCCCCCCAGCGGCACCAGCATGCCCCAGCCGCCCTCCGCCTCGCGCGTGAGGGTGCTGATGTGCCCGTGCGTCCGGGGGACGAGGTCGGACACCGACGCCAGCCGCACATCGGCCAGGACCGCCGTGAACGTGCCCGGCCTGCCGGGGAACGGCACGCCGAGCAGCTTCCTGACCGTGCTGTGCGCGCCGTCGCAGGCCACGAGGTAGCGCGCTTCGAGCCGCTGGCCGGCGGCCGTCACCGTCACGCCGTCGTCCGACTGCTCCACCGCCGTCACCGGGGTGTCGCGCAGCACCTTCACGCCCAGGGCCGTGGCGCGCTCCTCCAGCACCTCCTCGATCTCCCACTGCGGGATCGGGAGCACATAGGGGTGCGCCGTGTCCCACGCCGTGCAGTCCAGGGGTACGGGCAGCAGCGCGAAGTGCCCGCCCACCGGCTCGCGTGACATGGCCCTGGCCTGCATCGGCTCCAGCAGACCGCGCAGTTCCAGCAGCTCCTGGGTGCGGGGCTGGATCGCGCCCCCCTTGGTCTGCCGGATGCGGTGCGCCAGGCGTTCCACCACCACGGTGTCCACTCCGGCGAGGGCCAGTTCGCAGGCCAGCGTCAGTCCGGTGGGCCCGGCGCCCACCACGCTCACGTCGGTCATCGTTCCTCCAGTCGCTTCACTGGGGGTAAAAGTACACTGAGTGCAGAAAGTCTCCAAGTGCAGTTTTCGGCTACGATGGCGGCATGACAGGGCTACGGGAACGCAAGAGGGCACGCACGCACGCCGCCATCTCCGAGGCGGCCATCGCGCTTTTCCTGGAGCACGGCTTCGACCAGGTGTCGGTGGCGCAGGTGGCGGAGGCCGCCGAGGTCTCGAAGCGGACCGTGTTCGCCTACTTCCCGGCCAAGGAGGACCTCGTCGTCCACCGCTTCGCCGACCACGAGGACGAGGCCGCCCGCGTGGTGCGCACCCGCCCGGCCGGCGTCGGACCGCTGGCCGCCCTGCGCGACCACTTCCTTCGGGCGCTGGCCGAACGCGACCCGGTCACCGGCCTCAACGACCTCCCGCAGATCCTCGCGTTCACCCGCATGGTGCGTGAGACACCGGCGCTGCGGACCAGAGCCGTCGGCTTCCAGGAGGCGTCCGAGCGGGCACTGACCGAGGCGCTCCGGGAGACCGCGGGAGTCCCGGCCCTGACCGCGCGTCTGACGGCCACCCATGTGGTCGGCACGCACTGGCTGCTGTCGATGGACAACTTCCGGGCGCTGGACGGCGGTCAGTCCGCCGACGAGCGCTACCCCCAGGCGGTGGCCGACGCCGAACACGCCTTCACGCTCCTGGCGGAGGGCCTGGCCGGGCACCTGTGAGGGGTGTCCCGTCGCCCCCGCCCGCCCGCCCGCGTAATCACCTCGGCCCGGATCCGGCCGCCGTCCTCGACGCGCCCGGCGCTGCACACTGGAGTACATCCGCCCGCAGATGTCGCAGAGGTGTGCCGGTCGCGCGGGAGGCGGTGGCCCGGGACGACCGCGGAGGTGCCATGCCCGATCCCGGCTCGCCCGCACCCCCCGGCCCCGCCCCGTCCGGGTCCGCTCCCGCCGCGGGTGCCTGGCGTCGCACCCTGCGCCGCCTCAGGCCCCGCAGGCCGGTGCCGCCCGGCCGGGTGCCGCGCGCGTCCCAGCTCCGCATGCTGGTCGCCGTGCTGGACGACGCCGTGGCGGCGCTGTCGTCCGCCGACCTCGCGGTGGCCGCGTGCGGCGCGCCGGACGGGGCGACGTGGCAGGCCGCTCAGGGCTGCGGTCAGGCCGCCCGCGGCTTCCACCGGCTGCGCGCCCGCCTGGAGGAGCTGCCGATCAGCGAGCCCGACCTGGTGGACGCCCGGGACGACGCGGGACGGCTGCTGGCCTACCACCAGTGGATGGTGCACCAGGCCCTGAACCTGGCGTTCAGCATCCACCCCGACGCCCGCACCGAGGCGGCACGGCTGGAGCTCAACGGCCTGGGGCGGCCCGCCGACCGCCTACGGCTGCTGCGCGACGCCCTCGACGAACGCGGAGCCGGTGAGCCGCGGCAGGGATGAGGCACGCGGCGCCGATGCCCGGCACGTGCGGCGGGTGTCCCTTACGGTGACGTTTCATCCCGTACGTCCGTGAACGGAAAGGGGGGCACGACCATGACGTTCGCGCAGGCCGGCGGCAGCGGGCCCGCACCGGCCCGCGAGAGCGGGCGGCGTTCCTGGGCCCCGCTGCTCGCGGTGTGCGCCGGGTACTTCATGGTCATCCTCGACGTCACGGTCATCAACGTCGCCGTGCCGGTGATCGGCCGCGAGCTGTCGGCGTCCCTCACCGGCATCCAGTGGATCACTGACGGCTACACGCTGGTCCTCGCCGCCTTCCTGCTCACCGCCGGTGCGCTCGGCGACCGGCTCGGCAACCGCCGCGTCTTCTGCGCGGGCGTGGCGGTGTTCACCGTGTCCTCGGCCGCGTGCGCGCTGGCGCCGGACGCCCCGTTCCTGGTGGCCGCCCGGCTGGTGGAGGGCCTCGGCGCCGCGCTGATCGTGCCCGGTTCCCTGGCCCTGCTCCAGCAGGCCTACCCCCGGCCGGCCGCACGTTCGCGCGCCTTCGGGCTGTGGGGTTCGATGGCGGGGATCGCGGCGTCCGCCGGACCCCTGCTGGGCGGTCTGCTGGTCTCCACCGCCGGCTGGCGCTGGGTGTTCCTGATCAACCTGCCCGTCGGAGCGGCCTGCCTGCTGCTGACCCTGCGCTGCGTCGCGCCCTCGCCCCGGCGCGTCACCCGGTCCCTGGACTGGCCGGCGCAGTGCGCGGTGGTGGCGACGGTGGCCCTGCTGACCGCGGCCCTGAACGAGGCCGGCCGGCGCGGCTGGTCCGACCCGGCCGTCGTCGCCGGGCTCCTCCTGGCCGCCGCGGCCGCCGCGGCGTTCGTGGTGCGTGAGCGGCTGGCCCGCTCACCCGCCCTGCCGCTGAGCCTGCTGCGTTCCCGCCCCATGGGCGGCGCCTGCGTCATCGGCCTGCTGTTCAACTTCGGCTTCTACGGCATGGTGTTCACCGCCAGTGTGGAGTTCCAGCACCAGCGCGGCTACAGCGCGCTCGGCACCGGGCTGGCGCTCTTCCCGGCGGTGGCCATGACCATGTTCGCCTCCGTCCTGTCCGGGCGGCTGACCCGTCGTACCGGCGACCGGCCGCTGGTGGTCTGCGGCATGCTCCTGGCCGCCCTGGGGCTGGCCGGCTGGACCGCCGCGGGCGACGATCCCGCCTACGCGCTGCTCGTCGCCCCCATGATGGCCGCCGGATTCGGTACGTCCTTCGCCCTCACCGGCTCGACCACCACCGTGATGGCCGCCGCACCGCCCGACCACGCCGGGGCGGCCTCCGCCCTGTTCAACACCACCCGGCAGATCGGCAGCGCCACCGGTGTCGCACTCGGCGGCAGCCTGCTCGCCACCGCCGGCTACACCGCCGGACTGCGGCAGAGCATGGCCATCGGAGCGCTCGCGTATCTGACCGCCGCGCTGCTCGCGTGGCGGTGCGTCCCGGCGGGCCCGGCCACCAAGGCGTAGGGCGATCGCTCGCTGCCGTGCGGAAGACGGATCTACAGTGACGTACGTCCGGACCGGTCGATCTGCGTCCCGAGGAGTGCAGCGTGCGTGACATCCTGCCGGCGCTGGAACGCTGGCACGCCGCCGGTGTCCCGTTCGGGCTGGCCACGGTCGTCGCGGTCAGCCGCAGCGCGCCCCGCGAGCCCGGCGCCGCGATGGCCGTGGGACCGGACGACGAGGTCGTCGGCAGTGTGTCCGGGGGCTGCGTGGAAGGCGCGGCGTTCGCACTCGCGCAGGAGGTCGTCGCGAGCGGCGAGGCCCGCCTGGCGACCTTCGGATACAGCGACGAGGACGCCTTCGCCGTGGGCCTGACCTGCGGAGGCGAGATCACCCTGCTGGTGCGGCCCGTGACGCCGGCGACGGACCCGGTGTTCGGGGCGCTCGCCGCGTCCGTCGCCGCGCGGGAACCAGTGACCCTGGCCACGGTCGTCGACGGGCCCGCGCCGCGCGGGGCCGGCCTCGCGGTGTGGCCGGACCGCGAGGCCGGCACGCTCGGCACCTCCGGGCTGGACGCGGCCGTCACCGCGGACGCACGCGGCGAACTCGCCCTCGGCGCCACGGTCCAGCGGCACTACGGGCCGCGCGGGGAGCGCCGCGAGGACGACGTGACCGTCTTCCTGCAGTCCTTCGCGCCACCGCCGCGCATGCTGGTCTTCGGGGCCATCGACTACGCGGCCGCGGTGGCCCGGATCGGCGGCTTCCTGGGCTACCGGGTCACCGTGTGCGACGCGCGCCCGGTCTTCGCCACGCCTCAGCGGTTCCCGGCGGGAGTCGAGGTCGTCGTGGACTGGCCGCACCGGTATCTCGCCGGGACCGTCACCGACGAGCGCACGGTGATCTGCGTCCTCACCCACGACCCCAAGTTCGACGTGCCGCTCCTCGAGGAGGCACTGCGCCGGCCGGCCGCCTACATCGGGGCGATGGGCAGTCGCCGTACCCACGACGACCGGGCGGCGAGGCTGACGGATGCCGGGGTGACGGCGCAGGAGCTGGCCCGGCTTCGCTCACCGCTCGGCCTCGACCTCGGGGCCCGCACCCCCGAGGAGGTCGCGGTGTCCGTCGCCGCCGAGATCGTCGCCCTGCGCTGGAGCGGCACCGGGACACCGCTCACCGTGACCAGCGGGGCCATCCACCCGCCGCCGGCCGGTTGAGCGCGAGCCGGCGCGGCAGGCGGATGCCGGCCGGGCGAGATCCTGAGGGGCCGCCCGGCCGGCAAGGGTCACAGCGTGGGCGTCCTCCAGACGCAACGGCCGTGGGTGGTCACGCACATCCGGCCGCCGCCGGGGCTGTCACTCCTCGGTGCCGCGACCGCTGTGCAGAACGGCGATCAGCCCCTTCGTGCGGGTGCCGTCCGGCAGGTTCCAGGGCGCGGCGACGTGGCCGATCGCTCCGGGCGGGAGGACGGGCGCGCCGTCCGGCGCGGGCCGCAGGAGCCGGCGCACTCGCAGCGTGGTGCCCTGCGACAGGGGCAGGTCGGTGCCGTCCCGGTCGTCGGCGGGGACCCGGCCGAGGTCCGGGGCGAGCGGGGCCTCGCCGCTGCGGGAGCGGGAGACGTCCGGGGCGGGGGTGTCGCTTACGTTCTGGTCCTGGGCCTGCGCCGTGCCCTCGACCAGGGCCAGCAACTCCGTGACCAGCACCGGGTCGTGGCAGCCGTCGTAGACCCAGCGCCGGCCGAGGACGCCGTGCTCGGCGGTGCCGACGAGGGCGTGCTCGGCCCCGTCGAGCGGGGCGTCGCGGTAGGTGAGCGGCACCAGGTAGGTGACCGGCTCGGCGCCTGAGACGTCGGTGACCACCATGAACTCGATCCCCACCGCGCCGTCGGGGTCGTCCAGCCGGAAGCCCCCGGCCTTGGCCAGCTCCGGCCCGGCCGCGCCACCGCGGTACCACGGGCGGGTGGGAAGCCAGGAGGTGAGCAGTTCCAGTTTGCCGGGCTTCAGGAAAGTCCGGTGGATGACGGCCATGCCGAGGTTCCCTTCCGTCGGATGATCAGGCCTCGACATCCTCGCACCGGCGCGGTGCCGGGGTGTCCGATGCGCCGTCCTGGGCCGGCGGAGAGGGGTGCGCCGGTGTGCGTGGGGACCGGCGTCCCGTGCGGGCGATGACGGCGGTGAGTGCGCCGGCGAGCAGGCCCCAGAAGGCGGAGCCGATGCCGAGGAGGGTGATTCCGGAGGCGGTGGCGAGGAAGGTGACGATCGCGGCCTCCCGTGACTCCTTGTCGGACAGGGCCGTGGCCAGCGAGTTCTCGATCGTGGCCAGCAGTCCGACGCCCGCCGTGGCGAGCACCAGCGCCTGCGGCATGGCGGTGAGCAGCGAGGCGACCGTGGCGCCGAAGACGCCGACACAGAGGTAGAACACCCCGGCCCAGACGCCGGCGACGTACCGCTTGGCGCGGTCGGGATGCGCTTCCGGGCCGGTGCAGATGGCGGCCGTGATGGCGGCGAGGTTCAGCCCGAACGCGCCGAACGGGGCCAGCAGGACGTTGACCGCTCCGGTCCAGGACATCAGCGGCGACACGGGTACGTCGTAGCCCGAGCCGCGCAGGACGGCGACGCCGGGCAGATTCTGCGAGGCCATCGTGACGACGAACAGCGGGACGCCGACACTGATGAGGACCTTCCAGTCGAAGGCCGGCGTGACGAGGACCGGCGTGGCGAGTGAGACCCGCAGGGTGTCCGTGTGCCAGCCGCCGGTGACGACCGAGGCGAGCACGCCGCCGCCGAGCGCGACGAGCACCGCGTAGCGGGGCGCGAAGCGGCGCGCCAGGAGGTAGAGCGCGAACACCGGGAACGCGATGGCGAAATGGCCGTGCATCGTGCTGAAGAGACCGGTGCCGAAGCGCAGCAGCACCCCCGCGAGCAGGGCCGCGGCGAGGGGCACCGGGACGCGGTCCATGGCGCGGGCGAACCAGCCGGTCACGCCGGTGACGAGGACGAGCAGCGCCGAGAACACGAACGCGCCGACCGCCTGCCGCATCGGCACCCCGGCGAGGCCGGTCGACAGCAGGGCCGCGCCCGGTGTCGACCAGGCGGTGACGACGGGCGCGCGATACCGCAGCGAGAGACCGACGCAGGTGACGGCGAGCCCGACGCCGAGCGCGAGCATCCAGGAGCCGATCTCCTGGGGGCCCGCGCCCGCGGCCCTCGCCGCGGTGAACACGAGCGCGGCGGAACTGGTGACGCCCACGGTGACGGCGATCAGCCCGGCGGCCACGGCGGACGGCGGTGCGCCCGCGCGGACGCGGGTGGTGAAGGAGGACATGGGCGACTTCTCGAGGAGGAGGGGCGTTCTGTAAACAGAACGTTCTGTATGTGGAACACTAGGGAGAAGGGCCGGGACCGTCAACCGCGGCCGACGAGGGCGGAAGCAGGATCCGGCGATGGGGCTGAACGACGAGGTGGGGCGCAGGCTCCGGGAGCTGCGCACGCAACGGGGCCTGTCGCTGTCGGAGTTGGCGCGGCGCTCCGGCGTGGGCAAGGGCACCCTGTCCGAGCTCGAGAGCGGTACCCGCAACCCCACCCTGGAGACCCTCTACGCGCTGACCACGGCACTGAACCGGCCGCTCAGCGCGGTCCTCGGCGACGCCCCGCCGTCACGCGCCGAGGAGCACGAGGGCGCCGTCTCCGGCAGCGCGGTCACCGCGGCCCTGATCGAGCGGCACGAGGACGCCGACGCGGTCACCGACATCTTCCGCATCACCATCGCCGCCGGTGCCACGCAGGAGTCGGCCGCGCACGTCCCGGGCACGAGCGAGACGCTGGTGATCCTCAGTGGCACGGCCGTCGTCGGCGTCCTCGGAGCCCCGGCCACGGCCGGGCCGGGTACGTCGGTGTCCTGGCCGGCCGACATCCCGCACCTCTACAGCGCTCCGGGCGGCGACGTGCACGGCATCCTCTTCGTGCGCTATTCGGCCGCCGCCCTGTGACATGCCGAGGAACACCCCCGCGAAAAGGCCGGGTTGCTTTTCATGGCCGCGAGGGCCACACCAGGCAAACACTCCGCTAACATGATCGAACTAAAAAACGATCGCACACTTATATCTGACAAATCGGCTGAAAAATTGATATCCAGACCATCGCGGGTGCCTTCGCGAGCAGACAACACAATGAAGTCCGGCGCGTGGCGTCCGTCACGAGCGGCGCTGTGGACCGCGATGGGCGTGGTGACCCTCGCTTTCCTCATCACCCTGGAGATCGCCGCACGTCACTACGGGGAGCCGGGACCGATCACCGATCAGGCGCGCGAGCTGATATCCGCGCCGAAATCGGGTCCGTTGCTCTACGCCGGCATGGCGCTGACGATGGTGGTGCTCACCTGGCGGGAACGGTGGATGGCGGCGGGCGTGGCAGTCGGTGTCGACGCCGTCCTCTGGCTGGTGCGTTGGGTGGCCGGCGCCCAGGCGACCGGCGGCCACCCCTTCGGCACCGGCGCGTTGTGGGTCGTGCTGGGCTGCGGGGTCATCGCCGTCACCCGCCGCACCGGCCCGGAGCGGACGCTGCTGCTGAAGGGTGTCGGGCTGGGCCTGCTGCTGGTGGCCGGCCGCAAGACGGGCGACGCCTGGCTGCTGATCACGTCCAAGACCCGCCCCGCGGTGCTCGACCAGTACGTCGCCGTGGCCGACCGCGCGCTCGGCAGCCCCTCCTGGCTGGTGGGACGCATGGTCGAGGCCACCGGCCCGATCGGCGCCCACATCCTCGACTACGTCTACGTCCAGCTCGCGGTGGCAGCGGTCGTCGTCGCGCTGTACCAGCTGCGCCACGTCGCCCGTGACCGCCGGTTCCCGGCGCACCACCTGGTGCGCACCTTCCTGGTGATCGGTCTGGTCGGGCCGGGCATCTACATGATCTTCCCGACTGTCGGCCCCATCTTCGCCTACGGCACCGGCGCGTTCGGCACCGGTGGTCTGCACTGGGCGGTGGCCGACCTGTGGCCCCACACCGTGCCGGCGCTCAGCGCCCCGCACTGGATGACCTACGACGAGATCACCCCGCGCAACTGCATGCCCAGCCTGCACACGGCGTGGGCCACGGCGATTTTCCTGCATTCCCGCAAGGGCCCGAAAGCCCTGCAATACGCGGGCACGTTCTGGCTGATCGCCACGCTCACCGCGACGCTGGGATTCGGTTATCACTACGGCGTGGATCTGGTCGCCGGTGTGGTGTTCGCCTTCACCATCGAGGCGGCCCTGCGCTCGTTCGACCGTGGCTGGGACCGCGCGGGAATCCAGCTGGTCGTTCACGGCGCCGTGGTCTTCACGGCGCTCCTCGTGTCGTACCGCTACCTGCCGATGGAGATGGCCCGGCATCCGTGGGTGAGCGGTCCGCTTCTCCTTCTGGCCATGGCCTCCGTGGTGTACGGATATGCGCGCACCATGGGTCTGTGGGAGGTGAAGGTGCTGCCGGCGCACCAGCCCCGGCCCCAGCCGGAACTGGTCTGAGCAGACGGTCCGAGCGGCGCCACGGGTGAGACCCGGGGCGCCGCTCACGTATATCTGCGCCTCGACGAGGCCGGCGACACGTCGTGGCGGCCCGGACTACGTGGTGTGCAGCGGTTCCTTGAACGACTTGCGGAATACCGGCCCGGCGAAGGGGATGATCGAGGACATCATCTTCGCCCTGAACGAGGTGGGATGCCGTTCGAGTCTGACGTCGACGCGGGTGCCGCTGCCCGTAGGAGTCATCCGGAACTGCCAGCCCCCGGAGCCGAAGGGCACCGAGTCGCGGGTGGTGACGGTGACCCTGTTCGCCGAGGGGTCCCATTCGTAGCGTGCGCGCTCCCACGACTTGCCGTTCCCCTCGGTCACCTCCGCCCAGGTGTCGCCCCGCTCGTGGACCTGGAAGTGCTCGGCATCGATGGAGGGCCATTCCTCGACCCGGGAAGGGCTGAAATTCGTCAGCACGCCCATCACCTCGGCCGGGCTCATCGAGGAGTTCACGTGGAAGTGTAGGGATGGCATGACCTGCTCCCCTGGTCGGGCTCCACGGACCTGGACGGTCCACCTTCCAGAGTGCGCCTCGGGCCGGCACTCCGCATTGAGACGTGTCCTTGTGTCACTCGCCGATGACCGATGGTTATCGTCCCTGGAAGGTGCACGCGTGACGTTCACGCACCGGTGATCCCGCGGGCATCAGACAGGCAGGCCGTGTCCCCCCTTGGAGTCCCCATGACCTCGCCGGGTTCCGGAGAGCAGCAGGCGCTCGTGCGCTCCTTCGCTGTGGCGCGTCATGGCAGACTCTGGCTGGTGCCGACGGTCCTGTACGCGCTGGTGGCACTCCTGCTGACGCTGCTCTACATGGGCGGCATCCTCGACCCGCAAGGGAACCTGCACCGTCTGCCGATCGCCCTGGTCGACTCCGACCAGGGACCGCCGCTGCCGGGACAGCAGCAGACACTGGGCGCTCAGGTGAGCCGGTCGGTCATCGCGGCGACCCCGGCGGGCACCGTGCAGTGGCGCCGGCTCAGCCAGGCTCAGTTGCAGGACCAGCTCGCGTCGGGCAAGGTCTACGGCGCGTTGGTCGTGCCGGCCGACTTCACCCGGTCGGTGGCGGCGCTGGCGACGCCCCGGGGCACCGCACGGCCCGCTCTCACCGTCCTGACCAATCCCGGGCTGGGCAGCCTCGGATCCTCCCTGGCCGCCCAGATCACCCAGCGCGCGGCGCACCAGGCATCCCTGACGATCGGCCGGCAGCTGACGAGACAGGCGACCGCCCAGAGGGCCGACGCCACCACACGTACGCTCCTGGGCGACCCGGTCACCGTCACCACGCGGGTGGGCCATCCCATCGGCAAGCACAGCGGCCTCGGCCTGAGCGCCTTCTACTTCACACTGCTCCTGGTGCTCACCGGCTTCATCGGCGCGAACATCATCCACAGCGGCGTGGACGCGGGCCTCGGCTACACCGACAACGAGATCGGGCCCTGGCACACCCGGCGGCCGACGGTGCCGATCAGCCGCACCCAGACACTGCTGCTGAAGATGCTCATGAGCGCGGCCATCACCGTGCTCACCACCAGCCTGCTGATGATCGCCGCCATCGGGATCCTGGGCATGGACGCGACGCACCTGCCGCTGCTGTGGGTCTTCTCCTACTGCGCGAGCCTGGCCGTGGGCCTGGGCGTGCAGGCCATCAACGCGGCCTTCGGCGGGATCGGCCAGGTGGTGTCCATGTTCGTCTTCATCGCCCTGGCCCTGCCGTCCTCGGGGGCGACGATTCCCCTCCACGCCGTTCCCGGGTTCTACCGTTTCCTGGCGCTGTTCGAACCGATGCGGCAACTGAGCGACGGCGTCCGGGCCATCCTCTACTTCGACGCCCGGGCCGACGCCGGACTGACCCGTGGCTGGGTCATGATCGCCGTCGGCGTCGCCCTCGCCCTGCTCTTCGGTTTCCTCATGACCCTGTACTACGACCGCAAGGGGCTGCACCGCCTGATCGCCCGGGCTCCCGCACCACCCGCCGAGGCATCGTGACCGAGCCGTGCGGGCGAAGTCCGCGGGCCCCCCGCGTCCCCCCTCACCGGAGTCGCCGTGACCTTCGCCCGCTCCTCGATCCGGACCCGGCTCGAAGCCGGCGTCCTGTCCGCCACCCTCGACGCCGGCCCCCTCAACCTCCTTGGTGCCGCACTGGTCCGTGACCTGGTCTCCCTCGTCGACACACTGCACAACGACCCCGGTGACGTGCGCGTCGTCATCCTCGACAGCGCCTCGCCGGACTACTTCTGCGCGCACGTGGATCTCACCGAGGTCCCGCAGTACACCGCGGAGGCCGCGAAGGCCGGCGGCCCCGGTGACGCCTCGCTCGGCATGTTCCTGCACCGGCTGGCGCGCGTGCCGGTGATCACCATCGCCAAGGTGCGCGGCCGGGCCCGCGGCGGTGGCAACGAACTCGCCCTGGCCTGCGACATGATCTTCGCCTCGCGGGAGAACGCGGTCTTCGGCCAGTTCGAGTCCGGGACCGGTGCCCTGCCCGGCGCGGGCGGCATCCAGCACCTGGCCCGGCGACTCGGCCGTACCCGCGCCATCGAAGCCATCGCCGGCGCGGACGACTTCGACGCCGACCTCGCCGAACACTACGGCTGGATCAACCGCGCCCTGCCCGACGCCGAACTGGACGGCTTCGTCGAGCGCTTGGCCAAGCGCATCGCCGGCTTCCCGCCCCAGGGGGTGCAGGCCGCCAAGCGCGCCGTCAACGACCTCACGCTGGCCGAGCCCGCACACGTCCGTTCCGACGCCGCGATGTTTCAGAGTCTGATCAGCCTGCCCGAAACCCGCGAGCGCCTGGCCCGTCTGACCGAGCGGGGTCTGAGCCGTGTGGGGGAGACGGAACGCGACCTCGGCACGGCTGTGGCGGACTTCCCCGGTTGACCCGCCGGGCACCGGAGACAGGCCGCACCGGGCGACGGTATCGGCCGCCCCCAGCGGTCACGTGCGCAGATGCGACGCCCCGTTGAGGTCCAGGATCGTGCCGGAGGCCCATTCCGCGGCCGGCGAGGCGAGCCATACGACGGCCGCCGCGATCTCCTGCGCGGAGGCGACGCGCCCGAACGGGCTCTGCGCGCGGATGGCGGCACCTTCCGCGCCCTCCAGCCGCGGGGCGACCCGCTCCGTGTCGAAGAAGCCGGGCGCGACCGAGGCCACGGCGATGCCGTACGGCGCCAGCGACACCGCGAGCGACTGGCCCAGGGCGTGCACCGCCGCCTTCGTCGCCCCGTACGCCGGATGGTCCGGTTCGCCACGAAAGGCGCCGCGCGAACCGATGTTGACGATGCGTCCGCCCGTGCCCTGGTCGATCATGCGCCGCGCCGCGAGATGACTGAGGTTCGCCGTGGCGAGCAGGTTCACGCAGACATGCCGCTGCCAGAGCGCCACCCACTCCTCGTACGGCGTCTCCGGCAGAGGATGGCGGATGTTCACCGCCGCGTTGTTCACCAGCACGTCGACACCGCCGAGCGCGTCGGCCGCCGCGTCCACGACGGCCGCCGCACCCGCCGGATCGGCGAGATCGCCCCCGACCAGGGTGTGCCCGGAACCGGCGAGGGAGTCGAGCGTCACCCGGGCGTCGTCCTCACGCGACCCGAAGTGCACGGCGACCCGGTCACCGCCGTCGGCGAACGCCTGCGCCACGGCCCGTCCGAGCCCCCGCGACGCACCGCTGACCAGCACACGCCGCCCGGACGCGGAGGCGCTCACGCCCATGAGAGATCCTGCACGGTCGTCACGATGCGGGGCCCTTTCACCGAGGTACGCGGACGGCGCCAGCATAGGAGACGCCCGCTCGCTCAGCCGCGGTGGACGATCTCCCCTCCGACCATGACCAGCTCGCACACGGTCCCCGGGATGGCCTCGGGCTCGACGGTGAGGACGTCACGGGAGAGGACGACCAGGTCGGCGACCTTGCCGACCGACAGCGAACCGCGCTCGTGCTCGAGGAAGTTGGCGTACGCCGACCCCATCGTGTAACCGTGCACCGCGGTCTCGATGTCCACCGTCTCCTCGGGCATCCACGCCTCGCCTCCGCCGAGCGGCCGGCGCGTCACCGCCGTGTACAGGCCCACCATGGGATCCATCTCGGCGACGTTCCAGTCACTGGAGAACGCCAGCGTGGCCCCGGCCCGGTGCAGGCTGCGCATGGGCCACGCCTTGTGCCAGCGCTCCGGGCCGACGTTGCGCGCCCAGTCCTGGCCGGGCCCGGCGATCTCGGGAGCGCAGTGGCGCGGCTGCATACAGGCCACCACCCCGAGGCCGGCGAAGCGCGGCACGTCCGCGGGGTCGCAGCATTCCACGTGGACGACCTGGTGGCGGGCGTCGCGCGGGCCGTTCTCCGCGCGGGCACGGGCGACCGCGTCCAGCACGGTGCGGATGCCGCGGTCCCCGGTGGCGTGCACGAAGCACTGGAAGCCGCGCGCGTCGAGCCGGGTCAGCAGCTCGGTGAACTCCTCGGGCGGGTAGAAGGTGTCACCGCGGTGCCGGCAGCCCGTGTACGGCTCCAGCAGGGCGGCCGTGCGCGGCTCGACCACGTCGTCGATGTAGAGCTTGAGCGGCCCCACCCGCATCCACTCGTCGTCGAACCGCCGCGCCGCCTCAGCGAACTCGTCCAGGTCGGCCTCGGTGGTGCCGCGCGGATGGAACAGCGCGGCCACCAGCCGCGAGCGCAGCCGGCCCTCCTTGCGCGCGCGGACGAACAGCTCCAGATCGTCCAGGGAGTTCTGGGGCTCCACGACGGTGGTGATGCCGAAGCGCACGGCGTCGTCCAGGCTGCGCAGCAGCCGCCCGTACTGGCGCTCCGGGGAGGCCCAGGGCACACCCAGTTCGCGCAGCGCTCGATGCCCTTCGCGGGACAGGCCCCGCACGGCGAAGTCCCGTACGAAACCGGTGGGTTCGCCGGTGGCGGGGTCGGTCTCGGGGACGCCGAAGGGCAGTTCGCCGCAGCCGCGTGTCACACCGAGCCGGGCCATCGCGGCGCTGTTGAGCCACATGGTGTGCACGTCGTAGCTGAGCACGAAGGCGGGGGTGTCGCCGGTCAGTTCGTCGAGGTCCCGGGCGCGTGGCATCCGGCCGTCGGGCAGGACCGAGTAGTCGAAGCCCTCCGCCTCGATCCACGCGGCGGCGGGGTGCTGTGCGCGCCAGGCGCCGATCCGGGCGGCGACCTCGGTGAGCGAGCGGGCCCCGGCCAGTTGCACGCACTCCTCGTCGGAGCCGAGCCGGACGTGGTTGTGCGCGTCCACGAAGCCCGGCAGGACCCGCCGCCCTCCCGCGTCGACGACGTCGGTGCCGGGGCCGGTCCACGCGTCGGCGTCCGCGTCGGAGCCCACCCACACGATCCGGCCGTCCCGTACGGCGAGCGCCTCGGCCGAGGGCAGGCCCGGGTCGACGGTGTGGATACGGGCGTTGCGCAGGACCAGCTGGGCGGGGGAGGGGAGCGTCACGGTCTGTTCTCCAGGGTGGGTGCGGTGGTTGGGCGAGGGCGGTACGGGGAGGTGTCAGTCGTCGGCGTCGGGAGCGGCGACCTGCCAGCGGTCGTGCGGACGGCGGCGCAGGTAGAGGACGTAGTAGAGAGCCGCCGCCGCGACGACCCCGCCGGTGATGGCGAGATCGCGTCCGGCTTGCTGGTAGAGCACGTAACCGACCGAGGCGAGCACGACGACGGGGGCGAGCGGCCACAGCGGCATCCGCCAGGCCGGCCGGTCGCGCAGCGGTGCGCGGCGGGCGGCGAGCGCGGCCAGGGCGAGCAGGACGTAGACGACGGCCAGGATCGCGCCGGTGGCCTCGTACAGCGTCGACAGGTCGGCGAAGCAGGCCAGTGCCGCTCCGGGCAGGCTGATGACGAGGGTGGCGACCCACGGGGAGCCGAAGCGGGGGTGCAGCCGGGTCAGCGCGCGGTTGACGGGCGCGGGCCAGGCCCGGTCCCGGCCCGACGCGTAGACCACCCGGGCGTTCTGCAGCACCATGACGAGGACCGCGTTGAGGATGGCCAGCGCGACGCACAGGTCGATGACGGTGGCCGTGGTGTCGCCCGCCCAGCCGCGCACCAGGTCCGAGAAGGTGGCCGTGGAGAGCGTGTCGGTCGACGCGGTGCCCAGCACCGCCGCGACGGCGGGCACCAGGATGACGGCGGCGCCGATGAACAGCGACCAGAACACGGCACGCGCCACGTTGCGGCGGGGCCGGTGGATCTCCTCGGCGAGATAGGAGGCGGTGCCGAACCCGTTGACCACGAACATCGCCGCGGCGAGCCCGGAGACGAGGAGCCCCAGGGTGAACGTCGGGTGCCCGGAGGTCGCCTGGGACACCTCCGGGTGGACGAGTACCGACGGGGAGCGGCGGGTGTGGGCGAGGCCCAGGACGGCCACCACCCCGGCGGCCACCACCTCCAGCGCCAGGAAGGCCCCGGTCACCAGGGCGTTGGACTTCACGTCGAGGACGGCCGTCGCGATCGCCACGAGCATGACGGCACAGCCGGCGATCTGCGGGTCCACCCGGACCAGGTCGGCGAGGTAGTCGGCCGTGCCCAGAGCGATCACCGGCGGGATGACCACGAGCATGGCGATGGTCATCGCGAAGGTCACCCAGCCGAGGAACCGCCCGAGCAGTGCGTCGACCATGGCGTACTCGCCGCCGGAACTCGGGGTGAGCGTGCCCAGTTCGGCGTAGCAGGCGCCCACCGCGATCGAGATGACGATGCCCACCGCGATGGTCAGGGGTGCGCCCGTGCCCTGACCGGCGAACAGTTCGGGGACCAGGATGAACAGCGACGAGGCGGGCGTGATGCAGGACAGCGTGAGCAGCACGGCGCCCACCGGTCCGAGGACCCGGGCCAGTGCGGCGGGCGCGGGCGGGGACGTCGGCGGCGACGTCTGCGTTCTCGGCGCGTCGCCGGGCGGGGTGTCGGCGGATGTATGCGTCATGGAGGTGTCCCCGGGTTCGGGCGGCTGGCCGCGGGCGGGAGGGGCGGAGGAAGCGGGCGGAGGAAGCGGGCGGAGGAAGCGGGCGGAAGAGGCACACTTCCTTGAATGCGGTTCAAGGGAGTTTGAACGTCATACAAGATGTGGACCGGGATACGGCTCTGTCAATAGGCCGGCGGAGGAGTCCCAGAATTTGAACGCCATTCAAGCTGCGGCGGACGCGCCGCTAGACTGTCCGGCGTGACGGCACCAGTGACACGACGCAGGCGCGGCGGGGCGATCGCCCGTGAGCGCATGCTCGAAGAGGCGATGCGGGCCATCGCGGAGCACGGTCTGGCCGAGCTGACGATGTCCGGACTCGCCGAACGCCTCGGCACCTCCGGCGGGCACATCCTGTACTACTTCGGCACCAAGGACCGGCTGCTCCTCGAAGCACTGCGGTGGAGCGAGGACCGGCTCACCGGGGAACGGCGGGCCCTGCTGTCGCGGCGCACCACCGTCGCCCGCCGCCTGGACGCCTTCGTCGAGCTCTATCTGCCCCAAGGGCCGCGCGACTCCCGCTGGATGCTGTGGATCGAACTGTGGGCGCGCGCCGCCGGGAACAGTGAACTGACCGGTGCACAGGAGGAGTTCGACCGGGCCTGGCAGGAGGACCTGGAACACCTGCTGCGGAAGGGCGTGCGTCAGGGGCGCTTCGCTCTGGCCGAGGAGGAGGTCCCGGAGGCCGCCGACACACTCCTCGCCCTCCTCGACGGGCTCAGCACCCGGGTGGTGCTGGGCCTGCGCGGAGCCACCCGCGAGGGAGCCGTGCGCACCGCGCGCGGCGCTGCCCGCAACGCCGTGCGCCCCCGCGCCTGACCCGGGTCCCCCGCGAGGGTCCGGTGCTGCTCGCAACGCCGTGCGCCCCCGCGCCTGACCCGGGTCCCCGGGAGGCGCCGGGTCACCCGTTCGGTGCGACGGTCGTGGTGACGCGGGTCAGGGCCGGCCGGCGGGGCGCGGAACCGAACCCGAAACGCACGGGCGGGTCCACGGGCGCCAGGGCGCCGAGATCGACGCCCTCGAAGGCCGCCGACACCCCGGTGACCGGCCACAGCCCGCGGGCGCCGTACCACTCCCGGCGTCCGGGCACGGCGCTGCCGCGGGTCCGCACACCGCGCAGCAGCAGCCGGGCCACCGGATCCGTCACCACCGTCCAGGCCGCACCCCGGGCGAGCGGGCCGGGCACGGCCGCGAGCAGCAGACCCAGCGGCCCTGGCCGGCCGACGCCGAAGCGCAGCTCCAGCGGCCCCGCGCGCACCGCACACCTGCTGCCCGCCGCCGTCACGTCGACGGGCACGACGCGCACCGCGTCGAAGAGATAGGTGCCGCTGACGAAATCGGCGACGCGCCGCGTGGGCGCCAGCAGCAGCCGCTCCCCGTCCGCGCGCTCGATCATCACATCGCTGAACGGCCCGAACGGTGACCGCGGCCAGTGGCCCACCACGATCCGCGTGCCCGACGTGGTGCCCAGCCCCGCGATCCAGCCGTCGAAGCGCAGACGCGCTCTCCTGCCCCCGGGGGACACAAGGCTCGCGTCGGGCGCCCCGGCGCCCTCAGCGGCACGGACGGGAAGGCCCGAGCCGGACATGCCTGACCCCTTCCGAGAAGTGCACCACGGGCTCGCCGGCGGGAGCCGGGAGACCGGCCCCGCGGGTCAGGGTCTCCTCGACCACCTCGAGGGAGGCGGCCCGCAGCGGCCAGGGCTCGTGCTCGACCGGCGTCTGCCACAGCAGGCCGTACCGGCGGGTGTACGCCCGCCACCGCGACGTCAGCCACACGTCCCGCTCCGTCGGCCTGATCGGATCACCGGGGCGGACGACGAGCCGGTAGGCGATGGCGCCGCCCCGCCGGGAGCCCGAGTACGTCACGACGTCCCCGTCCATGGAGACCCGCAGGGCGCCCCGGTGGTACGGCACGCCCACGGCCCGCGCCGCCAGCATCAGGGGAAAGGTGACCTCGATGGTCAGGAACCACAGCCCGTCCCGCCCGGAGTCCCGGTGCCGGGCATAGGTGCGCAGGTTGGTCTCCGCGAACGTCGGCAGGCCCGGCAGCGCGGCAGGCACACCGGGCGGGCGGACATCGGCCATGACGAAGGGCGTCAGACTCACCCAGGCCGCGCCGTCGTACTCGTCGACGACGAGTTCCGGCGGCAGCAGGGCCTGCACGGCCCGCGGCGGAAACGGCCAGTGCACGAACGTCTGCCGCAGCCAGCCGGTCCTGAGCGCGGGGATGCGTACCCGCTGCTCCGCTCCATACGCGACCACCAACCCTGCGTTCCCCACCGCCCACCGGCAAAACGCCGTGCCGCGCCGGGCGGCCGGCGCCCTCGGGCACGGTGGCCGGCGCGGGCGGCGGGCGCTGGGCCCGGGCGCGGTCGCCGGGCCGGCCGTCCGCCGGACGCGGCCCGGTCAGTGGTTCCGCTGATCCGGTCCGTGGTGGTGCGCCGTGGCCTCCGCGACCTGCTTGAGCGCCGACGCCGTAGCCGGGTCGCCGACCTTGGCGGGCTCCTCGTGCACATGCTCCTCCGGGCCGCCGCGGTGGAAGCGGGACGGTGCCAGCCGGTCGCCCGCGCCCTGCTCCTCCGCGGCGGTGCCGTCGGCGTGCACGGGCACCGGCCCGGGCCCCTCGGCCCCGCCCGCAGCGGTCCCCGCCCCGTCGCCCTCGCCCGATGCGCCCCGGAAACTCTCGGTGTCCGCGCCCTCCCGGGCACCGCGTTCGGGGCGCGGCTGGGTGAGCCAGGCGACGGCGGCGCCCGCGAGCGCCACGGGCCACTCCACCACCCCGGCGACGCCCAGCACGCCGGCCCCGGTGTAGACGGCCAACCGGCGGCCGCGTGGGGAGATCGCTCCGATCCGGTCCAGCGCATCGTCGGCGAACCTGCCCACCTGCTCGGCCCCCGGCAGGCGCCGGAGCCCCGAGGCGACGGCCCCGAGCGGCTGGAGAAGACCCGACGGACGACTTCCGACCTGGCTCATTTCGAACTCCTCCCGCATGTCGTCGACAGGCGGCTCCTGTCTCCCAGTGTCACACTCGCCGGGCGCGGTACGGGCCTCTCGAGGGGCCCGGAGTGCGGGCCGCTCGCGGCAGGGCCGCTCCCATCACGGCGGCTCGCAGCCGGGCCGCGTACGACGGGTCCGCTCACGGCGGGTCCGCCCGCAGGGAGTCCGCCCACAGGAGGACCGCCCACGGTTGGTCCGCCGATGGGAGGCCCGCCGACGGGAGGTCCGCCCCCGGAAGGTCCGCTCCCGGCAGGGCCGCGTGCGGTGGGCTCGCTCACAGCAGGGCCGGGGCCGCGCCGGGGGCGAGCCGCATCCGTCCGCCGTGGCCGCAGACCACGACCCGGTCGCCGAGACCGGCCCGGTCGGCCTCGGCGAGGAACGCGGACAGCGGCGAGCGCATCACCGTGTAGTCGCCGTAGTGGACCGGCAGGATGCGCCGGGGAGCGAGAAGCCGGGCGAGTTCCGCGCCCTGCGCACCGTCCATGGTGACCACGAACCCGCCGGGAAGGCGGGTGCCGCCCAGGTGCAGGACGGCCAGATCGGCGGCCGGGAAGCGGGTGGCGATCTCGGCCAGCCCGTCGTACGGCAGGGTGTCGCCGGAGACGTACAGCCGCAGTCGCGCGGGCCGCCCCGGCGGGCCGAACTCCAGCATGCTGCCCATCACCGGCGGCAGCAGCCCGCGGACCACCGGGTGACCGGCGTGCCGCCCCGGCAGAGCCGTGACCCTGACCTGCGCCTCGCCGCGCCGGAGGGTGAAGTGCCGCCAGCTGCGCAGTCCCGCCGTACGGGGAAAGCCGTGCACGACCCTCAGCCGGCGCGCGGCGTGCGGGGTGGTCAGCACCGGAACGGTACGGTCCAGACCCCGGCGCGCCCGCCGGTCCCAGTGGTCCCCGTGCAGATGGGAGAGCACGATCCCGTCGAGGCGGGGCAGTTCGTCCACGTCGAGGGCCGGTTCGGTCAGCCGCCGGCTCAGCAGCCCGTACCCGAGGTAGGCGTACTGCCCCCGGTGCAGGAAGTTCGGATCGGTCAGGAGGGTGAGCGGTCCGTAGCGCAGCAGGACGGTCGCGTTGCCGATGAAATGGACGTCGAGCGCGTCGTCGGGGGCGTCGTCCGTGATCGGGGACATGGTCGCCCGCCCTTCGCCGGGGTCGCGGGGCGCCTGCCACACGCCGCCACCGCGTCGGGTCGTCTCTGTCGGGGTCGTCTCGGTCGGGGTCGTCTCGGTTCGATCCGCCGCGGGTTCCCCGGCGCGGCCGCCCGAAAACGGCCGGCCGCAGGCGACGGCTCACCGGCCCGGTGTGTGGCGGCCGCACTCGACACGTGACCGGCCCGGCGCGTGACGGCCGCAGCCGGGGGTACCCAGCACAGCCGTGCGGGGCTGGTTACCACGCCGCTTCCCGCAGGCGGAGCGAAAAGGAGTGTCCATGACCGGCGACAGACCCCGTACCGGCGCACGGCGGACCCGGCGTCTGCGGGAGACCGCCGCCGAGGTGTTCGGCTGGGACGAGCTGCGACCCGAGCAGCTCACGGCGATGGAGTGGGTCCTTCAGGGACGGGACACCCTCGTCGTCATGCCGACCGGAGCCGGCAAGTCCGCCGTGTACCAGGTCCCCGCCCTGCTGCTGCCCGGCCCCGTGGTGGTCGTCTCGCCGCTGCTCGCGCTGCAGCGGGACCAGATCGCCGGCCTGCCCGGCGGCCGGGGCGGACCGGGGGCCGTCGCCGTGAACTCCGACCTCTCCGCGGCCGAGACGCAGGCGGCCTGGGAGGCGGTGGGCAGTGGCGCGATCACCTACGTGTACCTGTCCCCGGAGCAACTGGCCAAGGACGAGGTGGTGCAGCGGCTGGCCGACGCCCGCCCCTCCCTGTTCGTGGTGGACGAGGCCCAGTGCGTGTCGTCCTGGGGGCATGACTTCCGGCCCGACTACCTCCGCCTCGCCCAGGCCGTACGGCGCCTGGGCCGGCCCCCCGTCCTCGCGCTGACCGCGACCGCCGCGCCGCCCGTCCGGCAGGACATCGTCGAGCGGCTCGGCATGGACCGGCCCCGGCACCTGGTCACCGGGTTCGACCGCCCCGAGATCCGGCTCGAGGTCCACCGCCACCTTCAGGACGGCGAACGCCGGCGCCTGGTCGTGGAGCAGGCGGCGGCCGAGCCCAAACCCGGCATCGTCTACGCCGCGACCCGCAAGGACACCGAGCACTACGCCGCGGAGCTGGCCTCGCTGGGACTCTCCGCCGAGGCCTACCACGCGGGGCTGCGCGCCGCGGAACGCCGGCGGATCCACGAGGCGTTCCTCGCGGGCGAGGCGGACGTGGTGGTCGCGACCACGGCCTTCGGTATGGGCATCGACAAGGAGGACGTGCGGTTCGTCCTGCACGCCGCACTGCCGGGCTCCCTGGACGCCTACTACCAGGAGATCGGCCGTTGCGGCCGGGACGGGCGGCCGGCCGTGGCCGTACTGCACTTCCGTCCCGAGGACACCGGCATGCAGGCGTACTTCAGCGGTCGTGCTCCCGGCGCGGACACCGTCGGCGCGGTCGTACGGGCCGTCCACGAGCACGCGGACGATCCGGCGGGGCTCGACGAACTGCGCCAGGACACCGGTCTGTCCCGCACCAGGGTCACCACCGCCGTGAACCTGCTGGAGGAGGCCGGGGCCGTGGCGACGGACGCCTCGGGCGCCGTCCGGCCGGAACCGGACACCGCCCCGTCCCGGGCGGTCAGGCGGGCGGAGCAAAGCGCCGAGGCCCATCAGCGCATGGACCGCTCCCGGGTCGACATGGCCCGGGCCTACGCCGAGACGACCGGGTGCCGGCGGCGGTTCCTGCTGGGGTACTTCGGCGAGGAGTACGAGGCACCGTGCGGGAACTGCGACGTCTGTGAGGCCAGGGAGGCCGAGGGCGGCCCCGGCACGCGCGACGCGCGTCAGGCGGTGCATCCGGACGCCGGCGCCTATCCGGTCGGTACGGCCGTGCGGCACGGCCGATGGGGGAGGGGAACCGTGCTCAGCGAGGACGGGGACCGCATCACCGTGCTCTTCGACGACGTCGGCTACCGCACGCTTTCCCTGGAAGCGCTGGCCGGCCGCGACGACCTGCTCACGGCGGCGAGCGAGCCGGGCGGCGAGCCGTCCGACCGCTGAGCGGACACCGTCACCGGCCCGGCGCGGCAGCCGGTCCGTCCGTCACCGCGTCGGGCCCGGCTCGCTCAGCACCCGGAACGTCGCCGGTCCCAGCGTGAGCACCCCGTCGCTCAGGGGGGTGCACCGCACGCCGCCCTTGCCCCGCAGGGCCCGCTGCGCACCGGGACCGATGGTCACGTCCATCCAGGCGCAGGGCCGCGCGGGACGGTTCACTGCGAGGACGACGGGCCCGGCGCCGCAGTCCAGGGAGATCGTCGCGCCGACGAAGCCGTCGATGTCGACACCGCCGAGCAGGACGTTCCGCCGGGTGTGCCGCAGGTCGGCGCCCGGGTCGATGTCCCGGGGAAGGTTCTCCGCGGACATCAGTGTCACCGAGGCGTCCCGGTGGGCGGCCCTGCCGTAGTAGCGGTCACCGACCAGTCCCAGCCCGCGGCGCACCTCGATCCGTGTCACCGACTCGTCGTCCGGTCCTGGAGCGGGCCCGTCCGCCGGCCGCCCGGACAGCCGGTGCGCCGGCGACACCAGCAGCTGCAGCACCGCCACCTCGGTCATGACCTCACCCTAGACGAACAGGTGAACGGACCGGACCCGCCGGCCGGCCCGCTACACCTTCCGGGCCATCCCGGCGGAGATGAGGTGCTCCCAGACGGTGAGTTCCCGCTGCCCGCCGCCGCGGTTCCACCGGCTGTCGACCACGTCGGGACGCCACAGGCTGGCGGGGACGACACCCGGTTCGAGGATCTCCAGGCCCTCCAGCAGGGCGGCGATCTCTTCGTCGCTGCGCCACCGGCCCCGGCCGAAGGTCTGCTGGAGCACCTTCTCCGCCTCCTCCGTCTCCGGGTTGTTGCCGGAGCGGAAGTGGCTGACGAAGAAGTAGCTCCCGGCGGGCACCTGTTCGCGCCAGTACCGCACGATGGCGGCGGGGTCCTCCTCGTCGTTGACGTGGTGGAGGATGGCGCTGAATATGACGGCGACCGGCCGGTCGAAGTCGATCAACTCGACGGTGTCCGGGTGGTTGCGGATGGCCTCGGGGTCGCGCACGTCCGCCGGGACGACCCGGGTGTTGTCGTTCTCCTCCAGCAACGCCCGCCCGTGCACCAGGACCTGCGGGTCGGTGTCGACGTACACGACCCGGGACTCCGGCGCGTGCCGCTGCGCGACCTGGTGGACGTTGTCCGCGGTCGGCAGACCACTGCCGAGGTCGACGAACTGCCGTACGTCCGTGGTCGTCGCGATCTCCCGCACCGCGCGTGTGAGGGCCGCCCGGTTGGCGAAGGCGATCGCCACGGAACCGGGAAGGTCACGTTTGAAGACGTCACCGATCTCCCGGTCCACGGCGTAGTTGTCCTTGCCGCCGAGCAGGTAGTCGTACACACGGGCGATGCTGGGCTTGGTGGAGTCGATGGCGGAGCCTTCATGCGTCATGGCGACCATCTTCCCCTCCCACCCCGCCCGTTGACCACGACTTTGGCTTGCCGAGGTCTTTTCAGCGCCCCCGGCGGGTGCACTCACTTCTTCTTCACGCCCTCGTTCCAGATCAGCTTGGCGATGTTCGGCTTCACCGCCGTGGTGATCACCCCCATCGCCGTGCGCACGTACCGGCGCTCGGCCGCCTCGCGGAGCATGCTCGCGGCCAGGTCGGAGCGAGCGGTGAACACTCCGTCCGCGCTGGTCTCCGCCGTGTGATAGTCCGTCACCACGGGGTGCTCGAAGAGCCCCGAGGGCCGTACGAGCGTCCAGTCGAGGTCCGTCTCACGGATCACGGCCTCCATGCGGCGCATGTCCTCGTGCAGGGTGCGGCCGAGGCGCCGGTTCACCAGCGGGTCGAGCACCAGGTTGAAGAAGTGTGCGCCGGTGGGGCGCCAGTGCGGGTCCGCGATGCTCGAACTCACCGCGAGGAGACGTTTGACCCCGTGACGGGCCATCGCCTCGGTGATCGTCCGGGCGCTCGCGGAGTAGGTGGTGATCTCCTTCTTGCTGTACGGCGTGCCCAGTACCGACAGGACGGCGTCCGTACCGCCCACCGCGGCGTCGACGCCGCCCGGATCGGTCGCGTCGGCGACCGCCACGGCGAGCCCCGGACGCCCGGCGATCGAGCCGGGCCGCCGGGTCACGGCGACGACCTCGTGACCGGCCGCGAGAGCCTGGTCGACGAGCCGGCGGCCGGTGGGTCCATTGGCTCCGAAGACGGTGATGCGCATGACGGCGGGTCCTTTTCCTCGTACGGGCGGCGGAACGCCCTTGACCCTGCCGGTCGGGCGGCGCAAGCTCAACGCCGATGAATAAACCGCCACCCCTCGCGCCGGCCGGCCCCCGGGGGCGGGGCCGTCCCCGAGGCAACCCGCCCACCCGCGCGTCGATCGTCTCCGCCGCCCGTCCGCTCTTCGTGGAGCGCGGCTACCGCGCCACCACGCTGCGCGCCGTCGCCCGGGCCGCCGGAGTGGACCCCGCTGCGATCGCGTACCACTTCGGGTCGAAGAAAGCCCTGTTCGCCGACGTCATGCAGGTCCACTGCGCCAACGCGCTCACCGTCGACCGCGTCCTGGCCGGCGACCCGGCCACCCTGCCCGACCGTCTCATCGACACGGTGACCGGGCTGTGGGAGGACCCCGACTTCCGCAAGCTCACCAGTCAGGGAGAGGAGGTCGCGGCAGCCGTCCGCGACTATCTGGAATCCGAGCTCCTGGCCCGCCTCGTTGAATTTCTGGGGGGCCGGACCGCCACCGCGCGGGCCACCGCGGTCGTCACCGTCCTCGGCGGGCTGATCTACACCCGCTACCTCAACCCCCTGCCCACGGCCGCCGCCCTCACCTCCGACGAGATCCGCCGCGTCCTCGCCCCCGCACTGCACGCGGCGCTCAACCCGGGCAAGCGTCCGCGATGAGGAGTTCGTGCGCGTCCCGCCCTGGGCCCCTGCCGCCCGGCCCGCCGCTCAACCTCGCGCCGCGGCCGCGTCCTGGGGGCTGAACGCGCGCCGGTAGGCGGCGGGGGAGACCCCGAACGCCGCCCGCATGTGCGCACGCAGGGAGTTCGCCGAGCCGAAACCGGCCCGGTGCGCGACGAGGTCGATCGTCAGATCCGTCGTCTCCAGCAACTGCTTGGCCAGCTCCAGGCGCTGGGCGGTGAGCCACTGCACCGGGGTCATGCCGACCTCGTCGCGAAAACGCCGGGTGAAGGAACGCAGGCTCATCCGGGCGTGCTCGGCGAGCCGGTCGAGGGAGAGCGGCTCGCCGAGGTGCTCCAGCGCCCAGGCGCGGGTCGCCGTGGTGCTGGCCAGGGTCGGCTCGGGTACCGGGCGGTCGATGTACTGGGCCTGTCCGCCGTCCCGCCACGGCGGTACGACGCACATACGGGCGGCCCGGTTGGCGGTGGCCGCGCCGTGGTCCCGGCGGATCAGGTGCAGACACAGGTCGACACCCGCCGCCACGCCCGCCGACGTCAGCACGTCGCCGTCGTCGACGAAGAGGACGTCCTCGTCCACCTTCACCCTGGGGTAGGCCCGGCGGAACTCCGGCGCCAGGTTCCAGTGGGTGGTCGCCGGGCGGCCGTCGAGCAGACCGGCCGCCGCGAGGACGTAGGAGCCGGTGCAGATGGACACGAGCCGGGTGCCGGGCCGGATGCCGGCGATGGCCGCGGTGACCTCGGGGGGCAGCGGGCCGCCGCGGCCCAGCTCGGGCATGGCGTGGGTGGGCGGGACGATCACGGTGTCCGCGGCGGCCAGGGCCTCGGGTCCGGCCGCGGGCTGCACGGTGAAACCGGCGTCGCTGGGCACCGGGGCGCCGTCGGCGGTGCAGACGGTGACGTCGTACAGCGGGCGTCCCTCGGCGTCCTGCACGCTGCCGAAGACACGGGAGGGGATGCCGAGCTCGAAGGGCGGCACCCCGGGGAGGGCGAGCACGGCGACGCGGTGCGGCCGTGGCACCGCCCGCGCCCCGTTCCGCTCGGCTTCGGTCGTCGTCCCCTGCGAAGTGCTCATGGCCAGATCCTGTCACATAGTGGCCGGACGGCCAATCCCGCGGCCGGCTCCCGTGCCCCATCGTTGTCTGCGGCGCGCCGGGGACCTCCCGGCGCGCGAGCTGATCGAGTACGGAAGAGAGACGGACAGCATGCGTGCAGTGGTCGTGGAGCAGTGGGGCGGTCCCGAGGTCCTGGTCGAGCGGGAGCTGGAGCGCCCGGAGCCCGGACTGAACGAGGTCCTGGTGCGGGTGCGTGCGGCCGGAGTGAACCCGGTGGACTGGAAGACCCGGGCCAGTGGGGGCCTCATCGAGTGGGGCGCCGTACCGGCCGTCGGCTGGGACGTGTCCGGGACCGTCGAGGCCGTCGGACCCGGTGTGGGGATCTTCCGCCCCGGTGACGAGGTCTTCGGCATGCCGCTGTTCCCCCGCCAGGCGGGCGCCTACGCCGAGTACGTGGTGGCGCCGGCCCGGCACCTCGCCCCGAAGCCCGCGGGCCTCACCCACGTGGAGGCGGCGGCGCTGCCGCTGGCCGCGCTGACCGCCTGGCAGGCCCTGGTGGACACGGCGGACGTGCGTCCCGGCGAGCGGGTGCTGGTGCACGCGGCGGCCGGCGGGGTCGGCCACTTCGCCGTGCAGATCGCCAAGGCCCGCGGCGCCCACGTCATCGGCACGGCCAGCGCCGCCAAGCACGACCTGGTGCGGCGGCTGGGCGCGGACGAGGTGGTCGACTACCGCGCGGTGCGCTTCGAGGACGTCGTGAGCGATGTCGACGTCGTCCTGGACGGCCTGGGCGGGGAGACCGCCGAGCGCTCCCTCGCGGTGCTCCGGGACGGCGGCCGGCTGATCACCCTGCCCGGTCCCGACGACGTCCCGGCCGCTCACGACGGGGTGCGGGCGGCCTGGGTGCTGGTCGAACCCGACCACCTGGGGCTGCGCGAGATCGCCGCCCTGGCCGAGCGGGGCGCGCTGAAGCCGGTGGTCGAGACGGTCCTGCCGCTCGAACAGGCCGCGAAGGCGCACGAGATCGGCGAGCAGGGCCGCACGACCGGCAAGATCGTCCTCACGGTCGCCTGACCCGGCCCCACCCGGCCCGCTCCCACGGCCCTGCGGGGCCTCAGGCCGTCCGCGGCGTCCTGAACCTGCGCCGGTACTCCGTCGGCGTGGTGTTCAGGCGGCGGCGGAACGCCCGGACCAGGGTGTCCGTCGTGCCGAACCCGGTGAGGGACGCGATGCGGTCCAACGTGGCGTCGGTGGACTCCAGTTCTCCGCGCGCCCTCTCGACGCGGACGGACTCGACGTAGGCGTGCGGCGTCATGCCCAGCTCGCTCTTGAAGAGCCTGGTCAGATGCCGCTCGCTGACATGTGCGTGGGCGGCGATGTCCGCGATGGTCAGCGGCCCGCCGATGTTGCGCATGATGTGGTGGCGGAGGTCCTCGATACGGCGCGTGGTGGAGACCTGCTCCAGCGGAACGCTGAACTGGCTCTGCCCGCCCGGCCGTTTGAGGTACATCACCAGCTGCCGGGCCACCCGCAGCGCCACCGCCTCGCCGAGGTCCTCGGCGATGAGGGCGAGCGACAGGTCGAGGCAGGCGCTGATCCCCGCCCCGGTCCAGACGTCGCCGTCCCGGACGAAGATGGGATCGGCGTCGACCTCGACCTCCGGGTGGTCGGCGGCGAGACGCTGTGCGGTGGACCAGTGCGTGGTGGCCCGCCTGCCGTCCAGCAGGCCCGCGGCGGCGAGGAGGTGCGCGCCGACGCACACCGACGTGATCCGCCGGCTGGAGGCGGCGAGCTGCCTCACCCGGCGCACGAGACCGGCGTCGACCAGCGGGTGCACCCGGCGCTCACGGTCCACCTCCACCGCCCCGGGCACGATGAGGGTGTCGATACGGCGCCCCCCGACCTGCTCGAACGTGGCGTCGGGGAGCACCCGGACGCCCGCACCCGTGACGACGGGCTCCGACGACTCGGCGGCCAGCACGACTTCGTAGCCCGCCGCCTCCGGTGTCTCGCGCCGGGCCAGCGCGAACACCTCCGGCGGCCCGGTGACGTCGAGCAGGTCGACACCCTCGAAGACGACGATGACGACGAGTCGTCCGATGCTCTGCGGCACGAATCCCCCCACGTGAACGGCGTGTCCGTATCTGCAGGTTAGCCGTCATTGCCGACATGTGTGCGGCTGCATAGCGTGAGGGACGCGGCCCGGCGCACCGCTCGGGCCGCGCATCCCACCCGACACCACCAGGGGGCACACCCATGTCCAGGACGACGCTGCGGCAGCTCAACGGCTTCGACGAGACGCCCGCGACCCTCGACGGCTCCACGCTCATCCTGATCGACTTCCAGAACACCTACACACGGGGCGTGATGGAGCTGGACGGCTGGGAGGCGTCCCTCGACGCCGCCGAGCAACTGCTCGGGCGCGCCCGTGCCGCGGGGACCAGGGTCGTGCACGTCGTCAACGACGGCGGCGAGGGCACACCGTACGACATCCGGGCCGAGATCGGCCGGATCCACCCCCGCCTCGCACCCGTGGACGGCGAGGCCGTCGTCGTCAAGCAGGTCCCGAACGCGTTCCACGGCACCGACCTGGGCACGCACGTCCCCGAAGGGCAGGACGTCATCCTCGCCGGCTGGATGACGCACATGTGCGTGGCGTTCACCGCCGAGGGTGCCTTCCTGCGCGGCAACCGCCCGACGGTCGTCGCCGACGCCACCGCGACCCGCTCCCTGCCCCTCGCCGGCACCGACCTGGACGCCGAGCAGGTCCACCGGGCGGCCCTCGCCACCATCGCCGACCTCTACGGGGTCGTCGTCGCCTCGCAGAAGGAGATCGTCTGAGGGGACGCGCGCGACCTGCCGCCCTGACGGCCGTCGCGCACCTCGCCGCCACCGGGGCGCGGCCCCGCACGTCAGGCGCGCAGCCGGGAGTTGAGCCGGGCGGCCTGGCGGGTGAGGTGGTCGCGTTCGGCGAGGTTGGGTGCCGCGCGGGCGGCCTCGGCGTACAGCCGCGCCGCTGTCGCGAGGTCGCCGTCGCGCTCGTGGAGGTGGGCGGCGACCGCGGTGTGGCGGGGCAGCGCCGGGTCCAGTTCCGCGAGCGCCGCGAGGCCCGCGCGGGGCCCGTCGGCCTCACCGACGGCGACGGCGCGGTTGAGGCGCACCAGCGGGCTGTCCGTCAGCCGCACCAACTCGTCGTACCACTCGACGATCTGCACCCAGTCGGTCTCCTCGGCGGTGGGCGCGTCGGCGTGCAGCGCGGCGATGGCGGCCTGGGCCTGGAACTCGCCCAGCCGGTCGCGCGCGAGCGCCGCCTGCAGGATCGCCACCCCTTCGGCGATCGACGCGGTGTCCCAGCGCGAGCGGTCCTGCTCGGCGAGCGGGACCAGGCTGCCGTCGGGCGCGGTCCGCGCGGCGCGCCGGGCGTGGTGCAGCAGCATGAGGGCGAGCAGACCCGCCACCTCGGGATGGTCGACATGGGCGGCGAGCTGCCGGGTGAGCCGGATCGCCTCGGCGGCCAGGTCGACATCGCCGGAGTAGCCCTCGTTGAAGACCAGGTAGAGCACCCGCAGCACGGTGGCCACGTCGCCGGGCTGGTCGAACCGCACGCCGGACACGGTCCGCTTCGCGCGGCTGATCCGCTGCGCCATGGTCGCCTCGGGCACCAGGTACGCCTGGGCGATCTGACGGGTGGTCAGTCCGCCGACGGCGCGCAGCGTGAGCGCGACGGCGGACGCGGGAGTCAGCGACGGGTGGGCGCACAGGAAGTACAGCTGGAGCGTGTCGTCCACCGCCGGCGCCGGCCCGGGCGCCGGCTCGCCGTCGACGGCGTCCTCACGCCGGCGGCGGGCAGCGTCCGAGCGGGCCGCGTCCAGGAACTTGCGCCAGGCCACGGTGACCAGCCAGCCCTTCGCGTCCCGCGGAGGGTCGGCGGGCCACACGCGGACCGCCTCGACCAGGGCTTCCTGTACGGCGTCCTCGGCCGCCGCGAAATCGGCTCCGCGGCGGACGAGGACGGCGAGCACGCTCGGGGTGAGGCTGCGCAGCAGGGACTCGTTCATCCGTGCGGGCACTCCGGGACGGTGGGGGGCGCCGCCAGGAACGGGCGCACCTCCAGCCACTCGTGGATCGGCTTGCCCCCGGCACCGGGTGCGGCGGACAGTTCCCCGGCCAGCTCCACGGCGCGGTCGTAGCTGTCGACGTCGATCACCATCCAGCCGGCGATGAGGTCCTTCGTCTCGGCGAACGGGCCGTCGGTGACCGGCGGGCGCCCCTCACCGTCGTAGCGGACCCAGGCGCCCTCGGGCGCGAGCGCCTGGCCGTCGACGAACTCGCCCGTCTTCTCCAGCCGCGCCGCGAAGTCCTGCATGTACTGGATGTGGGCGGAGACCTCCTCGGGCGTCCACTGATCCATGGGCGCGCAGTTCAGCGGTTCAGGGGCTCCGCGGTAGTGCTTCAGCAGCAGGTACTTGGCCATGGTGCGTCTCCTTGGTGCGATTGCGACCCATTGTGGTCGCGTTCACCCCGGGGACGGAGCACGTCACGGGTTCTCGACATCCCCGCCGACATTTTTTCCCGGCGATTTTCCGCACGGGTCCACACCGGCGCGTTCCGCACCCGACCCACATCGGCAAATCCGATCGCCTTCCCCGGAAACATCTGTTGGACAGCTTTCCGGGCGGCCCACAGGATGGTGCACGCGGTAGCACAGTCAACGCGACACCGGGATGGGCTACCGCCTGAGTGGAGGCTGACATGCCGAGTGAAGAGACCGAAGTAGTCGTCGTCGGGGCCGGTCAGGCCGGCGTGGCGATGAGCGAGCACCTGGGAGCCCATGGCATACCGCACATGGTCCTGGAACGGCACCGGGTCGCCGAGCGGTGGCGCTCGGAGCGGTGGGACTCCCTCGTCGCGAACGGACCCGCGTGGCACGACCGCTTCCCGGGCCTGGAATTCCCCGACGTCCACCCCGACGGGTTCGCCTCGAAGGAGCAGGTCGCCGACTACCTGGCCGCGTACGCCGAGAAGATCGGCGCCCCCGTCCGGTGCGGCGTCGAGGTGACGTCGGTGCGCCGGCACACCGGCCGGCCCGGTTTCCGGGTCGAGACCTCACAGGGCACCGTCGACGCGCGGTTCGTCGTGGCCGCGACCGGACCCTTCCAGCGGCCGGTGATCCCGCCCATCGTCCCGGACGGCGCCGTCCCCGTGCAGCTGCACTCCAGCGGCTACCGCAACCCGGAGCAGTTGCCCGAGGGCGCGGTTCTCGTGGTCGGAGCCGGTTCCTCGGGCGTGCAGATCGCCGACGAACTGCGCCGCTCCGGCCGCCGGGTCCTGCTCTCCGTGGGGCCCCACGACCGCCCTCCCCGCCGGTACCGCGGACGGGACTTCTGCTGGTGGCTCGGCGTCCTCGGGATCTGGGACGCTCAGACGCCTCCCCAGGGGGCCGAGCACGTCACCATCGCGGTCAGCGGCGCCCGCGGCGGCCACACCGTGGACTTCCGCGCCCTGGCCGCCCGCGGTGTCGAACTCGTCGGCCTGACCGCCTCGTACGGCAACGGCGTCCTGCGCTTCGCGCCCGATCTCGCCACGAACATCGCGGACGGCGACGCCAAGTACCTCGCCTTCCTGGCGGAGGCCGACGCCTACGTCGAGCGCAACGGGCTCGACCTCCCCGAGGAACCCGAAGCCCGCCTCCTCGGGCCGGACCCCGACTGCGTGCGCACACCGCGCCTGGAACTCGACCTGGCCGGGGCCGGCGTCACCTCGATCGTCTGGGCGACGGGTTTCGCCACCGACTACGGCTGGCTCCAGGTCGACGCGTTCGACGACAAGGGCCGCCCCAGCCACCGGCGGGGAGTGTCCCGCGAGCCCGGCGTCTACTTCCTGGGCCTGCCCTGGCTGTCCCGCCGCGGGTCCAGCTTCCTGTGGGGCGTGTGGCACGACGCCCGCCACATCGCCGACCACATCACCATCCAGCGGGGCTACCTCGCGTACGGCACCACCGAACGGTCCGGCGCCGCGCCGGCGACCGCCGGGAACTGAGGAGAAGACGATGACGTCCACGAGCGAGGGCCGCCGGGTGAACCCCCCGATCGTCAGCGGCGGTCACACCCGCATCCGTCCGTTCAACACCCGCGACACCTATCCCGAGCAGAGCCTGGACAACGACCTCTGCCAGGCCGTCGTCGCCGGCGCCACCGTGTACGTCCGGGGTCAGATCGGCCAGGACCTCGACACCAGCGAGTCCGTGGGCATCGGCGACGCCGAGGCGCAGGCCGAGCGGGCCATGGCCAACATCAAGATGCTGCTCGAGGAAGCGGGCAGCCGGATGGAGCACCTGGTCAAGCTGACCATCTACCTGATCGACCCGCGCTACCGCGAGGCGGTGTACCGCACCGTGGGCCGCTGGACCAAGGGCGTGCACCCCATCTCCACCGGCCTGGTCGTCTCCGCCCTCGCCCGCCCGGAGTGGCTGTGCGAGATCGACGCCGTCGCCGTGATCCCCGAGGAGGACCGGGCATGACCCTCTCCCTGGTGGTACGCGACGGTGACCGGTTCGGCGTCGTGGCGAGCTCGTCGAGCCCGGCGGTCGCCGCCCGCGTCGCCCATCTGCGGCCCGGGGTGGGCGCCGCCGCGTCGCAGAACGTCACCGACCCCACCCTCGGCACGCGCCTGCTCGACGCACTGGCCCGCCACGGCGACGCCGAGCGCGCCCTGGCCGACGTCACCGGCGCGCCGGACACCGCGAAGACGATCGAGTACCGGCAGCTGACCGTGCTGGGCCGCACCGGCCCCGGATTCGCCCACAGCGGCGCGCGAACGCTCGGCACGCACGCCGCGGTCACCGCGGACGGGGCGGTGGCGGCGGGCAACATGCTCTCCGGCACGCACATCCCCGGCGTCCTCCTCGACGCGTACGCCTCCGCCACCGGTGAGCTGGAGGAGCGGCTGCTCACCGCGCTGCGGGCCGCCGTCGCCGCCGGCGGCGAGGAGGGGCCGGTGCACTCCGCCGGTCTGGCGGTCGTCGCGGACGTGGACTGGCGGGTGAGCGACCTGCGGGTGGACTGGGCCGACGATCCCGTGGAGCGGCTCGCCGCACTCGTCGAGGTCTGGCTGCCGCAGCGCGACGACTACGTGCGGCGCGGCCTCGACCCGGCCTCCGCGCCGTCGTACGGCGTCCCGGGCGACCTGTGATGAGCGCGCCGAGGGAGACGGCGGCCAAGGGTGCGCCGAAGCGGACGGCCGCGCGGGCGTCGGCGGAGACGGCCGTGGGTGCGCCGGTGAAGACAGGCGTGGGCGCGCCCGGGAAGGCGGCCGTGGGCGCGCTGAAGGAGGCCGCTCGGCAGGCGGTGGACCGTCACGCCGAGGGACTGATCGGCCTGTCCGAGCGGCTGCACGCCGACCCGGAGACCGCCTGGGAAGAGCACCGCGCCGCTGCCGCCGTACCGGAACTCCTCGGCCGCGCCGGCTTCGACGTCACCTCCTCCTACCTGGGCCTGGACACGGCGTTCCACGCCCGGTTCGGCAGCGGGCCCCTGCGGATCGCGCTGTGCGCGGAGTACGACGCGCTCCCCGGCCTCGGCCACGCGTGCGGGCACAACCTGATCGCGGCGTCCTCGGTCGGTGCCGCCCTCGGCCTGGCCGCCGTCGCCGACGACGCCGGCCTGACCGTCGAGGTGTACGGCACCCCCGCCGAGGAGGGCGGCGGCGGCAAGATCGAGATGCTGGACCAAGGAGCCTTCGCCGGAGTGGACCTCGCGATGATGGTGCATCCGGCCCCGGTCGACGTCGCCGAGGCCCGCCCGTTCGCCGTCAGCCACTCCAGGATCTCCTACACCGGCAGGTCCGCGCACGCCGCGGCCTATCCGGAGGCCGGAGTCAACGCGGCCGACGCCTTCACCGTGGCCCAGGTCGCGATCGGCCTGCTGCGCCAGCAGCTGCCGGCCTCGGCCCGCGTGCACGGCGTGGTCACGCACGCCGGGGACGCCCCGAACGCCATCCCGGAACGCGCCACGGGCCGTTGGTACGTGCGCGCGCAGACCCTCGCCGAACTGGCCGAGCTGGAGCCCCGGGTGATGCGGGCCTTCGAGGCCGGTGCCCTCGCGACCGGCTGCGCGCTGGAGATCGAGCCGGAGAGCAAGCCGTACGCGGAGTTCCGCACGGACGGCAGCGCCCTCGGGCACTACCGCGCCAACGCCCTTGCCCTGGGGCGGGAGTTCGCGCCGCCCGGCCAGGCCGCCCGGATGAACCGCGCTTCCACCGACATGGGCAACGTCTCGCAGGTGGTGCCGGCCATCCACCCCTACATCGGTATCGGTTCCCTGCCCGCGACCAACCACCAGCACGAGTTCGCCGCGCACTGCGTGGGCGGGCCGGCCGAGCGGGCCCTGCTCGACGGGGCGGTCGCGCTGGCCTGGACCGGCGTGGACCGCGCCATGGCGGGCGGCGGAGGAAGGACGTGACGCGGACGGCGGCCTGCCCGGCCGCTCGGAGCCGCCGCGCAGCCGCCGCCGTGACCCCCGTTTTCCCACGACCCGGAGGACACCGATGTCCCTGACGTCCGGCCCCCAGCGCCCCGCCCCGCCACAGCAGCGGCACCGCGTCGAGCACGACATGCTCGGCGAGGTGGACGTGCCGGCGCACGCCTACTACGGCGCGCACACCGTCCGGGCGGTGGCCAACTTCCCCCTCACCGGGGAGACGCTCGCCGCCCGGCCGTACCTGATCGGCGCCCTGGCGGCGGTGAAGCAGGCCGCGGCGCGCGCCAACGCCGAGGTCGGCGCCCTGGACGGCACACGGGCCTCGGCGATCGAGGAGGCCTGCGCCGAAATCCGGGGTGGCGCGCTGCGCGAGCAGTTCGTCGTCGACCTCATCCAGGGCGGCGCGGGCACCTCGACCAACATGAACGCCAACGAGGTCGTCGCCAACCGGGCCCTGGAGCTGCTGGGCCGGCCCCGCGGGGAGTACACGGCCCTGCACCCCCTCGACCACGTCAACCTCGGGCAGAGCACCAACGACGTCTATCCGACCGCCGTGAAACTCGCGCTGGACGCGCACATCGCGCAACTCCTGGCCGCGCTGGCCGGGTTGCGCGAGGCGTTCGCCGCCAAGGCCGCCGAGTTCGCGGACGTGCTGAAAATGGGCCGCACCCAGTTGCAGGACGCCGTCCCCATGACGCTGGGCCAGGAGTTCGGGGCGTTCGCCGCGACCCTCGCCGAGGACGAGCAGCGGCTGGCGGAGGCCCGGCTGCTGCTGCACGAGCTGAATCTCGGCGGCACGGCGATCGGCACCGGTCTCAACGCCCGCCCCGGGTACCGTGAGCGGGCGCTGGAGCACCTGCGCCGGCTGACCGGCACACCGACCCTGGTGTCCTCGCCCGACCTCATCGAGGCCACCCAGGACGTCGGCGTCTTCGTCCAGCTGTCCGGTGCGCTCAAGCGCATCGCCGTGAAGCTGTCCAAGATCTGCAACGACCTGCGCCTGCTGTCCTCGGGGCCGCAGGCCGGCCTCGGCGAGATCAGCCTGCCGCCGCGCCAGGCCGGTTCGTCCATCATGCCCGGCAAGGTCAACCCCGTGATCCCCGAGGCGGTCAACCAGATCGCGTTCGAGGTCATCGGCAACGACGTGACCGTCACCCTCGCCGCCGAGGGCGGCCAGCTCCAGCTGAACGCCTTCGAGCCGGTGATCTACCGGTCCCTGAGCGCCGGCCTCGACCACCTCACCGCGGGGATCGGCGTCCTCACCGAGGCCTGCGTCCGCGGCATCACCGCCGACCGGGACCGGCTCGCCCGGACCGTCGCCGCCTCCACCGGTGTGGTCACCGCGCTCAGCCCGGCACTCGGTTACGAGACCGCGTGCGCCCTCGCACTGGAGGCGCACCACACCGGCCGGCCCGCGCTGGACCTGGTCCGTGAGCGCGCACTGCTCACCGAGGCGGAACTGCGCGCCCTCACCAGCCCCGCCGCCCTGTCAGGCCGGCCCGCGGCGCACTGAGGACACCGCGCCGCAAGCCCCCGCTCGGCTCCGGCTTCCCCATCCCATCCCCAAGGAGGTGCGCATGCGCACCAGAGACATCGGCGTCCCGCCGGCCGAGGCCGCGGTGACCGCCGACGCGGTCGCCCTGCGCAGAAACGTCGCCGCCGGTGCCGTCGGCGTGTTCGTGCACTGGTTCGACTGGGCCGCCTACGCCTATCTCGCCGGCACCGTCGCCACGGTGTTCTTCCCGGCCGAGAACAGCACGACGGGGTTGCTCGCCGTCTTCGGCGTGTTCGCCGTGTCGTTCGGCATCCGGCCGGTCGGGGCCCTGGTGTTCGGGCCGCTCGGCGACCGGATCGGCCGCAAGCGCACCCTGTCGCTGGTCATCTTCCTGACGTCCGGCGCGACCCTGACGATCGGACTGCTGCCCGGCTACGCCTCGATCGGCACCGCCGCCCCGGTGCTCCTGGTCGTCCTGCGCCTGATCCAGGGATTCGCCGCGGGCGGCGAGTTCGGCAGCGCGGCGAGCTTCCTCGCCGAATCCGCGCCCCGGCGCCGGCGCGGATGCGGCGTCAGCTGGCTGGAGGTCGGCTCCCTGCTGGGCTTCCTCGCCGGCTCGTTCGCGTTCCTGCTGCTGTCCACCGGACTCGACGACGCGCAGCTGACGTCCTGGGGCTGGCGCATCCCCTTCCTCGTCGCCGCGCCGCTCGGCGTCATCGGCTACGTCATCCGCAACAAGATCGAGGACACGCCCGAGTACCGGATGCTCGAGGCGGGCGGCTCGGTCCCGCGCAGCCCCGCACGGGAACTGCTGCGCTCCCACAAGCGGCAACTGCTCCAGGCGGCGGGCCTGATGGCGGCGATGCATGTGCCCTTCTACGCCGTGCTGACGTACCTCGTCACCTACGAGACCGACCACCTGGGCCACTCCGCCGACGGCGCCGCCCTGCTGTCCACGGTGATCTCGCTGCTCGGACTGGTCCTGGTGCCGGTGTTCGGGCTGCTCTCCGACCGGGTGGGGCGCAAGCCGGTGTTCGTCGGCGCGACGGCGGCCCTCCTGGTGGTCTCCACCCCGGCCTTCTGGCTGATGCGCACCGGGCTCACCGGCACCTGGGTCGCGGGGCTGCTGCTCGGTGTGATCCTGGCGGCGATCCTCGGCACGTACGCGGTGTGGTCGGCGGAGATCTTCCCCACCCGCACCCGGCAGAGCGGTCTGTCCGTCGCGTACAACCTCACCGCCGCGCTGTTCGCCGGCACGGTGCCGTACCTGATGACGGTGCTCATCTCCGCGACCGGCAGCACCCTGGTGCCCGGCCCGTACCTGATGGTGTTCGCCGCCGGCGGGCTCGTCGCCGCGCTGTCCCTGCGGGAGACCGCCGGGTCGGCGCTGCTGCGCCCCGAGGACGGCGCCGAGGGCACGACCGCGGGCCAGGAGGTGCGCAGGCCGCCGGCCCCGCGGGACCTGCCCGGGGCGCCGACCGCCCCCGGGACCCGCTAGCCGGTGCGCGCCCGGGACCCGCTAGCCGGCGCGCGCCCGGGCGGCGCCGGCCGGCTCCCGGGGGCCGCCGACCGGGCGGGAGCCGCATAAGGTCGTCCCCGACAAGGTCACCAGGCGCGAGGTTCATGTATGTCGTCACCAGTGGGTTTCACGCTCGTTCAGCTGCGTTACTTCCTCGTCGCGGCCGAGCGGGGTTCGATGACGGAGGCGTCGGCGGAACTGCACATCGCGCAGTCCGCCGTGTCCGCGGCCATCTACAACCTCGAGCGGGACCTGCGGGTGCAGCTGTTCATCCGCCGGCGGGGCCGGGGCCTGACGCTCACCCCCGCCGGCGAGCGGCTCCAGCAGCAGGCCCGCGACCTGCTGGCCCGGGCCCGCGAGGTCGCACGGGAGGCCCGCGGCGACGGCGAGACGATCTCCGGCCCCGTGACCGTCGGCTGCTTCGTGACCCTGGCCCCCTCCTATCTGCCGCCCCTGTTCAGCGAGTGCACCCGGCGCCATCCCGGTATCGAGATCGACGTGCTGGAGGCCGAGACGGACCAGCTCGTCGAGGCCCTGGCAGCGGGGCGCGTCGACTTCGCCCTCACCTACGACCTCGGGCTGTCCGCCCAGCCCGGCCTGCGCGGCGAGACCATCGCCCGCGCCCCGGCCTACGTCATCGTCGCCGCCGATCACCCGCTGGCCGGCCAGGACAGCGTGGAGCTGACCGACCTGGCCGGGGAACCGCTCGTCCTGCTGGACCTCGCCCACAGCCGTGACTACTTCCGCTCGCTGGTGGCCGCCACCGGCACCGCGCCCGACGTCCGCTACCGCACCCGCAGCTACGAGACCGTGCGCTCCCTCGTGGCCCAGGGGCTCGGCTACTCGGTGCTCAACCAGCGGCCCGCCACCAGCCAGACCTACGGCGGCGGCGAGGTCGCCGAACTCCGGCTGCGGGACGGCGGCCCCCCGCTCGAGGTCAAACTCGCCTCGGTGGACGGCATGACCCAGACCGCCCGCGCCCGAGCGGTGATGGACCTCCTGCGGGAGATCGCCGCCGCCCGGCCCGCCGAGTCCTGAGCGCGCGGGATCGCCGCCCCCGGCCCGCCGAGGCCCGAGCGGCCGGAGATCGCCGCCTCATGACCAGCCGGCCCGCCCTGCTTTCGCAGAGCGGGCCGGTTTTTTGCTGTTCCCGTCAATTCCGATGAAGAGTTACTGCCCTTCCCATTGACGGGCAGTCCCTCCATTGTTTGAATCTCAACTCAAAGAATGGTTGCGGGTGCCCCGTCACCGGCCCCGCCCTCGCCGCGCCCGCCGCTTCGAGGCGCCCCCGAGACGCCACGCCCGACGACGCAATCGAAGGCCACCGCATGCAGACGTACGCCCACTGGCGGCAGCGCGCCGCCGACCTCGCCCCCCGCACCCGCCTGTTCATCGACGGAGCGTGGGCCGACCCCGCCGACGACCACTGGTTCCCGACCGTCAACCCGGCGACCGGCAAGGCCACCGCCCACGTGGCGGCCGGCTCCGCCGCCGACGTCGACCGGGCCGTGGCCGCCGCCCGCGCGTCCTTCGAGGACGGCCGCTGGTCACGCACCGCACCGGCGGAGCGCCGGCGGGTCCTGCTCGCCCTCGCCCGCCTCATCGAGGAACACGGCGAGGAACTCGCCCTCTGCGACACCCTCGACATGGGCAAGCCCATCGCCGAGTCGCACGGCACCGACGTGCCGGGCGCGGCCGGCGTCTTCGCCTGGTACGCGGAGGCCGTCGACAAGCTGTACGACGAGATCGCCCCGGCCCCGCCCGGCAACCTGGCCCTCGTGCGCCGCGCCCCGCTGGGTGTCGTCGGCGCCGTGGTGCCGTGGAACTTCCCGCTGGACATCGCGAGTTGGAAGCTGGCGCCCGCCCTGGCGGCCGGCAACAGCGTCGTACTGAAGCCGGCCGAGCAGTCCCCGCTGTCGGCGCTGCTGCTGGCCGAGCTCGCCGCGCGGGCCGGTCTGCCGGACGGCGTGCTGAACGTCGTTCCCGGCCCGGGGGAGAGCACCGGGCGGGCGCTCGGCCTTCACCCGGACGTCGACACGCTGGTCTTCACCGGCTCCACCGCCGTGGCCAAGCGCTTCCTCGCCTACGCCGCCCAGTCCAACATGAAGCAGGTCTGGCCCGAAGCCGGCGGCAAGAGCCCCAACCTGGTCTTCGCCGACGCCGACCTCGAAGCCGCCGCGGAACGCGCCGCCTGGGGCTTCGCCTACAACGCGGGGCAGGTGTGCTCCGCGAACACCCGTCTGCTCGTCGAGGCCACGGTGGCCGAGGAGTTCACCGCCCGGGTCGCCGCACACGCCCGCACCTGGCGGCCGGGCGACCCGCTCGACCCGGCCACCCGCCTCGGACCGCTCGTCGACGAGGCCCAGGTGGACCGCGTCCTCGCCGCCCTCGCGTCATCGGACGGCACCCTCGTGTGCGGCGGCACCCGCCCCGACCGCGACGGCTCCTACCTCGACCCCACCGTCGTCACCGGCCTCGGCCCCGACGCACCGCTGTGGCGCGAGGAGCTGTTCGGCCCGGTGCTGACCGTGCTGCCCTTCCGCGACGAGACCGAGGCCGTCCGCCTCGCCAACGACTCCGCCTACGGACTGGCCGCGTCCGTGTGGACGCGGGACCTCGCCCGGGCCCACCGCGTCGCCGACGCCCTCCACGCGGGCACCGTGTCCGTGAACACCGTCGACGCGCTCAGCCCGGCCACCCCCTTCGGCGGCTTCAAGCAGTCCGGCCACGGCCGCGACCTCTCCCTGCACTCCTTCGACAAGTACACGGGCCGCAAGACGACCTGGATCGCGTACGGCTGACCGCGCGGACCCGACGGCCGCACACCGGCCACCCACCCATCACCACCGAAGCAAAGGACGCACCCACCCATGACGCCCGACGCCGCAGACCTCATCCGCCTGGACCGCGCGCACATCATCCACCCCTACCTGCCGGGCAGCGCCACCGAACGCGTCGTCATGACCTCCGGCTCCGGCTGCCGCCTCACCGACACCGAGGGCCGCAGCTACCTCGACGCCACCGGCGGCCTCTGGCTCGCCCAGGTCGGCCACGGCCGCACGGAACTGGCCGACGTGGCCCACCAGCAGATGACGAAGCTTGAATACTTCACCAGCTTCTGGGAGTTCTCCAACGAGCGGGCGATCGAACTCGCCGCGCGCCTCGCCTCCCTCGCCCCCGACCCGCTGAACCACGTCTACTTCACCTCCGGCGGCTCCGAGGGCAACGAGGCGGCCATCAAGATGGCCCGCTACTACCACCACCGGCGCGGCGAGAGCAGCCGCACCTGGATCCTCGCCCGCAGCAAGGCCTACCACGGCATCGGCTACGGCGGCGGCTCGGCCACCGGCTTCCCCGTCTACCACGAGGGCTTCGCCCCGATGATGCCGCACGTCTCCCACCTCACGCCCCCGTGGCCCTACCGCTCGGAGCTGTACGACGGCCAGGACCCGGCCGACTTCCTCATCCGGGAGCTGGAGGAGCGCATCGCGGAGATCGGCCCGCAGAACATCGCCGCGATGATCGGCGAGCCCATCATGGGCGTCGGCGGCATGCTCGTCCCGCCGGCCGACTACTGGCCCCGGGTGCGCGAGGTCCTCGACCGGCACGGCATCCTGCTGATCTTCGACGAGGTCGTCACCGCCTACGGCCGCGTCGGCGAGTGGTTCGCCGCCCAGTACTTCGGGGTCACCCCGGACATCATCGTCACCGCGAAGGGCATCACCTCCGGCTATGTGCCGCTCGGCGCGCTGCTCGTCGGCGACCACGTCGCCGAGGTCCTCCTGCGCGACCACGGCTTCCCCATGGGCTACACCTACAACGGCCACCCCGTCGCCACGGCGGTGGCCACCGCCAACCTGGACATCATCGAGCAGGAGGGCCTCCTCGCCCGCGCGACCGGCCTCGGCGCCGCCCTCCACGGCGAACTCCAGTCACAGCTCGGCGACTTGCCGATCGTCGGCGAGATCCGCTCGGTCGGCATGATGCTCGCCGTCGAACTGGTCGCCGACCGCGCCACCCGCGCACCCCTGCCCCTGGACCCCGACCGCATGCCGCACGACGTCATCCGCCGCGAGACCGGCGTCATCGTCCGCGACTCCGCGCACAGCCTGGTGCTGTCCCCGCCGCTGATCATGACCGAGGCCGAGGCGAAGGAAGCGGCGTCCGCGCTGCGCAGCGTCCTGGAGCGCACCGAGCCGACCGGCGAGATCCGCCCCGTCTGACACCCGCACTCCCGAGGGCCCGGCCGCGCCGGCCGGGCCCTCGCAACCGCCACCACCCGACACGGACCCCACACCGTAGCGGCGCTGCGCACGCGCCCCCGCAGTCTCTTCCCTCCCCTCCTAGGAACTGCCCGTGTCCTCCAAGCTCTCCACGCCCCGCCCCCGCGCGTCCCAGGCCGCGGACGGCCATCTGCAACGCAGCCTCAAACGCTTCGACATCACCGCCATGGCCATCGCCGCGGTCATCTCCTTCGACACCGTCGGGCAGATCGCCACCGGGGGCGGCGAGGCCGCCACCTGGACCGCGGCCATCGCCCTGCTCTTCCTCGTCCCCTACGCCCTGCTGTTCGCCGAGACCGGCGCGGCGTTCCCCCAGGAGGGCGGCCCCTACGTCTGGGTCAAACTCGCCCTCGGCCGGCCGGCGGCCGCGCTCACCACGCTGATGTACTGGGTGACCAACCCCATCTGGCTGGGCGGCTCCCTGGTCTTCCTCGCCGCGCAGACCTGGGACGGCTTCGTCTTCCACCTGGGCTCGGGCACCGTGGCCGACTACACCTTCAAGCTGCTGTTCGTCTGGGCCGCCATCCTCACCGCGGTCGTCTCCCTGCGCCGCGGCAAGTGGATCACCACGGCGGGCGCGGCGACGAAGGTCCTCGCCCTCGCCGGGTTCACCCTCACCGCGCTCTTCTACGGCGTGCGGCACGGCTTCCACGGCCTGACCGGCACCGGCTTCGCGCCGACCACCGCCGGTTTCCTCGCCCTGGTGCCGATCCTGCTGTTCGCCTACGTGGGCTTCGAGGCGCCGAACGCCGCCGGTGAGGAGATGCACGACCCGCAGCGCGACGTGCCCGCCGCACTCGGCCGTTCCGCCGCCGTCGCCGCCTGCTGCTACCTGCTGCCCGTCCTCGCCCTCCTGGCCGTCGTGCCCGCCCACCAGGTCACCGGCATCGGCGGCTTCATGGAAGGCGCCCGCCTCGTCTTCACCGTCTACGGCGGCGCCGCAGGCCCGCTGCTGAAGGTCACCGCCGTGATGTTCGTCTTCGCCCTGCTGACCCAGGGCAGCGCCTGGATGATCGTCAGCGACCGCATGCAGGCCATGGCGGCGGCCGACGGCGGATTCTTCACCCGCGCCCTGGGCGCCTTCCACCCCCGCCTCGGCACACCGGTGCGCACCAACCTGCTCTCCGGAGCCGTGGCCACGCTGTTCATGCTCGCCGCGATGCGCTTCGCCGGCGGTGACGCGGCCGACGTGTTCGCCGTGGTCCTCACGGTCGCCGTGACCACCTTGCTGCTGTCCTACCTGGTCGTCGTCCCCGCGCTGGTCCTGCTCCGCGTCCGCCGGCCGGAAGTCCCGCGGCCGTACCGGGTCCCCTTCGGCGACCGCGGCTTCCTGCTCTGCGCGGCGCTCGTCTACGCGTGGATCCTGATCGGTTCGTGGTCGGCTCTCTTCCCCGGCGTCCTGGAACAGCTCTTCGGCATCGACTACGTCTTCCGCGACGTCTGGGGCGTCTCCCGCACCGCTTTCGAGGCCTTCACCCTCGGCACCGTCGCCCTCCTGCTCGTCGTCGGTGTCATCGGTGTGGCGGTGGCGCGCCGCGCGGACGCCTCACCTGCGACGACGCGCCCGTCCTGACCGGGCCGCCAGGACGGACCGCCGCACCGCCCGAACAAGCGAACCCCCGACCACCCCGAAGTGGAATGGCTACCCGCGCCCTGCGCGGGTAGCCGCACATCGACCCCGTGACATCGGCACAGGCAGGGAAAACGTGGACGGACGTTCGCTTCGAGCGGTGGGCTGGGCACGCTCATTGCCGCTCAGCAGTCAGGTGAAGACGGCACGCGACTGGGCGCGGGCCCATCTCGACGAACTCGGCTGGACCAGCAGCGCACCCGATACGGCGGACGACGTCCTGCTGGTCGTGTCGGAACTGGTGACCAACGCGCACGTGCACGGGCACAGCTCCGCCCAGCTGGTGATGTCCTGGGACGGCCAGTGCCTGCACGTCGCCGTGCACGACTCCTCACCCGTCCTGCCGGCCCCCCGCCGGCCCGACGCGCTGCAGCCGGGGGGCCGCGGCATCCTGCTCATGGACGCGCTGGCCGACCACTGGGCGGCCAAGTCCTGCCCGCACGGCAAGAGCGTCATCGCCTGCTTCCGGCCGGCGTCCCGGCAGGACGGCTGACGGGGGGAACGGACCGCCTTCCGCCCCCCGCCGGGTTGGCCCGACAGGGTGGTGGAGCCGCCGCTCGCGCCCGTCGATCCTCTCGGCCGCGGTGATCCCTGCTAGCTTCGCGAGCTGTTCCGAGGGCCCCGGACGCCTCCAGCGCGGCGGGGCCACGACTGTGAGCCGAGGCGAGGGTGGCGGGTGTGAGGGAAGACGCGGAGAGGCCGGCTGTGGCTCCGTTCAAGCGCAGGAGTTTCCTGGCGTCCGCCGCTGTGGCGGCCGGCGCGTCGACCACCGCGGTCGCCGGCCCCGCGTCAGCCGCCGCACCGCCCGGCAGCGCGCCCGAACCGTCGAATCCCGGTTCCGTGGCCCGTCTGCTGTCCGTGCCCGAGGCGGGACGCGGCGTCGAATGGCTCAGGGCGGCTCTTCAGGTCGCCGTGGAGCTGGAACTCTGCGTCATCCCGCCGTATCTGTGCGCCTGGTGGTCCGTGAAGAACCGCGGCAGCGAGGCGGCGCGCCTGATCCGCCGCATCGTCGACGACGAGATGTACCACCTGGGCGTGGTGTGCAACCTGCTCGTGGCGGTGGGCGGCCGGCCCCGGATCAAGGCGGCGGCGGCCGCCTACCCCGGCCCGCTGCCCGGCGGCGTACGCACCGGGGTGACCCTGTACCTGTCGGGCCTCACCAAGCCCTTCCTCCACGACGTGATGATGGCCGTCGAAGCCCCGGAGGAAGCACTCGCCCGGACGGGGAGCAGCTCACCCACCGTCGGCACCTTCTACGGCCACCTGCTGAACGGCTTCTGGGCCGTGGCGCCGGAGCTGTCGACGCGGGGGCAGCTGTCCGCGCACATCGGCGCCGACGAACTCAGGCCGGTCGAGACCCTCCTCGACGTCGAGCGCTCCCTCGACATCATCAGGGAGCAGGGCGAGGGCACGAGCCGGTCGCCCGCCGACTCCTTCGAGGACGACCACCCGGCGCACTACTACGCCTTCAGCGAGATCTACCACGGCCGGCAACTGAGGGAGACGGACAACGGCTGGAAGTTCACCGGCCCACCCGTGCCCTTCCCCGACGCGCGCCCGATGGCCCGCGTCCCGGCGGGCGGCTGGTCCCGGCCGGCGGCGCCGGTGCAGCAGCTCCTGCACCGCTTCGACACCGTCTACACCACGCTGCTGGACACCCTCGACGAGACCTGGGCGGGCGGCGGCCCCCGCACCCTGGGCGCGGCCGTCCACGCGATGCGGGGGCTGGAGGAGCCCGCCGTGCGGCTGATGGAGACCGAGATCCCCGGCACACGGGGCACGTACGGCCCCCAGTTCCGCGTCCTCGCCTAGCCGGCGTACCGCACCCTGCCGAGCGTCGCCCTCAGCGACCCCTGGGGCCGCAGGTTCGCGCCGAAGACGGCCGTGCGGGGTGCGGGGGCCAGGTGCGGCCGGTGGACGGGGAGCAGCAGGCGCAGCAGCGTGACCATCTCCTGGAGCGCGAAGTGCTGTCCGAGGCAGGCCCGGGCCCCGCTGCCGAACGGCAGGTAGGCGGCGGGGTGGCCGGGCCGCTCGCCCCCCGGCAGGAAGCGGGACGGGTCGAAGCGTTCGGGGTCCGGCCACAGGACCGGGCTGCGGTGGGTGAGATACGGGCAGACCAGCACGCTCGTTCCGGCGGGCACCGGATGCCCGTCGAGGACGTCGTCCCGCGCGGCCTGCCGCGGGACGAGCCAGACCGCCGGATACAGCCGGAGCGTCTCCTGGACCAGGGCGCAGATCAGGGCGTCGCGCCGGGCCGGGTCCGGTGTACCGGCGTAGGCGGTGAGGAACCGCTCGTGGACGTCCGGGTGCTGGTCGAGGAGGACGAAGAGCCAGCACAGCGTCTGCGCCGTGGTCTCGTGACCGGCGACGAGCAGCGTCACGAGCTCGTCGCGGATGAGCGCGTCCGTGTAGCGCGGGTCGGTCCCGGACGCGTCGAGGAGCAGGCCGAGCAACGTGAGGGAGGGGCCGGAGGTGTCCCGGGCGCGGTCGGCCCGGGCGGCCGCGATGGCGCGGTGGGCGGTGGTGTCGATCTGCCGCAGAGCGGCGTCGACGGCGGGCGACGGCTCGGGCGCGCCGCCGGCGGTGGTGGGCAGCGAGGCGACCACCGTGTCCACGGCGTCGAGTTCGCGCCGCGTCACGTCGTCCAGGGCGGTGCCGGTCAGCGAACGCCAGATGGTGTCGAGAGCGAAGAGCCGCATGTCCTGCCCGACGTCCACGGGCGTGGCGGCGGCGACGGCCGCCTCCCAGCCGTCGGCGACGCGTTCTGCGGCCGCGGTGATGTGCTGCGCCCAGCGCCTGGTCCCGGCGAGGGTGAACTGCGCCTGCAGCAGCCTGCGTTGTTGTTTCCAGGCCTCACCCGTGGCGGAGATCAGACCGTCGCCGAGCAGTAGCCGGGCGCGGTGCCCCCGCTTGACGTAGACGTCCGGGCGCCTGGCCAGGACCTGCTGCGTCTGCTCGGGTCCGGTGACCAGGACGCAGGGCCGGCCGCCGACCTGGACGGCGGCGACCGGGCCGGCCCCTGCGGCCTCCCGCAGCAGCTCGATCAGGTCGTGCGGAGCCCGCACGGGCGTGCTCCTGGTCTCGTCGAGGGTCATGGCGCTCCTGAGTGGGACGGCCCGGCGGTACCCGTACGACGGCACCGCGGCGACAGGCCAGAATATTACCCTGCGGATCTTGATCATCACGTGCAGTAGTATCCGCAGGCAGAACGGCCAACGGCAGTTGAGGACACCGGCGTGACGGCACTGGAAACCGTGGACTACGTGGACGCGGACGACCGCCCCGTGGCATGCGGTCCACGCGGAGGCGCCGCCGCCCGCGGACTGTGCTACCGGGTCGCCGCGACCGTGTGCCTGGACCGGGCGGGACGTCTCCTGGTCTACCGCAGATCCCCGCGAGCCCCGGTCTACCCCGCCCACCACGACATCCTGATCGGTGGCTGTCCCCGGCCCGGGGAGAGCTACCGGGCGGCGGCCGCCCGTGAACTGCGCGAGGAACTGGGCGTGCGGGCCGCACCACGCCAGGTGCTGCGCACCCGGTGCGCCTCCCCGGTCGGCGACTGCTGGCTCGCCGTGCATCTGGCGGAGATCCCGACCGCTCTGCGTGTCGACCCGCGGGAGATCGCCGAGCACTTCTTCGTTGCGCCGCGCCGGCTGCTCGCACGGACGCCGAGCCCCTTCGTCCCCGAAGGACACCGCGTCCTGACCCGCCTGTTCGCCTGACCCGGGCCACGGCGCAGACCCTGTCCCCCCTGTCCGGGTACCCCCACCCGCCCGACGCGAGAAAGACACCGTGACCGCATCTCCGACGCCCACGGGCACGACGCCCGCTCACCTCGACGCCGCCGTCACCCGCTGCCGTGACCGGCTGGCCCGGCGGATCGCCGCCGCCGTAGGACCGGACGGCCTGCTGCCCGCGCCGTGCGCCGGCCGGGTCCTGGAATCCGCACTCGCCCTCGCCCTGCTGAACGCGGAACACGCCGAACCGGAAGCGGCCCGCCGCCTCACCGCCTTCCTGCTCACCGCGCTGCGCAACGATCCGCCGGACCCGCTGCAGCGCGCCGTCGCCCACGCCGCGCTCGGCCGGGACTGCGACGCGGAAGGAGCGCTGCGCGACGGGCTCGGTGCCTTCGACCACTTCACCGCCGACCGCAAGCGGCTGATGTTCCAGACCCTGCTCGCCGCACTCGGAGCGGCCGAGTACCCCGCCGCCCCCTGGGAGGCGTACGACGCGACGGGCCAGCAGAGCTGGCTGCGGATGGAGATGACGGCGCTGAAGGTGCTCACCGCCCACGGCACCCACCGCACCGCCACGGTGAGCGACGCGGACTGGCACGCCCTCCTGCCGGCCCTTCAGCCCGGGCCCGCCTGGGAACGCAACAACTTCGCGCAACTGGTCGCCCTGCTCGCCCTGCGCCACTGCCCGCGTCACCGTGCCGCCCTCGGCGACACCCTCAAGCACATCGCCGGCCGGCTGCGCCCGGACGGCGGGGTGCCCTTCGTCGACGGCCTGGACCTCTTCGCCACCGCGGTCGCCGGACTCGCCCTGTGCCGCATCCGTCCGACCGCCGCCGAAGTGCCGGCCATGGCCGACGCGCTGGCCGTCCGCCGCAACGCGGACGGCGGATTCGGCTTCCACCCCGGCGTCCGGCAGAGCGACGTCGACGACACCTGCTACGCGCTGGAGTTCCTGCGCCGGGCGGCACCCGAGCGGCACCGGGCGGCCATCGGCGCGGCGGAGGCGTATCTGCTCGGCGTCCGCAACCCCGACGGCGGCTTCCCCACCTTCGCCCGCGGCACCAGCTCCGAGATCGCCATGACGGCGGCCGCGGCCACCGCGCTGGCCCCCAACCCGGCCCACCGGGAAGCGGTACACGCGGCCGTCCGCCACGTCGCACGGCGTCAGCAGGCCGACGGCACGTTCGAACGCAGCTGGAGCCGCAGCGCCACGAACGCGATCTTCCGCGCGGTGCTCGCCCTGCGCTGCACGGACCCGCACCACCCCGAGACGCCGGCCTTCACGGCGGCGGCCGAGCGGGCGCTGCGCCACCTGACCGCCACGCAGCACCAGGACGGCGGCTGGGGACACACCCGCGGCGACAGCAGTGACCCGGTCACCACGGCCTACGCCGTCATCGCCCTCAGCAGCCTGCCCGGCCATCGCCCCGCACGCGACCGGGCGCTCGCCCACCTCGTGGCCCGGCAGCAGCCCGACGGCGGCTACCGCAGCCGCCCCGACCAGGCGGGCCCCCGGCCCCTGCTGTTCGACGTACCGGTCCTGGCGGACGTCTTCGTGCTGCTCGCCCTGGCCCACGCCACCACGCCACCGGCCGCCGGCGTCGCGCGATGACGTCGTCCGAGAACCGGTCGTCCCTGCGGGTCAGTTCGGTTGCCGCACCGACATCAGCAGGTGACGGCGGTCCTCGCCGGCCACCCCGTCCGCCCGGGGTGCGGCACTGAGCAGCGTCCGCTGCCCGGGCCCGGGGAGTCCATCAGCGCACCTGAGGGCGCGCCGAAGGACTCCCCACCGTCCGACACCAGTTGATCGCGCACGCCATCCGCCGCCACTGGCAACGCCCGTCGCGAAGCACCCCGTTTCCGGGTGTGCGCAGTGGTCCCCGGGCCGGCGCGGCACAATCCGAGGGTGAGACTCACCGCGCGCCGACTCGCCCTGGCCACCCTGGACCGTCAGTTCCTGCTCGAACGCCGGCACCTCGACGTCGTCGAGGCGGTCCGCCGGGTCTGCGCCCTCCAGGCGCAGTCACCGGCGTCGCCGTACCTGGCGCTGTGGAACCGCGTGCGGGACTTCGCGCCCGACGATCTCGACGCGGCGTTCGCGGACCGCCGGATCGTGAAGGCGACGCTCATGCGGATCACCCTGCACGCCGTGCACGCCGACGACTGGGCCCCCTTCCGCGCGGCCATGCTGAGCACACTGCGCGGGGCCCGGCTCCACGACCGCCGGTTCACCGCGACGGGGTTGACGCCCGCCGACGCGGACGCGCTGCTGCCCGAGCTCGCCGGGTTCCTGGCCCGCCCCCGCACCGGCGCCGAGATGGAGGAGGAGATCACCGCACGGTTCGGCGAGCACGCACAGCGCGTGTGGTGGGCGCTGCGCACCTATGGGCCCGTGCACCACGCGCCCACCGGCGGCCCGTGGTCGTTCCGGCAGCGGAACGCCTACCTCGCCGCTCCTGCCGATTCCGCCGCCTTCGACGCCGATCCGCAGGAGGCGGCCGCCGGCGTACGGCAGCTGCTGCTCGCCTACCTGCGGGCGTTCGGCCCGGCGTCGGCACGGGACTTCGCCCGCTTCACCCTGCTGACGAGCCCGGTGATCACACAGGCCGTGCACGAGCTCGGCGACCGGCTCGTGCGCGTGGCAGGTCCCGGCCGCACCCCCCTGCTCGACGTGCCGGACGCCACCGTGCCGGCCGAGGACACCCCGGCGCCGCCGCGGCTGCTGCCCATGTGGGACAGCGCCCTCCTGGCCCATGCCGGCCCCGGACGGCTCGTCCCCGAGGAGTACCGGCCACTGGTCGCCCGGCGCAACGGCGACACGCTCCCGTGCCTCCTGGTCGACGGGCAGGTCGCCGGAGTATGGCGCGCACACGACGGCGGGCTGGAGCTGACCGCCTTCCACCGGCTCGGCAGGGTCGCCTGGCGCGGCCTCACCGAGGAGGCGGAGAGACTGGCCGCGCTGCTCACCGCACGCGATCCGGCGGTCTACGGCTACTACGGCCACTGGTGGACCAAGGGCTTCCCCAGCGCCGAGATCCGCACGGTCAAGGCGTGACCCGGAGAGGGTGACGGTGTCTCGGGGCTCCAGCGGCGGTGGGTCCGCCCGCCGCACAGCTGATTGACCGGACAGTCAGCCGGAGCCTCCTCGCCGCGCTGTGAGCTGCGACGAGGCCCCTCGCTCACGCTCTTGTTGCCGTGCTCCGCGCGTGTTAGCAAGAGACATGCCTCGCAACCCCGCGATCTCAAGGGACGTCTACGACGTCGTCATCGTCGGCGGTGGCCACAACGGCCTGGTCGCCGCCTCCTACCTGGCCCGTGCCGGGCGCTCGGTCCTCCTGCTGGAGCGGCTCGGCACCACGGGCGGCGCGGCCGTCTCCACCCGCGCCTTCGCGGGGGTGGACGCCCGGCTGTCGCGCTATTCCTACCTCGTCTCCCTGCTCCCCGCGAAGATCGTGAACGACCTCGGGCTACGCTTCGAGGTGCGCAAGCGGTCCATCTCGTCGTACACCCCGGCCGTGCGTGCGGGGCGTGCCACCGGGCTGCTGGTCGGCGGAGGCGAGGAGCGGACCCGGGCGGCGTTCCGGGAGTTCACCGGCTCCGACGCCGAATACGCCGCCTGGCGGGACTTCTACGGCATGACCGCGCGGGTCGCGCAGCGCGTGTTCCCGACGCTCACCGAGCCGCTGCCGGGCCGCGAGGAGCTGCGGGCCCGTATCGGCGACGACGACGCCTGGCGGACGCTGTTCGAGGAGCCGCTCGGTGTGGCCATCGAGGACCGCTTCAGGGACGACGTCGTGCGCGGTGTCGTCCTCACCGACGGTCTCATCGGCACCTTCGCGGACGCGCACGACCCCGGGCTGGCCCAGAACGTCTGCTTCCTCTACCACGTCATCGGAGGGGGGACCGGCGACTGGGACGTGCCGGTCGGCGGCATGGGCGCCTTCACCGGCGAGCTGGCCCGGGTCGCCCGGGAAGCAGGTGCCGAGCTGGTCACCGGGCACGAGGTCGTCCGGATCGAGCCCGACGAGCGCCTCAGCTCGGTGACGTACGACGACGGGTCCGGCGAGGCCACCGTCGGCGCCCGCAAGGTCCTCGTCAACGCCTCGCCCGAGGCCCTGGCCGCGCTGCTCGGCGACACCGCCGCCGAAGCCGCCGAGGGCGCCCAGCTCAAGGTGAACATGCTGCTGCGCCGCCTGCCGCGGCTGCGGGACACCGCCGTCGCCCCCGAGGAGGCCTTCGCCGGGACGTTCCACATCTCCGAGAGCTACGACCAGTTGGCGCGCGCCTACCGGGAGGCCGACGGCGGCCGGCTCCCGTCCGCCCCGCCGTCGGAGATCTACTGCCACTCGCTGACCGACCCCACCATCCTCGGTCCCGAGCCGGCCGCACGGGGCTGGCACACGCTGACGATGTTCGGGCTGCACGCCCCGGCGAGGCTGTTCACCGAGGACAACGAGGGTGCCCGCGAGGCGCTGACCAAGGCGGCCCTGGCCGAGCTGGACGCGGTGCTCGACGAGCCGATCGCCGACTGCCTCGCCGTCGACGCGGAGGGGCGTCCCTGTGTCGAGGCCAAGACACCCCTCGATCTGGAGAAGGAGCTGCGGCTGCCCGGCGGCAACATCTTCCACCGCGCGCTGGCTTTCCCGTACGCGACCGAGGAGACCGGGCGGTGGGGCGTGGAGACCGCGTACCCCAACGTGCTGCTGTGCGGCGCCGGTGCCGTGCGCGGCGGCGGGGTGAGCGGCATCCCCGGCCACAACGCCGCGATGGCCGTCCTCGGCGGATGAGCGGGCGGCCCCTTCCGCGCCGGACCGCTGCGCGGCGGGCCGCCGGCGTTCCGGGATCTGCCCGGGTTTCGAGACAGGCCCCCTGAACTCGCCGTGTGCGGGTACTCGCGCGCGAACCGGGCCGTGTCGCGGCACCGTCCGGTGGCAGACGAAGCGAGAGACGGGAGGTGATCGTCGTGCCGAGTACGCAACCCCCTACCGGCCCCGGGCAGCACACATCGAGTGGTGAGCCGGTGGCCGAACTGGTGCAGCGGGCCTCGCAGCAGCTGACCGAACTGGTACGCGGCGAGCTGCGGCTGGCGCAGGCGGAGATGAAGGAGAAGGGGAAGCGGTACGGCAAGGGCGGCGGGCTGTTCGGCGGAGCCGGCCTCGTCGGGTTCCTGATGCTCCAGGCCCTGGTGGCCACCGCGATCGCCGCCCTGGCGGTGCCGCTCCCGGTGTGGGCCGCGGCCCTCATCGTCACCGCCTGCCTGGGGGTGATCGCCGCGGTGATGGCGCTCACCGGGAAGAAGCAGGTCGACCGGGCCGCACCCCCGACACCCCAGCAGACCATCGAGAACGTGAAGGCCGACGTGGCCGAGATCAAGGAGAGTGCCCACCGATGACCCAGCCCCCGCACGACGAGCCGACCGCCGCGAGCCCCGAGGAACTGCGCGAGCAGGTGGCGCGGACCCGCCAGGAACTCGGGGAGACCGTGGAGGCCTTGGCGGCCATGACGGACGTCAAGGCTCGCGCGCAGGAGAAGGCCGCCGAGGTCAAGGAGCAGACCACCGCGAAGGCAGGCGAACTGAAGGAACAGGCGGCGCTCAAGGCCGGCGAGGTGAAGGAGCAGGCGGCGCTGAAGGCGGCCGAGGTCAAGGAGCAGGCGGCGCTCAAGGCCGGTGAGGTGAAGGCCAAGGCCGCCGAGGCAGCGGCCCGGGTGCAGGACAAGCTGCCCGATCCGGTGAAGGACAAGGCCGCCCAGGCCGCGGATCAGGCGCGCGGCACAGTGGCCAGGGCGGGGCGGCTGTGGCAGGACAAGGCGCCCGAGCCGGTACGGAGCACGACGGCCCGGGGCGGCCGGCTCGCCCGGGACAACCGGGGGCTGCTGCTGGCGGCCGCCGCCGCGACCGGGATCTGGCTGCTGTACCGCCGTAAGGGCTGAGCGGTGTTCGACCGCGCCGGCGCCGCCCGACGGGCACCCGGCGCAGCGGACACGCGCGGTGAACAGAGAGGGCCGGCTGCCACGAGCAGCCGGCCCTCCGGCCTGATCGGCGTCCCTCCGGCCTGATCGGCGTCCGTCCGGCCTGCTCGTCGTGCGGCGCCGTCACACCCCGCCGGTATCCGAAGCCGCGCACCGTAAGCGACCTGCCCTGCCACGGCGGGGGCTCGGGCGTCAGGTGAGGGAGCGCGCGTCCACCGTGTGCAGGGAGCTGTCCGCCCCGGTGCGTTCCAGTCGCAGCCGGGCCGAGCGCCCGCGCAGCGTCAGGGTCATGAGCTGGTTGCCGAACCACGGCCCGCCCTTCTTGCGCCATCTCACCGGCGGCCGGGCGCATCGGCCGTGCCGGGCGAGGACGCGCCCCAGAAGACGCGCCGGCGCGCTCCATCCGAAGCGGAAACCGAACCGCATCGACAGCGGAACGGAGTTGTGCACCGGGGAGCAGGTGAGCTGGACGACGGGGAGGGCGGGACCGCCGGAGCGCCACGAGGCCTGGGCGAGATAACCGTGGTGCACGTCCCCGGACAGCACACACACCGTCGCGGGAGCCCCGGGCCGTGAGCCGACCTCGGCGATCAGGTCGGCGAGGTCGGCGAACGAGCGGGGGAAGGCGGCCCAGTGCTCCAAGTCGGCCGCCCGGCGCAGACGTTCACCCCACCGTGCCCAGCGCTGTCCGCGTTCTCCGGCGCACAGCGCGGCGTCCCAGGCCTCGGCGTCATGCACGAGATGGGGAAGCAGCCAGGGCAGCGAGGTACCGATCAGCAGGTGGTCGTACGACCCCACGTCGTCCAGCACCTGCTCGCGCAGCCAGTCGGCCGTACCCGGGTCGAGCATGGCACGGCCGTCCTCCTTCAGGACCCGCGCCGCCCGCGAGTCCACCATCGCCACCCGGACCCGGCCGACGTCGCGCCGGTAACTGAACCGGACCGAGGCGGGGTCGGCATCGGCCTTCTCGGCGAGGGAGCGCACCGCGTCCGTGCCGTCCCGCGTGGCGCGCACGGCGGCCCAGGTGGGGTCCTCGGCCAGTTCGGCGGGGGAGAGGTTGCCCAGGTGCTGGTGCACCCAGTAGGACATCAGGCCGCTCAGCAGCCGTTTCTGCCACCAGTCGGTGGCGCGCATGTCGGCGAGCCAGGCGGCGGAGGTGTTCCAGTCGTCGACGATGTCGTGGTCGTCGAAGATCATGAAGCTGGGTACGGTGGACAGCAGCCAGCGGACCTCCGGGTCGAGCCAGGACTCGTGGTAGAGGCGGCAGTACTCCTCGTAGTCCGCGACCTGACTGCCCGGCGGCGTCTGGAGGTCCCGGCGGCCGGCCAGCCAGCTCCGCGTCGCCTCGCTGGTCTCGTCGGCGTACACCTGGTCGCCGAGCAGCAGCAGGACGTCGGGGCGCTCCGCGTCGGGGTCGGCCGACAGCCGCTCGGCCAGCGAGTCGAGCGCGTCGGCACCGACGGGATCCTTGCCGTCGGCCGGGGGAGCGGCCCAGCGACAGGAGCCGAAGGTGACGCGGACATCGTCCCCTGGGGCCCGTACCCGGATGACGGAGGCCGGGAAGCGGGAGTCCGGCAGGGGCCACACCGGGGTGCCGTCCAGGAACACCTCGTACGACGGCGCGGTACCGGGCCGCAGCCCGGTCACCGTGACGAGCGCGTAGTGATGGCCGGCGACCTGGAAGGTCGGTGCCGAGCCGCCCGCGCCGTTCGAACAGCGCACCTGCGCGACACACGGCCGGCTCGTCTCCACCCATACCGTCGCGCACGAGCTGTCGGTGTACCTCAGCAGCGGCCCCAGACACAGATCGACCACGGCGACGGACCTCCTGTGTCGCACCGTACGGTGGGAACGATGGCGGAAACGACGACCGTTGAACCGTACAGGGTGCGGCGGCGGACGGTCCGCGCACCGGTGCGCGCCGCGGTTCCGGCCAACCGCGGCCGGGGTCCTACTGCCCGCTCTGTTCCGCCGAGCCGTCCGAGTCCTCGCTTTCGCGCCGGGCCTCCTTCGACGGCTGCTTCGTCCCGGTCTCGGCCTGTTCCCGCTCGAGGTGCTTGCGCACCTCCTCCGGCTTGTCGCCCACCTGGTCCATGTCCCGCTCCGATCCTGTTCCCGTGTCCGGTCGCCGACGTCCGACCGCGGCCGCGTCACGGCAGCACGGTCGCCTCGGCGAGCATGTCCATCACCGCGGGCAGCCCGCCCCGCGCCCACGCCATGCGCTGCCGGTCCGCTCCCGTCCCCTGCTGCAGCAGCCGGTGCACGAGCGCGGTGACCTGGCGCGCGTCACCCGCTTCGGCGAGGGCCGGCTCGACATGTTCAAGGAGCTGGTACACCACGTCACCGGCGCGACAGCGCCTGCCGTCCGGGTCGATCAGCTCCTGACTCAGACCGTGCCGCGCGGCCTGCCACATCGCCGCCTTCAGCAGCTCCGCGTCAGGCGTCGTACGGCCCTCCGCGACCTCGCGCATGGCGGTCAGGGCGAGGCCGCGGACCAGTCCCGCGAACAGCACGGCGTCGTCCGTTCGCGGCTGGACGTCCACACAGCGCACCTCGACCGTGGGATAGCGCTCGCACAGCCGCACCTGCCAGTACAGCTGCCCCCGGTCGGCGATCACACCGGTGGCCAGCAGGCGCTGGACGCGCAGGTCGTAGTCCGCGTCGTCGGCGAAATACGGCGGGATGCCGCTGACCGGCCACCGGTCGAAGACGAGGGTGCGCCAACTGGCGAACCCGGTGTCGTCACCGTCCCACAACGGGGAGTTCGCCCCCATGGCGGTCAGCGTCGGCAGCCACGGCCGCATACGGTTCAGGACCTCCACGCCCCTGTGCCGGCTCGGCACGGCCACATGCACGTGCATGCCGTTGACCATCTGCTCGGCCACGAGTTGCGGTGCCTGGCGCAGCATGGCCTTGTAGCGGGCCTTGTCCGTGACCTGCACGGGAGCGTCGTGCACCATCGGAGAGGTGCCGCTGGCGAGGACACGGCAGCCGAACCTCTCGGCCGCTTCCGCCACCGCGTGCCGCAGGCGCAGCAGGTGCCCGCCGACCTCCTCCAGCGTGTGACAGACCGGAGTGGCAACTTCCACCTGCGCCTGCAACAGCTCCAGCTGGATCTCCTCGGCGGCCACGAACTGTCCCAGGCCGGCCGCGGCCCGTACCTTCTCGCCGTACGCGCTCAGCCGTCCTGTGGCGGCGTCGACCAGGAAGTACTCCTCTTCCACACCGACGGTTGTCATCAGTCGTACCCCAACCGCCCGGCACCGCCTCGCGGCGGTGCGATGGTCCGGGCCCCGGCACCGGTCGTGACCGGTGCGTGCCGACTGCGTGGGGCCGTGGCTGAAGAGTGCCTTGCCCGCCACGTCCCAAACGTGGTCCCGCGTCCGAAGCGGCAGGGCGCGTCACAGGAGAGGCGACTCCAGCCCGGCCGCCGCGTCCGGCTCGACAGGGATCCCCAGGTGGTCCGCGACCTGGGTCAGGGCCGCTCCCAGGGGGAGCGCGACGCGGGTGACGGCGTGAAGGTCACCGCGGGTCGGGTCGCGGTTGACGATCAGTACGGGTGTCCCGGCCTGGGCGGCCTGGCGGACGAAACGCAGCCCCGACATCACGGTCAGTGAGGAGCCCAGGACCAGCAGCGAGGCCGCCTCGTGGACCAGCGTGCGGCACTGCTCGACCCGTCGCGGCGGGACATTCTCGCCGAAGAACACCACGTCGGGCTTGAGGATCCCGCCGCAGAGCGTGCAGGGCACCACCTGGAAGTCCCCGACCTGCGCGTCGGTGAGGTCGGCGTCACCGTCGGGGTTGATGCCGGCGGCCACCGGGGCGAAGCCCGCATTCGCCTCCTCCAGGCGCCGGGCGAGTTCGCGCCTGGGGCTGAGGGCGCCGCAGGACAGGCAGACGACCCGGTCGAGGCTGCCGTGGAGCTCCACGACGCCCTCGCTGCCTGCGGCCTGGTGCAGCCCGTCGACGTTCTGGGTGATCACGCCGGCCAGCAGGCCCTGCCGTCCGAACGCGGCGACGGCCCGGTGCCCGGCGTTGGGGCGGGCACGGCCGAAGACGCGCCATCCGAGGTGACTGCGTGCCCAGTAGCGGCGCCGGGCCTGCTCACTGGCGGTGAAATCCTGGTAGGTCATCGGCGTGTGCCGGCTGAGGCTGCCGCCCTCGCCCCGGTAGTCGGGGATGCCCGACTCGGTCGAGATGCCCGCCCCGCTGAGCACCAGCACACGGCCGGCGCCCAGCGCGTCGGCGACCGGCTGGGGGTCGGTGGTGCCTGGCGGGAGGTCCTGGGGCGGGGTCCAGCTCAGTGTCGGGCGCATGCGCATGCCGCCAGGGTACGGAAACCGGCTGCCGCCGGTGCGTCCCGCCGACCAGTCCCTCGGCATCGCCCGAGGGGGCGGGGCGCGCGGCGAGACGATCGGGCCGGGCTCGTCGGGCGAGTGCCCTGGCCGGGGGAGAGCTGTCGCCTCCCGCCGCGCGGGGAGCCGCCGTGCCTGGTCAGGGGCGCACGTCGCCGCGTTGTGGTGCCCTCTGCAAGCGGGAGCGGCGCGCCCCTCCGCCTGCCGTAGGGGCGCGCCCCCGTCAGCGTGCCGGAGGCCCCGGTCTCAGTGCCCGGAACACCGCCCAGGCGACCGAGATGAAGGGCACCGCCACGACCGCGCCGATCACCCCCGCCACGGTGCCGCCCGCGAGGACGGAGACGGCCACGACGAGCGGGTGGAGGCGGACCGCCCAGCTCATCACCAGGGGATGCAGGACGTGCCCCTCCAGCTGGCCGACGATCACGATGAGCGCCAGTACGACGAGCGCGATGACCGGCCCGCGCCCGGCCAGCGCCACCACCGTGGCCACGCCGAGCGCGAACGGCGAGCCGACCAGCGGTACGAAGGCGGCGAAGAACTCCAGCAGCGCCAGCGGCAGCGCCAACGGCACCTCGAGTGCCAGCAGCGCGATCCCGACCAGTACGGCGTTGGTGGCGGCCACGATGATGATGCCCCGCGTGTACCCGGCGAAGGCCCGCCAGGCCGCCCGCCCCGCCTTGTCCCACGCCGACCGGGCGCGGCCGGGCACCACCTCGTCCCGCGACCAGCTCCACAGCCGTTCGCCTGAATGCAGGAAGAAAACCGAGGCGAAGAGCGCGAGAGCGCCCCCGGTGACGAACTCCACGGCACGTCCGATGCCGCTCAGGGCGCTGCTGAGAAGCCCCGCCCGGTGAGCGGAGAGGTAGTGGACGATCTGGTCCTGGAGGTCGGACAGTTTGCTCTTGCTCAGCCGGAACGGGGGGCGCTGCAGCCACACCTCGATCCGGTGCACGCCGTCGCGGAACTCGTCGGCCAGCTTCGAGGACTCGTTCGCGACCGCGTCGCCCACCAGGGCGAGCAGTCCGAGCAGCACCACGATGCTGCCGACCAGCGCCAGCGCGACGGCGAGCGGCCGCGGCAGCCAGCGGTCGAGCAGATCGGTGGCAGGACGCAGCACCGCCGTGATGACCAGGGCGAGGAACAGGGCCACGGCGATGATCTGGAAGCGGCCCAGCACCGTGAAGACGCCGTAGACGACGATGCCGACGAGGATCAGCCGCCAGGCGTGGGCGGCGGCGGAACGCAGCCAGGGACCGGTGTGATCGGTCGTGGCAGCGGCCGCGCCGCGCGCGCGGCGCGTGGGAAGCCGTACCGAGTACCCGGGGCGGCTGCCCAGCGCCGCACGGCCGCCCGCGCGGTCCCCGCGCTCCTCGCCGGCCGCCCCGCGACCCGATTCCGCCACCACGCCGCATGCCTCTTTCGTCCACCGCGAGACCGGTCACCTGCAGAGCACCGTATGCACGATCGGGGCGGGGAGCGGTCTGCAACGCCGGGAGGGGCACCCGCTCGGTGGGGCAGATCCGGGTGCCGCGGACCGGGTTTGTGCGCGTGGTCCGGGGCAAGCCGAAACTCCATGAGTCAAGCGAACAAGGGAACGGATCAGAAGTCAGACACCACGAAGCCGGCGTCCGCCGCGCGGTCGCGTGGCGCCGCCGGCAAGCGGGCCGCGTCGGCGGCTTCCCGCGGCCTCAAGAAGGCGGAGGCCAAGGCGGGTGACGGAGTGTCGACCGCGAGGACCGGAGCGGGCCGGGCCGCCGACGAGGCGGCCGGTGCCGTGAACGTCGCGGCCAAGGGGCTCGACGCGGGCCGGCGTGCGGTCGTCACCGCTTCCGGGCAGGTGGGGACGGTGGCGAAGACGGCATGGACGGTCATTGCCCGGCGCAAGCTCGTCGCGGTGGGGGTCGGTGCCGGTGCGACGGCGCTCAGCGCTGCGTCCTACGCCCTGGGCCGCCGCTCCTCGCGAGGCCCGCAGGGGCCGCTCACCCGCCTGACGGGCGGGCGCATCTGACGGAGCAGGGGGCCCGGCGCCGGTACGACGCCGGGCCCCCTGCCGCGGTGCCCGGCCAGGACCCGGGTGCCGTCCGGTTCTGCGCTCCGTCAGGCGAGCGCCGCGTCCACCGTGGGACGGCAGGCGATGACCGTGTCGATGGCGACCAGTTGCAGGGTGCGCAGGACGGGCCCCGTCGGCGCCGCCAGACGCAGCCAGCCACCGGCCTCGGTGAGCGCGTTGTGAGCGGTGAGAAGGATGTTGATGCCGGTCGAGTCCATGAACGTCACCCGCGCGAGATCCACGACCACTCTGGCGTGAGCGGCGCGTGCCGTGTCCAGCGCCTGCCTCAACTGCCTGCCCGTGTCGTGATCGATCTCGCCCGCCACGGTCAGCACCTGGATGTCCGCGGCGGTCGACGACTCGACCGACAGACCGCTCCGAGGCTGTCCGGGCGTACCGTGTTCGCCGTCGTCTCCGGGGTGCGCACGTCTCTCCTCTGCCATGCGGGCGATACTGGCATACCCGCGCCCCGGCGGAAACGCCTGGTCCGGCGGCGGGGCCGCGGGTCCGGGCCCGGAGCCGGGAGAGTCGGGTCTGTGGGCCGGGAGAGGGGTATGAGGGGCTGTTCGGGCATGCGGGGGTACGCGGTGGGGTGTGAGGCACGGAGTGAAGGCGGTCAGGGTGGATTCGGTCCCGTGGGGTGACGTCGGTGTGATAGTGGATGCGCGGAGTTTGCGGACCACGGTGACCCTGGGCGGGGACAGCGCGCGTATCGCCCAGGCCCGGCACTGGGCGGCGGCGTTTCTCGAGCGGATGCGGGAGGACCACGGGGTGCCCGTCTCGCAGCGGGCGCTGGACCTGACCCAGCTGGTGGTGAGCGAGTTGGTCACCAACGCGCAGAAGTACGCGCCGGGGCCGGTCACGATGGACCTGAGGATCGTCGACGACCTGGTCGAGGTGACCGTGCAGGACTCCGATCCCACCCTGCCCGAGCCCCGTACGGCGGACGCGGCCAGGGTGGGGCAGCACGGCCTCGAGATCGTACGGGCCGTCGCGCGGGCGTTCGAAGTGCAACGGCAGCCGGTCGGCAAACGGGTCACCGCCCGTATCGCTCTGCAGGACAGCGCGGCCGACGGGGCCTGACCGCTCGCGAGCCGGTGGAGGCCCCTCGCAACGGCCCTTCCCAACGGCCCGCGCGTCGGCCCGCGGTACCCGAGCCGCTCCGCGACCGAGCCGCTCCGCGACCGAGCCGGTCCGCGACCGCGACGACCCGCCACCGAGACCGCCTGCCGGCGAGATCGCCTGCCGCCGAGACCGCCTGCCACTGAGACCGCCTGCCGCCGACACCGCCCGCCACCGCGACGGCCCGGCGCCTCGGGGAGGCGCCGGGGCGGGGGATCAGGCCTGAGGCGAGTCGAGACCGAGCTCGTGGTTCTTGATCGCCTCGCGCACCGCGCCCACGAAACCGTTCCAGAAGCGGTCGGCGTAGGGGCTGTCGGTGCTCGGCACGCCGGCCGTCGTCCGGCGCTTGGAGGCGCCGGAGAAGTCGCCGAACATGGCCTTGCGCAGGGCGGTGGACATCTCCAGCTGGGCGCCGGCGCCGGTACGGGTGCGGTTGACGATGTTGGCCGGGTCGTCGCCGTTGATCGGGTCGGTGGCACCGGCGAAGACGACGGTCACCTCCCAGTCGGCGTTGCCCGTGTTGCTGGTCAGGCCGTACTTCGTGAAGGCGGCCTTCAGGTTCCGCTTGAGCCGCTCGTCCCGGCCACCGATGTTGATCTTCTTCACGGTGGTGTCGTCGAAGCCGTGCAGGGACACGGCGTACAGGTTGGCCGTGGTGACGGCGAGGGCGGCCGGGTCGTCGCAGTGGGTGGACGTCACGTGCTGCGAGGAGGAGTTGGCCAGCGCCTCGAACATCCAGTAGTCCCGCTGCGTCTCACCGGGCACCGCCGCGGTGGACGGGTCGGTGTTGTAGTCGAACGGCGTGTAGCCCGCGATGGCCATGCAGAGTTCGCTGGTACCCGCCTCGATCCCGCCGCCGTGCGGCGCGATCACCGCGGTGCTGTTGACGGGGTTGCTGGTGGTGCGGGCGTTGTCGGTGATCTGAGCCGGGGCGCCGATGCGGAAGCGGCGCATCCAGTCGGTGCCCTCCTTGTCCGCGGTGAGGGTGTAGAGGTTGGTGTTGGAGCTGTACTGGTCGGCCGCGGCGGCCGGCGTGGCGCCGTTGCCCACCACGGCGTTGAGCGTCGGCACGGCGGCGGCGACGGCGGCGACGGAAGCGAGGACGGTGCGTCTGCTGGTGTTCTTCATGCCGGCGATCTTGCCCCACGGCCCGGCGACCGTGGACGCGGGCCCCCCTGAACATGACAATCCGCTTATGGAGGTCCGCGCGCGCCCTTGACCTGCGCGTATGAGCGCCGTTCGCCTGATGCCTGCCTGCCCGGCGCCGCTGTGCGACGGGCCGGGCACGTCAGTCCTCGGCCGCCTGGGACAGAGCTTCCGTGATCATGCGGGTGGCGAAGTCCTGGTCGTCGGTGATGCGGTTGATGTGCTCCGCGAGCAGGAAGGCGGTGGCTTCCAGGGGCGTCAGCTCCGGCTCGGTCCAGTAGCCGTACTGTCTGCGCCACAGGCTGGGGCTCAGGCCGGTGCCCGCGGCGACGACCAGGCCGGCCATGGTGGGGATGGCCTCGGGGCGGACGCTCCTGGTCATCATGCGCATGGAGGCGACCAGGTTGGGCACCACGCACTCGATGACGTCCTTGTCGTGGTCCTCGTAGGCCATCCGCAGCCACTGCATGAACATGTAGATGAGGGTGCAGGCGCCGTCCAGCAGGTCGTTGACGCCGCCGGGGCCCAGGGACGCGGCGAACTGGTCGACGAGCGCCTGCTGTTCGGGGTCGGTCCGGGTCCGGCGGTCGTAGACGGCCTTGAGCCGGGAGTCGACCATCATGAGCGCCGCGCTCACATCGCCGGCGGGGGCGTTGAGGGGGTCGCAGGGTGACGGCACGGGACTTCCTCCTCGTGTGACCTCGGTGGGCAGGTGCGCCGTGACCGAACAGTAGACGGCTGCCGGGGCGGGGGTCGGGCGAATCCGGGATCAGTCGCCCCCACAGGCCGTGGTCGGCCGCCCGGGCGCCGGTCGACCACGGCCTGTGCGCAACGTGTTGACAGCCGGGGGCGGCTTCCTATCATCATTCGTTGTCCGCAACCACGACCAACGTTCGATATATCGAGCAGCAATGTGTCAGGTGCATGACCGCTCGCACGTCCTCGGCGGTTGACCCCGCCCCCCGCTCACCCCAGGAGACCGTGCATGCCGTTCAGCCCGACCCGCTCACTGCGGGCCGCCTCACTCGCCCTGCCGGCCCTCGCGCTGGCCCTGGCCACCGCCCTGCTCGGCGGCCCGGCCTCCGCCGACCCCCACACCGCGGCCGCCGGCACCCTCCCCTGCGACCTCTACGCCTCCGGGGGCACGCCCTGCGTGGCCGCGCACAGTACGACCCGCGCGCTGTACTCCACCTACAGCGGCCGCCTCTACCAGGTCAAACGCGCCTCGGACGGCGCCACCCGGGACATCGGCGCGCTCGGCGCGGGCGGCTACGCCGACGCCGGCGCGCAGGACTCCTTCTGCGCCGGCACCAGCTGCCTCATCACCGTCGTCTACGACCAGTCCGGCCGCGGCAACCACCTCACCCAGGCACCGCCCGGAGGGTTCTCCGGGCCCGCCGCCGGCGGATACGACAACCTCGCCGAAGCGTCCGCCGCGCCGGTCACCGTCGGCGGCCACAAGGCGTACGGCGTCTTCATCGCTCCCGGCACCGGCTACCGCAACAACCACACCAGCGGCATCGCGACCGGGGACCAGCCGGAAGGCATGTACGCGATCCTCGACGGCAGCCACCACAACGGCGGTTGCTGCTTCGACTACGGCAACGCCGAGACCAACAGCCGGGACAACGGCAACGGCACGATGGAGGCCGTCTACTTCGGCAACATCAAGGTCTGGGGCTACGGAACGGGCAACGGGCCCTGGGTCATGGCCGACCTGGAGAACGGCCTGTTCTCGGGCGTCAACCCGGGATACAACGCCAACGATCCGAGCGTCAGCCACCGGTTCCTGACCGCGATCGTCAAGGGCGGCCCCGGCCAGTGGGCGATCCGGGCCGGCAACGCCCAGTCGGGGGGCCTGTCCACCTACTACAGCGGACCGCGCCCCAACGCCGCCGGCTACAACCCGATGAAGAAGGAGGGCGCCATCATCCTCGGCATCGGCGGCGACAACAGCAACGGCTCCGCCGGCACCTTCTACGAAGGTGTGATGACGTCCGGCTACCCGTCGGACGCGACCGAGAACGCGGTGCAGGCCAACATCAACGCGGTCGGCTACACCGCGCCCGCCCCGGTCGGCGGCCTCACGCCGGGCGCCAGGGTCTCGCTGCGCGCCACCACGTCCTGCTGCACCGGTGAGTACCTCCGGCACGACACGGCCGACAGCAACGCGGCCATCTCGGCCGTCTCCTCGGCCAGTTCGTCCGCCGACAAGGGCGCGGCCACCTGGATCGTACGCGCGGGCCTGGGCGACGCCTCCTGCGTCTCCTTCGAGTCCGCCGACAAGCCGCGCCAGTACCTGCGCCACTACGACTTCCGGCTGCGCCTGGACACCATCGACAACAGCGCGGTGTCCCGGCAGGACGCCACCTTCTGCCCGCAGGCCGGCCACACGGGGCAGGGCGTCTCGCTCCGGTCCGCCAACTACCCCGGTGACTTCGTGCGCCACTACGAACACGCTGCCTACATCGCCGGTGACGGAGGATCCCACGCCTGGGACGCGGCCGCACTCTGGGCCGACGACACCAGCTGGGCCGTGACCGCGCCCTGGGCCTGACGCGTACCCGGGGCGGGCGGGGGCACTCGGCCGAGGACCCTCGCCCGCCCCGCACGCCGTGAAGGGCCCTGATGGAGGAGGTTCCCGTGTGCCGCCTGTTCGGCCTCAGCAGCGCTCCGCGCCGTACGCACGCCACCTTCTGGCTCCTGGACGCCCCCGACAGCCTCAGCCGGCAGAGTCACCGCGACCCCGACGGCACCGGCCTCGGCCACTTCGCCGCAGACGGCACCCCCCGCGTCGACAAGGCGCCCATCGCGGCCTACCGCGACCGCGCCTTCGCACGGGAGGCCCGGCGGGAGGAGTCGGCGACCTTCATCGCCCATGTGCGCTTCGCCTCCACCGGCAGCCTGGACCTCCGCAACACCCACCCCTTCGAGCAGGAGGGGCGGCTCTTCGCGCACAACGGCGTGATCGAGGGCCTCGACGCGCTCGACGAGCACCTGGGGGAGGACCGCTCGCTCGTCCGGGGCGACACCGACTCCGAGCGCTTCTTCGCGCTGATCACCCGGGAGACCCGGCGGCACGACGGCGATGTGACCACCGGCATCCGGCAGGCCGCCCGCTGGATCGCCGCACATCTGCCCGTCTACGCCATGAACCTGATCCTCGTCACCCCGCAGGAACTGTGGGCGCTGCGCTACCCGGACACCCACGACCTGTACGTCCTCCAGCGCCAGGCGGGCGGCGAGCACGGCAGCAGGCACCTCGACCACAGCGGCAGCGGCGGCCGCATGCGCGTCCACTCCGAGCCCCTCGCCGATCACCCCGCCGTCGTCGTCGCCAGCGAGCGCATGGACGACAACCCGCACTGGCGCCCGATGGAATCCGGCGAACTGCTCCACGTCGGCCCCGACCTGCACACTTCCCACCGGGTCGTCCTGCCGGAACCCCCGGCGCACCAGCTCACCCTCGATGATCTTCATCCGGACGCCGCGGCCTCGCAGAAGGCCGCCTGACCGGTCCCGGACGGCGACGACACCGCGTCTCCGGACGCATCGTGCGGTCACGGCGGCGCGGCGGTGACCGTCGCCCGGGCCGGTACGCGGCTCAGTCGGCCCGGGGGCGCGGGGCGCGGACCTGCTGGGCGACGTCGCGGAGCTTGACGTTGTGGTGCTGCGACAGACGCCGCAGCACGCCGAAGGCGTCCTCCTCGCTGAGGTGGTGGCGTTCCATGAGGATGCCCATCGCCTCGCCGATGGCGTGCCGGGTCTCCACCGCCTGTTCCAGCTGGTCGATGGTGCGGGTGCTCGACAGGACGACGGCCGCGTGGGAGGCCAGCAGCCAGCCGGCGGTCTCGAACTCCTCGGTGAAGGCGCCGGGGCGGCGCGAGTACAGGTTCAGCGCGCCGAAATCCTCGTCCTCGGTGTACAGCAGGACGCCGGTCATGCTGCCGACGCCGAGCTCCCGGGCCGCCTCGGAGTACCGGGGCCAGGACGGCGACGGAGTGGTCATGTCCGCGATGCGGAACACGCGCTCCCCGCTGCCCCGGCGGCGGGCCAGGTCGAAGCAGGGCCCCTCACCCAGCTCGGCCTGCAACCGGTCGGACTCCTCGACCATGTCGCCGCACGCGGCCAGCGTCATCGCCTTGCCCTTGCGCACCGCCAGGATGCCGGCCGCGTCGCAGCCCTCCACCAGCCGTACCGCGGATTCCGCGATCCGGTCCAGTGTCCCCTGCACCGAGTCCTCGGCCAGCAGATCCCTGGCCAGCTGGGCCATCTGCTCGGCGTACTCCCGCCAGTCCATCCGCACACCCCGCCTCGCTCGCCCCTACGCCCACCCTAGTCCCGTCCCGGCGCGCCCACCCCCGCCTCCGGCCGGGGCCCGAGAGGAAGATCACGCCGGGGGAGGCGGTCGTGCACGGACTCACCGCCGTGCGGCGCGCCGTCCGGATCGGCGAGCCGGCGGGCCACCGCCTCGGGCCGGCCGACGACATCGCCGGTCGCGGGCGCGGCTACGGCGTGGCCTCGTCCAGGAGCTGAGGGCCGTTGTTGCGGGTGTTGTTCACGGCGGGGGAGACGGGGCGGGCGTCGAGGTGGCCGCCGGCGGGCTGGGTGAGCAGGGCGCGCAGTTCGTCGGCGTCGTCGTGCCGGGGGTCGAGCCAGGCGGCGTAGTGGTCCGGGGTGAGGGCGAGCGGCATGCGGGGGTGGACCCGGCCGGCCGCGTCGGTGGCCTCGGTGGTGATGATGGTGCAGGTCGTGAGCCAGGCGGCGGGGTCGTCGTCGTGGCCGGCCCCGGGATCGCGCCAGTACGCGTACAGGCCGGCGAGCGCCATGATCCCACCGTCGGCGGGGTGGATGAAGTACGGCTGCTTGCGCTTCTTGCCGGTGGCGGGGTCCTCGACCTCGGTCCACTCGTAGAAACCGTCGGCGGGGAGCAGACAGCGGTGCCGGGCGAAGGCGCGGCGGTAGGCGGGCTTCTCGTGCACCGTCTCCACGCGCGCGTTGATCATCCGGGAGCCGACGGACGGGTCCTTGGCCCAGGACGGCACCAGTCCCCAGCGCAGCGGCCGCAGCTCCCTGCGCGGGGGTGCGCCGGAGCCCTCCGTGCGCGGAGCGCGCTCCAGGACGCCGTAGACGTCGTCGGTCGGGGCGACGTTCCAGCTGGGCGCCAGGGTCTCGTCGGGGCGCCACTCGGTGACGTCGAAGAGGTGGCTCAGGTCCTGCGGACTGCGGGTGGAGACGAAGCGGCCGCACATAGGGCCACTGTGCCACGGCCTCCTGCCCGTGCGAGAGACCCGGAGGTCGCCCCCGCGCATGTCGCGGGCGCGGCCGGCGCGGCCGGCGGGGGCGTGCCGGACCCGGCGGGTGTCACCGCGTCGGCGGCTCGGGGGCGTCGCGGGGCTGTTCGGCTCCTTCCTCAAGGCCGCGTCCCGCTGCCCGTTCGTGCCCGGCGCCGCGGCTGTGCGGTACGGCGCCGTCGCGGCTGCCCGCGATGACGACGACCTCGTCCCCGGTGGTCCAGCGGCGGCGCTCGGTCTTGGGCGGGTTGATGCGCAGCCCGTATGCGGGACCTCGGTCGGCCCCGGCGTGGCCGCGGTAGCCGATGGCGCACTCGCCACGCTCGCGTGCCGCGGCGACGACGGTGGCGAAGGACGCCTCACGGTCCGCCAGGACGTACTCGGCGGCCGGCCGCAGGTGGATCTGCGTACCGCCGGCCGAGAAGAGCTCGTCGAACACGGCCGCCAGATGACGGTTCTGCGAGATCTGCGCCATGAGCAGCCCGATGAGCTTGCCGCTGATGATCACGTCCGCTCCCGGTCCGAGCGGCGCGAGGGGACGGTTGCCGTCGTCGGCCAGTTCGGTGACCACCGGCAACTCCCGTCCGATCTCCTGCTCGAGGTGGCGCAGCACGAGCAGTGTCACCAGGGTGCGGTTGTCCGGTTCCTCCGGCGGTTCGCCGGGGCGCGGGTCGTGCCCGAGCACGACGACGCTGTCGTAACCGGCGATGTCCAGGCCGCGCAGCGTCTTCGGACAGGTCGCGTCACCCCTGCGGTACACCCGCGCGCACGCCTGCCCACCGGTGTCGTCCGCGGCGCGCATCACGGCCTCGTCCTCGTCCGCCACCACGTCGGCCACGGACCCGGGCGCCGCGTTGCGTCCCCACTCCCGCAGCACGAGCGGTGCCCGGCGGTTCCAGCCGAGCAGCAGCACGCGCTCGGGCCGCGCGGGCGACGGCCGGGGACTCGCCACCGCCTCGGCCTCCACCGCCCCGGCGCAGTCGGCGAGTTCGGCCGTGTCGTCGTCGGCGGCGATGACGATGAGCCGGTCGTCCGGCCGGATCACGGTCCGCGGGGGCGGGTTCAGCCACGGCCTTCCGTCACGGACCAGCCCTACGGCGCTCGCGTTGGCGTAGGAGAGCAGCGCGTGACCGAAGTCCCGGCCGGCCAGTGAGGGATGCGCGGTCAGATAGAACTCGTCGCCCGCGAAGTCCAGGAGCTCGCGATGGACGAGGGACAGCCCCGGGCGGCGCGCCGCCTGCGCGATGAGCCGGGCGGTGAGGGTCTCGCTCTCCACGACCACGCCCCGCTCTCCCGCCGCCAGGCGCGCCGCCGTCAGATAGCGGCTGTCGCGGACCGCGGCCACGACGGGCGCGCCGCCCTCGTCCCCGCCCGCCGCCGCCCGCAGGGCCAGCAGGGTCTTGACCACCTCCGCGTCGCTCCGCCCGTCGTCCGGCGGCAGCACCAGCACCGCGTCGGCCGTGCCCGGACTGGTCAGCGCCAGCACGGCCGGATCGGTCGTCGGACCGCTCCGGCAGATCAGCCGTGTCCGGCCGGTGGACCCCACTTTGGCGTGCAGCGCCTCCTCCATGGCCGTCTTGTCCCGCACGGCCAGGACGGCGACGGCCGAACCGCGCTGGTTGGCGTTGGCCGCGACCAGCTCGCTCACCACCGTGAACACCTGCTCCGACCAGCCCAGCACCACCACATGACCGCGCTCCACCAGCATGGAGCGCCCGCGGCGCAGGGCGATGAGCCGCTCGGTCAGCCCGGTGGTGATGAGCCCCACGAGCGTGGAGACGTACAACAGGGCGACCAGCGCCAGCAGGACCGACAACAGGACCTGCAACGGCGTGCCCGTGGCCCCGCCCAGCCGCAGCGTCTCCCCGGTCAGCCGCCACACCGCGGCCAGCCTGCCCGCGAGGGAGGCGGGGGCGTGGGGACTCGTCCACACCAGGACCGCGCTCGCGGGGACGACGGCGGCCAGGACGACCAGCACCAACCAGCCGACCAGGGCGGGCGTCCCCCGCGCCAGGGTCGTGTCGAACCAGTACCGCGCTCGGGCACCCGCCCGAGGACGCCGATGTTCCACCCTGCCCCCCCTCCTTGCCGCGCCGCGCCGTCCGGCCCGCGACGCACCGGCCCCGGCCGCCGCTCCCGGCTCCCGGCTCCCGGCCTCGGCGCCCTCCGCGCGGCCCGCTCGTACCGGGCAGTGTCCTGACCGGGAACCCCCGCCAGGGGCCTCTCCGCGCCGATTCATCCCTTCGCCGTAACCCGGGGCAGGGCCCCGCTCGGCGTGCCTCCGCACACCCCCGCACCACCGGTTTGAAATGCGCCTTTCCCTCGTCCGTGGCAAGGGCGGCGCGAACCGGGGCGCGCCGTTCCGCCGTGCCGGTAGAAGTACGCCCATGACCGAAGATCACCAGGGCGCCGGCAACGGCGGCCTGACCAGGCGTACGCTCACGACCGCGGCCGGCACCGCAGCCGCGGCCACCCTCCTCGGCGCGGGCGGCGCTGCGGCCCGGCCCGCACGGGCGCCCGCACCCGCCGCTGAACCCACGCCGCGCGGCGCGGACTTCGACCGCTGCCTCGCCGTCGCACGGGCCCTGCTCGTCGTCGACTCCGCTGACCGGCCCCTCGTCCCCGGCTACCGGGACGTCCTGAACAACGGCCTTCCCCGTGGGCGGGCCGGCGGGCCGAAGAACGTCCTCGTCGTCGGGGCGGGACCGGCCGGCCTCGTGACGGCGTGGCTGCTGAAACGGGCCGGGCACCGGGTGAGGGTCCTGGAGGCCAACGGCAACCGGGTGGGCGGACGCATCAAGACCTTCCGCCGCGGCGGCCACGAGCGGGCGGCACAGCCGTTCGCCGACCCCCACCAGTACGCCGAGGCGGGCGCGATGCGCCTGCCCGGCAGCCACCCCCTGGTGATGGACCTCATCGGCCGGCTCGGCCTCAGGAAGCGGCCCTTCTACTACGTCGACGTGGACGCGGAGGGACGCCCCGTCTCCCACACCTGGATCCATGTCAACGGCGTCCGCATGCGGCGCGCCGACTACGCTCGCGCACCCCGGCGCGTCAACCGTTCGTTCGGCGTTCCGCGCGCCCACTGGGACACCCCGGCGGCGGTCATCCTGCGCTCGGTGCTGGACCCGGTGCGTGACGAGTTCAGCACGGTGGGCCCCGACGGCAAGCGCGTCGACAAGCCGCTGCCGGAGCGGGTGCGGGGCTGGGCCAGGGTGATCCAGCGCTTCGGCGACTGGTCGATGTTCCGCTTCCTGACCGAGCACGCGGGCCTGGACGAGCGGACGGTCGACCTCATCGGCACCGTCGAGAACCTCACGTCACGGCTGCCGCTGTCCTTCATCCACAACTTCATCGGCTCCTCCCTGATCAGCCCGGACACGGCGTTCTGGGAACTGGAGGGCGGCACGGCCGTACTGCCGGACGCCCTGCTGGCCCAGGTCCGCGAGGAGGTCAGGTTCGACCGGCGGGTGACCCGGATCGAGTACTACGACCCCGACCGCGCCGGCGGCGACACCCCGCACGTCCACGGCAAGGGGCCCCACGTGTGGGTGGACACCGTCTCCGAAGGGCGAGGGGGCCCTGTCGTGCGCGAGCAGTTCACGGCCGACGCCGCCGTGGTGACCGTGCCCTTCTCCGGCCTCCGGCACGTGCAGATCAGCCCGCTGATGTCGTACACCAAGCGCCGTGCGATCACCGAACTCCACTACGACTGCGCGACCAAGGTGCTGCTGGAGTTCAGCCGCCGCTGGTGGGAGTTCGACGAGGCCGACTGGAAGCGGGAGCTGGACCGCGTCGAGCCCGGACTCCACGACGCCTACCGCACCGGACGGACGCCCGGCGACGGCAGACTGCTCGGCGCCCACCCCTCCGTCCCGCGCGGCCACATCACCCCCGGCCAGCGCGTCCACTACGCCGCCAACCGAGCCGTCACACGCGACCAGCCCGAAGCGGCCGACGTCATCGGCGGCGGCTCGGTGTCGGACAACGCCAACCGCTTCATGTACCACCCCTCCCACCCGGTTCCCGGCAGCGAGGGCGGGGTGGTGCTGGCCTCCTACAGCTGGGCGGACGACGCGCTGCGCTGGGACTCCCTCGACGACGACGCCCGCTATCCGCACGCCCTGTGCGGCCTGCAGGAGGTGTACGGCCAGCGGATCGAGGTCTTCTACACGGGCGCGGGCCGCACCCAGAGCTGGCTGCGCGACCCGTACGCCTACGGCGAGGCGTCCGTCCTCCTGCCGGGGCAGCACACGGAACTGCTCCCCTCCATTCCGGCACCCGAGGGGCCGCTGCACTTCGCGGGCGACCACACCTCGGTCAAACCGGCCTGGATCGAGGGAGCGCTGGAGTCGGCGGTGCGCGCGGCACTGGAGGTCCACACGGAGTGAGCCGTGCCGACGTCCACCGGGCGTGAGCCGTGCCTCCACCCCGCGGCGTGAGCCGTGACGGAGACGCCCGCGGGGTGAGCCGTGCGACGCGGCGGCCCCGCGGGCGTCACGGTGCGGGAGGGGCGTGGCCGGCCGGTACGCGGCGGTGCTCCCGACCGTGGCCGGCCTGCCGGGGGGCGGGGTCAGGCCACTCGGGGACGCGGGACACGGTACTGGGCCACAATGCGCGCATGACAGATGATCACTCCCGGGCCGCGGCCCGCCCGCTGCTGCGCCGCCCCACGGAGGGCGAGCTCATCGACGTCGCCGGTGTCGCGCACTTCTTCCGTCTGACCGGTGAGCACACGGGCGGGCACTTCGCCTTCGAGGAGTTCAGCCTCGCGCCCGGAACCGTCGGCGCCAGACCGCACGTGCACGAGGGGCACGACGAGTACTTCTACGTGCTCGAGGGCGAGTTGACGCTCCACACCGGGGACGGGGAGGTCACCGCCGGTCCCGGGGACCTGCTGGCCGCGACGCGCGGCACCCCCCACGGCTTCCGCAACGCGGGCCCGGTCACCGCCCGCGCCCTGTGCCTGTACACGCCCGCCGGCTACGAGAACTACTTCCGCGACGTGCACGCCGCGGTCAGCGCCGGAGCCGAGGTGACCGACGAGCTGCTGGCCGAATTCCGCAGCCGGTACCGGACCAGCTCCCACCCGCATCCCTGACCGTCGAGAAGCCGCCCGTGATCCCCGACCGTCGAGAAGCCGCCCGTGATCCCCGACCGGAGAAAAGCCCCCCGCAGCCCTCCCATACCATGTCCGGACTCGCGGTGAGGGAACTCATCGCCCCCACCCAGTGAATCCATAACGAACAAATTGGCCAAATAGATTGATATCCGAAGAGTTGCGGAAACTTCCGCGCACAGACGACAGCAGTTCGTTGACCGCGGGGCGTCAACGGCGAGTGATGCTGTGGGCCGCGGCGGCTCTGGCGGCTCTGGGACTCCTCGTCGCGCTGGAGGTCGCCGCGCGCCACTACGGCCAGCCGGGACCGATCACCGACCAGCTGAACGGCATGGTATTCGCGCCGAAACCGGGGCCGCTGTACGGCGGGCTGGCGCTGATGATGGTGGTGCTCACCTGGCGGCAGCGCTTCATCGCGGCCGGTGTCGCGATCGGCATCGACATCGTCTTCGTGCTCGTGCGGTGGGCGGCCGGCGTCAAGATGACCGACGGGCACACCTTCGGCAACGGCGCGCTGTGGGTGATGCTGGGCTGTGCGGTCATCGCCGTCACCCGCCGCACCGGCGCCGAACGCGTCCTTCTGCTGAAGGGCGTCGGGCTGGGGCTGCTCCTGGTGGCCGGCCGCAAGACGGGCGACACCTGGCTGCTGGTCACGGCGAAGGCCCATCCGACGGTGCTCGACCCGTACGTGGCGACCGCCGATCACGCACTGGGCAACCCGTCGTGGCTGGCCGGGCGGCTCCTGGAGGCCACCGGTCCGATCGGCACCCATCTCCTCGCCGTCGTCTACGCGCAGCTGGCGGTGGCCGCGATCGTCGTCGCGCTGTACCAGCTGCGGAACGTGGCGGCCGAGCGCCGCTTCCCCCGTCATCACCTGGTGCGCACCTTCCTGCTGATCGGCCTCCTCGGCCCGGCCGTGTACATGATCTTCCCCGTGGTCGGCCCGGTCTTCGCCTACGGCCCGGGCGCCTCCGGCACCGGCGGCGTGCAGTGGGCGGTGGCCAACCTGTGGCCCCACACACCGCCGCAGATCACCGCCCTGCACCCGGTGCCCTACGACGACCTCACCCCCCGCAACTGCATGCCCAGCCTGCACACGGCGTGGGCGACCGCGATCTTCATCCATTCCCGGAAGGGCCCACGGCTCCTGCGTCACGCGGGAGCGTTCTGGCTCGTCGCCACCCTCTGCGCCACGCTGGGCTTCGGCTATCACTACGGCGTGGACCTCGTCGCCGGCGTGGTGTTCGCGCTCACCGTCGAAGGGGGACTGCGCGCTTTCGACCGCGGCTGGGACCGCCCGGGCATCGGACTGGTCGCCCACGGCGCCACGGTCTTCACCGCGCTGCTGCTGTCGTACCGCTTTCTGCCGCGGGAACTGGCCGGGCACGCGGCTCTGTTCGGGCCGCTTCTCCTCCTGGCCATGGGCTCGGTGATCTACGGCTACGTCCGCACCACCAGACTCTGGGAACCGGCGGCCGTTCCCGTGCGGCAACCGGAGCCGCAGCCCGAACCGGTGTGAGCCGGCGACGGCCAGGGGAACTTCCCGGGTCGTCGGCACGTTGCTGAGGACGACCTGATCCTTTGCTGTGTGACACGACGGCGCCTCGCCGTTCGGGGGGAAGTGAGCAAGCCATGGCCATGGTGGGCCTGTTCTGGATCGCCGAGGGCGACGTGTACCTGGGCGCGAAGCCCTCCGGTCTGGCGCCCGGGGTGCGTCTGACCCCGGAGGGCGTGGTGGCCCTCGGCGACCGGCAGTCCGGCTTCTTCCTGTGGGAGGACGTGCGTGCCCTGACCGTGGCGGACGTGCCGGTGAAGACCCTGAAGCGGCAGATCGGCGCGGTGCGGGACTTCGCCGTGGACACGGTCGCGAACCTGGCCATGCCCATGGGTCCGGCGCTGACGGACGACACCCCGCCGGTGATGACTCTGCGCGTGGGAACACCCGGCGGCGACCACGAGCTGACGGCGTACACCGCCGCGGCCGTCGGCTACTCCCCGGCGGAGGCCGACCTCTCGCGCGCCCTGCTGGCCCGCCTCACCGAGGGCGCCGCGACGATGGCCACCACGCTGGCGGCGATGTCGCAGTGGGGTCGCGCCTGGGAAGGCGGCTCGCCCGGCCGGGCGGAGCGGGAGCGCCTGCTGCGCGAGTGGGTGGGCTGAGAGGCGCCGGCACGCCCTCGGCCCGTGGCCTCGGCCAGACCGCTCCCGCAGGGGCGCCGCAAGGGCAGTGAGCGGAACTCGGTCCGCCCCTTCGAGCGGAACCTGTCCCCCCTTTTTCTTGTTTTCCGCACGGTCGGTAATTGGCGAGAAGTCATCGCTTCCGCCTCTGTTTCCCGCGTCTGCGGCTGCCTAAGCTCGGCCGGGTTGTCGCGGCATCACCGAGTGTCTCTTGACGATCCAGGAGGACCACCGTGAACCAGGCCACCACCCACGAAGGCCAGTCCCGCACCGAAGCCCTCGCCTCCGCCGAGGAGGAGCTCGACCTCGTCATCGGCGAGCTGGAGCAGGAGATCCCGGCCCGCTCCGGAGCGACGCCCGGCACCTGTATCCGCGTCTACTGCATCTGACGCCGGCCGCGGCCGGGACACCGGCCGCCACGGCACGGCAACCGGGTGCCGTCCCGCTTCCGGCGGGACGGCACCTCGCAGGAAGGACGCCATGACCGAGGTCCTGTGGGAGTCCGTCGCGCCGACCGGTCGGGGAAGCGCCCCGGTGCACGGCACCGCCGTCCGCAAGGTGATCGAGGCCGTGCGGGCGGGCACCGCCGGCCCCTTGTTCCCGCCGGTGCTGCGGCCGCTCGAGGACGGCTTGCTCGCCCACGACCGCTTCCCGGCCGGTGAGAGGGACGCCGAACTGCTGGCGGCGGCGCTCGCCACGCCCCGTTTCGCCCCGCTCGGCACGCTGCTGGACACCCTTGACGCCTGGTGCCGCCGCACCACCGCCCGTACCGCGGACCGCACCGCCGGGCTGCTCGCCCCGGGCGTCCTCGACGTCACCGCCGGCGCGCTGTTCGGGCCGCTGGTGAGCGAGGCGTTCACCGCGTGCGCCGCGGGTGCCGCCTACCCGGCCGAGGAGGAGTGCGCCCGCTGGACGGCTTTTCTGGACCGGTTCCTGGAGCGCCTCGCCCGGGACATCGGCCTCTCCGGCGACCCGTCCACCGGCACCTCCTGGTTCGGCCGGCCTTCGCTGCGGCTGCCGGTGACGGGCATCGAAGCACAGGACGGAGAGACCCACAACGGCCGGCGCCGGGTGCTGCGGGTGCGTCTGAGCGGCGGCGGCAGCATCGCCTACAAGCCACGCCCGGCAGGCGGCGAAGTCCTGTTCCTCACCCCGGACACGTCCGTGTTCGCCCTCCTCAACAGCCTCCCGCCCGCGTCCGGCCCCGTCCGCCTGCCCGTGCTGCGCTGCACACCGGGCACCGGCCCCGACGGACGGCACTACACCTGGCAGGAGTGGATCGAGCCGCCCGCGCAGTGGGGCGTGATCCGCTCGGTGCCCACCCGGCGGCTGTACGGCACCCGCCTCGGACGCCGGCAGGCGGAACGGTTCTGGCACCGGGCGGGCTCCCTCGCCGCCGCCGCGTTCCGCTTCGGCATCGCCGACCTCGGCGAGGGCAACCTCCTGGCCGGGACCCGGCCGGAGGACCCCGAGCCCCTGTTCCACCCGGTCGACCTGGAGATCTTCCTCACGCCGCTGCCGCGCCTGTACGACACCGGGCTCGTCGCCGACACCGCCGCCGGGGACCACCATCACCCCGGACTGGAGGACAGAGCCCGCTGGTGCACGGTCGACGGACCGGTGGCCTGCTTCACCGAGACCGCCGACGCAGGCCTGCGGCTCGTACGGCGACGCCGGCCCTGCACCCGCGCCGGCTCCCGCACCGTCGTGTCCGACAGGTGGGGCCGCACCGGCTACGGGCCGTACCTGCCCTCCTTCCTGCGCGGCATGTTCGACGCGTGGACGCTGATGTCGCGCCACCACGACCGCGTCCGCGCCTTCCTCCGCCAGGCCCCGGCGGACACGTATGTGCGCGTGCTGCTCAAGCCGACGGCGGCGTACACGGAGGCCCTCGCCGACCGGCTCACCGCGACCGCTCCCGGATCCGCCACCGGATTCGGCCCGGCCGAGAGCACCCAGCTCGACGCCGGGGACGTCCCCTACTTCTTCCGCTCCGCGCACGGCGGCCCCCTGCTCCGCACCGAGGAGACGACACACCTTCCCCTGCCCGGCGACCCGCACCCCGCCTGGCCGCCGTCCCCGGCCGTCGCGGACGACCGCGGCCGCGACCTGGCCGGGCTGGGTGTGGCACTGCGCGACGCCGTCGCCTACGCCCATGACACCGCAGGGCCCGGCACGTTCCACGGCGACGGCGTCCGCGTCCAGGTCACCGACCGCCACACCGGCGAGGTCCGCTTCACCTGGGCGGCAGCGGGGCGGCGGATCGTGTACAGCTGGGCCGGCGACACGGTACGGATCCGCACGGAGCCCTTCGTCCGTCCCGCTCCGGTGCCGGAGGTGCGGCGCCGGCTGCTGCGCACCGACCGGACGGACGCGGCCCTGCGCGAACGCTGGGTCGCCTCCGGCTTCGCCGACGAGGAGACGGAGAAGCGGCTGCGTGCCCTGACCGAGGCGGGCATGCGCTGGCTGGCGGACGTCGTGGCGACGCACGGCTGGCCGGGACATGCCCTCGTCGGCCCGGCGGCCGCGGCCGCCGCCTGCCGGCTCGTCCAGCACGCGGAAGGGCCGTCGGCCTTTCAGCACGCGTGCCTGGACCTCGTCGAACAGGCCGCCGTGGACGGTGACCTGCCGTGGCGTCAGGTCGCGTACGTCACCGACGCGCTCCGCGTCGGTGAAGGCAGGCCGCAGGTGTACGGGACCAAGTTCCGCATGGCTGAAGGGCAGTTGGAGCCGTGTCCCATCGAACAGCCCGACCGGGTGGACGAACTGCGCCGCAGCCTGGGGATGGAACCGCTCGCCCGCTACGCCGCGCGCCTGCGTCGCCGCTACCTGCCCCCGAGCGGTTGACCGCCGCCTGGGACGACTTCGCCGCCCGGCACTGGCTGCGGGCACCCGCCGTGCTGCCCGCGCCGGGCGGGCCGCGGGCCCTCGGCGCCGACCGCGCGTACGGGGTCATGGTCGAGGCGGCGCACCCGTTCCGGGCCGGCACCCGGTTCCGGGCCCTGCCCGACGTGCGGTTCCTCGTCGAGGGCGGGCGCATCCGGGCCCCGGGCGACCTGCTGCCCGGCCCCGAGGACGGCACGGCCGAGCAGTACGCCGAGCGCCTCGACGCCCGCCTGAACGGCACCGGCCGGCTGCTCGCCGTCGAGCAGCCGCTCCTGCTCGACCACACCCTGTGGACCCAGGTGCGCGAGCTGGTCGTACCCCTGTGGGAGCGGATCGGGCACCCCGTGCTGCCGGTCGTCACCGAACTCGCCCTGGGCCAGGGCATCACGGACGGCGACGGCCTGCGGCGGGAGCCGGTGCACGCGGCTCTGGTCTGGGTGCTGCGCGGCAGCGTCACCGCCGTCCCGGCCGGCGACCAGGACGGACCCACGACGACAGCCCGGGCCGGGGAGCTGCTGCACTGGCCGGCGGGACGACCGCACGCCCTGCGCTACGGTCCGCGGACCCTGGCGCTGCGGCTGCTGGTGCCGTCCGACGCCCGTCTGCTGACCGAGGCCGTGAAGGACGTCGTCGCCGGGATGCTGCACGAGCGGCGCGGCCACGACCGGGTGCCCTACCTGCCGTATCCGCCCTCCGATGACGAGGCGCGGGCGCCCGAGGTGCCCGAACTGGGGGAGACGGGGGCCGCTCTGCGCGAGGTGACCGGCGAGGACCGGCTCGGGGTCGTCCTGCGTGTCCTGTGGGCCCGCAGGGTCAGCGCCGCCGCCCTGGAACCCGCCCCCGCGCCACGGCCCCCGGTCCGCCTCGCTCCCGGCGACCGTCTGCGGCCCGCCTCGCCCGTCGTGCGCATGGCCCTCGACGAGGGCCAGGGCTGCGTCTGGGCCGTCGACGGCCACGCCTTCTCCCTGCGCGGCGCGCTCGGCGAACGGGTCCTGGACCTGCTGCGGGAGCACGGCACCCGCACGGTGGCGGACCTGTGCGCCGCAGCGGGGCCCGGGCGCGAGCACCAGGTCCTCGCCCTGCTGGAGAAACTGCACACCCTGCGGGGCGTGGACACGGCCGGGAGGACGGACACGGCATGAGTGAGGAAGCGATCCTGGCGGTCGAGGCGGAGTTCTCCTGGGACACCCTCGTCGAGCGGTACTGGGACCGGCGCCCGGTGCTGTTCCGTTCCGTGACTCCGGCGCCCTTCGACGCGTCGGAGGTGTTCCGGGCCGCCGTGGCCGGCAGCCGTCCGGCGCGCGTCGACGGCCGTATGCCGCCCAATGTGCAGTTCACCGTCGAACAGGTCCAACGCGACGCCCCCGACGGGGTGTTGCCGACCGCCGAGGACGGCTCCTTCGACGCGTACGACGCGCGGCTCGCCGCCCGTCTGGACGGCCGCCGGCACGCCCTGGTCGTCAACGGATTCCACGCCTTCGACCCCGCGCTGTGGTGCCGCGAGCGCGCCTTTTTCGACCCCCTCTGGCGGGCCGTCGGCCTGCCGTTGACCGGCGCGATCACCACCCTGTTCCACGGCACGTACGAGCACAGCCCGGTCGGCGTGCACAAGGACCGCTTCGCCACCTTCATGTTCGGCCTGCGCGGCCGCAAGCGGATGCGGTTCTGGCCGGGCAGGCCGTGGGACGAGGCCGTGTCCACGAAGACCGACTACGCCCGCCACACCGCCGCGTCGCTGTACGCCGACGTCGGCCCCGGCGAGCTGCTGTACTGGCCGGCCGACTACTACCACGTCGGCGAGAGCGCCGGAGCCGCCCCCGCGACCAGCGTGAACGTCGGCGTGCCCCGGGACGAGCACCACACGGGCTACGAAGTCGAGGACCTGCTCGCCGACCTCGACCCGGCCCGGCTCGCGGGCCACGGCGGCCTGGACACGCTGGCGGCCACGCCGGACGCCGCCCTGACCGCGCCCGGCCCCGGCCGCGGCGGCTTGCTCGCGCCCGCGCTTCCCGAGGCGTTCACCACCGCCGTGCACGCCCTGCACGCGTTCGCCGGCCCCGTGGCGATGGGCCGCCGCGTCACCGTGCTCTCCCTGCGCCGCTGGACCGCGGGAGGCTTCGAACCCGTACCGCCCGCCGCCACCCCCCGCGCCCTCACGGACGCCGACCGGGTGCGCGGCGACCGGCACGCGCGCATCCGGTGGGCCCCGGACGCGCCCGCCGGCACCCTCTGCGCGGCGAACGGTCACGAGACCCGCACCCCTCTCGACCACCACGAGGTGCGCCGCCTGGCCGACGCGCTGTCCGGACGCGAGCCGGTGCCGGTCGGTGACCTGCTGGCCACGGTCGCCCCGGGCACGCGACGCGAGGACACCCGCACGCTGCTCCAGGTGCTGGAGACCTTCCGCGCCGTGCACCGGGAGCCGTGACCGGCGGGCGGGGCATGCGCCGCGGTGCCCCACCACCGGCGACGGGCCGTAATTCGCTTGACCCCTGTCACGGGTCGACGCTGCACTGTGGCGGGGCACGACGAGCCGTGGTGCCCAAAATCCCGGGGGAGGGCGCGGCAGCTGTGGAGATTCGTCCCACGACCGATCAGGACCAGGACGTCTTCGTCGACACGCTCCATGCCGCCTTCGCGCGATTCCCGGAGACACCGGTAGAGGGCCGCGGCGTGTGGTGGTCGGCGCTCGAGATGGACCGCAACCTGCTCGCCGTGGAGGCGGACGGGCGGCCCGTCGGCACCGCCGGTGCGTACTCCTTCGAGCTCACCCTGCCCGGTGGCTTCGTCGTCTCCGCCGCCGGGGTGACGGCCGTCGGGGTGGTGCCCTCGCACCGACGCCGGGGCGTGCTCAGCGCGATGATGCGGCACCAGCTCGCCGAGCTGCGGGCCCGAGGGGAGTTCCTGTCCGTGCTGCTGGCCTCCGAGGCGCCCATCTACGGCCGGTTCGGGTACGGACCGGCGACCTACACCCAGCGGCTGACGGTGCCGCGTCACCGGGCCGCCCTCGCCGCGCCCCGGGCGCGAGGGACGGCCGACGGCGCGGACGCCGGCCGGGTCGAGGTGCTGAGGCGCGCCGAGTGCGGTGATCTCCTGGAGGAGGTCTACGACCGGTACCGCCGCAGCCGGCCCGGCGCGCTGTCCCGGCCGCACCGCTGGTGGGAGTCGGGCGCGGGTCAGCCGCCGGTGTCCCCGGCGCAGCGCTACGTCGCCGTGCACCGCGACGCCGACGGCGTACCGGACGGCTACGCCAGCTACGCGCTCGGCGAGCCCGCCACCCTGACCGTCGACGAGACCATCGCCACCGACGACGCCGTCTTCACCGCCCTGGCCCGGTTCCTGCTCGCGCACGACCTGGTCACCGAGGTCGTGTTCAAGCACTTCCCGCCCGGCCACCCGCTGCGCTGGCAGCTCGCGGACTTCCGGGCCGGCGAGGTGAGCGGCGACACCGACTGGCTCTGGGTGCGGCTGCTGGACGTCCCGCGCGCGCTGACCGCACGCGGCTGGCTCACCGACGGTGAGCTCGTCCTCGACGTGGAGGACCCGTTCCTCGGCGAGCACGGCCGCCATCTGCTGACCGTCCGGGACGGCAAGGCCGACTGCGTCCCGACGGACCGGGAGCCCGACCTCACCCTGGACGTGGCCGACTTGGGCTCCCTCTACCTGGGCGGCACCACCCCGAGCACCCTCATACGCGCCGGCCACATCCGGGCCCACCACCCGGCCGCGCCCACCCACGCCGACACCCTCTTCCGCACCGAGCACCCCCCGCACTGCGTGCACTGGTTCTGAGCCGGGGGCGGGGACGCGGGCCCACCTCTGCGAGGGCAACCCCGGGACGATCCGGCGTGTCGCGGCTCATCTCTCGCCGGGGGTGCCGGTTCGGTGAAACGGGGGCGGTTCCGGCGTAGCGTCGGGATGTACCGTGCCGGCCGGCGCGGCGCGTCGTCCGACCGACCGAGGAAGACCTGATGCCCCCGACGATCCGCAGGGCCGTGATCCCCGCCGCCGGGCTCGGCTCCCGCCTGCTGCCCCTGACCAAAGCCATCCCCAAGGAGATGCTCCCGGTCGGCGACAAGCCGGTCATCGAGCACACGGTGCGGGAGCTGGTGGACTCCGGGATCACCGACATCACCATCGTCGTCTCCGGCGGAAAGTCCCTGATCCAGGACCACTTCCGGCCCAATCCGGCCCTGGTGCGGCAGCTGCGGGCCGACGGCAAGACGGCGTACGCCGACGCGGTCGAGGAGGTCGCCGAGCTGGCCCGCGAGGGCCACATCACCTACCTCGACCAGCACGGCCCGTACGGCAACGGCACCCCCGTCCTCAACGCCGCCCGTGCCTTCGGTGACGAGCCGGTCCTCGTCCTGTGGCCCGACGACGTGTTCGTCGCCGAGGTGCCGCGCGCCCAGCAGCTGATCCGCGCCTACGAGCAGACCGGCTGCCCGGTCCTGGCGCTCATGCCCATGGCCCCCGCCGACTCACGGCGCTACGGCGTGCCCATCGTCAAGGAGGACCTGGGCCAGGGCCAGGTGCGCATCACCGGCCTGGTGGAGAAGCCCGAGCCGGCCGACGCCCCCTCGGCGTTCGCGGCCATCGGCGGCTACGTGGTCACCCCGGGCATCGTGGACGAACTGCGCGAGCAGACCCGCCGCTGGTACGAGGCCCGGGACGGCGGCCGCCCGGTCGGCGAGGTCTACCTGACCGACGCGATCAACGCCTACGCCGCGGACCGCGCCGTCTACGGGCAGGTCATCCGGGGCACCTGGTACGACACCGGGAACCCGGCCGACTACCTCGTCGCCCAGATGGCCCACGCACTGGCCCACCCCGAGTACGGCCCCGTCCTGCGCGACCTGGTCGGGCGGCTGGACGCGGCCACCCGCACCGACCCCGGCACCACCACCTGAGCCGCTCGCGCCCGTCGTGACGCCACTGCCCGGGCGGTTTTCCGTGCGTGCCGGGCAGTGGCGGGGCCGGGAAGTGGATCACGTGTCCTAGGCTCTGCGCGGAATCGGAGCGTGCAGTCTGGGAAGGCGGGGCGCCGTGCTCGCCGTAGCGGTCATCGCGGGAATCCTGTTCGTCTGGTCGCTGCTCGCGCACCGGCTCTCCCGGTGGAGCATCACCGCGCCCATCGCCATGATCGGGGCCGGCGTCGCGCTGACCGCCGGGTCGGATCCGCCGCTGCACTTCGACTTCGACACGAAGGCGTTCGAGCACGCCGTCGAGGTCGTGCTCGCGCTGCTGCTGTTCGTCGACGCCGTTGAGGTCCCCCTGTCGGTCATCAGACGGGACCGGGGCCTGTTCGTACGGCTGCTGGGCATCGCCCTGCCGCTCACCCTCGGCGCGGCCTTCGCGGTCGGGTACCTGTTCTTCCCCGCCCAGCCCCTGTGGCTGCTCGCCGTCCTGGCGACCGTCGTCGTGCCACTCGACCTCGCGCCGACCGCGTCCGTCGTCCGCGACCGCCGGATCCCCGGCCGGCTGCGGGAGGTGCTGAACGTCGAGGGAGGGCTCAACGACGGCATCCTCTCCCCGGTGTTCCTGCTGTGCATCACTCTGGGCGTCGAGGCACACGGAACGCACACCGACTATGTCGACGCGCTGCTGACGGCGGTCGTCGCGTCGGCGTGGGCCCTCGCCACCGGGGTCGTGGTGGGCGGGACGAGCGGATGGCTGCTGGGCAGGTCCTGGCGGCACGGGTGGACCCGCCCGACCGCGGTGCGGCTGGGCGTGTTCGCCGTGCCCGTCGCCGCGTACACCCTGTCCGGCGCCGTGGGCGGCAACGGGTTCGTGGCCTCGTTCGTGGCCGGTGTCAGCTTCGCCCCGGCGATGCGGCACCTGCCCGAGACCGCCGTGGAGATGACCGACGACCTGGTCACCCTGCTCTCCCTCGCGCTGTGGTTCGTCTTCGGGCAGATCGTCAACGAGGTGTTCGGGGGCGACGTGCCCGTCGCCGTGGTGCTCTACGGACTCGTCGCCGTGGTGCTGGTGCGCCTGGTGCCCGTGCTGCTCTCCCTGACGGGCACCGACATCGGGTTCGCCGACAGGCTGTTCCTGGGGTGGATGGGGCCACGCGGGGTGACTTCGATCGTGTTCGGGGCGCTCGCGGTCGTCGAGCTGCCCGCGCGGCAGGCGGAGTTCATCTCCCCGGCGATGGTGATGACCGTCCTCGCCAGCATCGTCCTCCACGGGCTGAGCGCCGAGCCGATCGCCCGTCGCTACGCCCGACGGAACCCGCGGAAGCCTTCGAACGACCGTTGATCTGCGTCGAAACAGTCGGACTCCTGGGTGACGACCTTCCCCGCTCCGGCCGCAGAGGTGGCCCGGCTTCCCTTGGCGCCGCGCGCCGCAGAAGAGCCCCTCGTTCGCGGTAACGGTTTGGCTGCGCGCGTGCACGACCGTTGACCACGTCCTCCCTTCCGCCCTACTGTCCAGCCGCATGACTTTCGGCATGTACGTCGAAACTTTCGGAAGGCAGAGGACCATGCGTACACGGATGGCGCGGACGCTCGCCTGCGCCGCGACGCTCGCCCTGGTGGGCACCGTCGCGGCCTGCGGAAACGGCAGCGGCGGGGGATCGGCGAACGACGGCAGGATCCATGTGCTGGTCTACGGGGACGCCAGCAACAAGGTCGAGAAGCAGATCGTCGACACCTTCAACAAGACGTCGGACGTGAAGGCCGTCCTCGACACCATCCCCGGCGCGGACTACCAGCAGAAGCTGCAGACGATCATCAACACCCCCCAGGCGCCGGACATCTTCTTCAACTGGGGCGGCGGCTCCATCCAGCCGTTCGTCAAGGCGGGCCTGCTGACGCCGCTGGACGACTTCATCAAGCAGGACCCCGGCCTGAAGGACAAGTTCCTGCCGTCGGTGTTCAACAGCGCGGTCGTCGACGGCAAGCCCTACGGAATACCGATGCGCGGCACCCAGCCCGTGCTGCTGTTCCACAACAAGCAGGTGCTCGACAAGGCGGGCGTCCAGCCGCCCAGGACCTGGGACGAACTCCTGGACGCGGTACGGAAACTGAAGAGCGAGGGCGTCACACCGATCGCCCTCGGCGGCGGCGACCAGTGGCCGACGCTGATGTGGTTCGAGTACGTCTACGACCGCGTCGCCGGACCCGGCCTGTTCGAGAAGGCCCTCGGCGGGGACAAGGACGCCTGGGCGAGCCCGGACAGCAAGAAGGCCCTCGGCATGCTCAAGCAACTGGTCGACGCCGGGGCCTTCGGCACCAACTACGACTCGGTGAAGTACACCAACGGCGCCTCCCCGGCGCTCGTGGCGTCCGGGAAGGCCGGCTTCGAGCTGATGGGCTCCTGGTACTACGCCCAACAGCAGCAGGACGCCGCGGACTTCGCCGCCAAGGGCCTGGGCTACACCACCTTCCCGACGATCCCCGGCGGCAAGGGCGACGCGGGCAACGTCGTCGGCAACACCAACAACTTCTACTCGGTGCTGAAGAAGACCAAGCACCCCGAGGCCGTCGCGGCCTTCCTGAAGCTCATGTACTCCGACGAGTTCGTCAAGGCCCAGCTCGCCATCGGCAACCTGCCGACCACCACCAACACCCCGCAGTTCCTCGGCACCTCGGCCAGCCCCGCGTACTCCCGCTTCCAGTACGACCTGGTCGCCAAGGCCACGTCGTTCCAGCTGTCCTGGGACCAGGCGTACCCGCCGTCCGCGATGACGCCGATCCACCAGGCCGTCCAGCAGTTCTTCAACGGGCAGCTCGACACCGACGGATTCATCAAGGCCATGCAGGCCCTCCCCACCGAGTGACCGCGCTCATGACCACCCAGACCACGAGCGCTCCGCCCGCCGCCGAGGGCCGGCGCGCGCCCCGGCGGCGGCAGCCCGAGGCCGCCCACGCCGCACACGGCACCCGCCCGGGCTTCCTGTGGGCGCTGCCCGCCACGGTGTTCTTCGCCCTGTTCGCCGTCGTCCCGCTGATCATGGTCGCCGTACTGTCCTTCATGAGCTGGAACGGTCTCGGCTCACCGACGTTCGTCGGCACCGACAACTGGTCCCGCATCCTCGACGACCCCGTGATGATCAAGAGCATCTGGCTCACCCTGCTGCTCACCGCCCTCGGCGTGGCCCTCCAGACACCGCTGAGCATCCTGCTCGGCGTGTGGGCCGCCGGGCACCAGCGCAACCGGGCCGTGCTGTCGGCGATCTACTTCGTCCCGCTGCTGCTGTCCTCGACCGCCGTCTCCGTGCTCTGGCGGGCGCTCCTCGACCCCAACTTCGGCATCCCCGCCCGGATGACCTGGCTGTTCGGCGACGGGAACCTGTTCGGCAAGCAGACCACGGCCATCGGGGTGCTGGCGTTCGTCAGCACCTGGCAGTTCACCCCGTTCCACACCCTGATCTACCAGGGCGCCGCCCGTGCCGTCCCGCAGGTGCTGTACCAGGCGGCCGCGATCGACGGCGCCGGCCGCTACCGCCAGTTCTTCCACATCACCCTGCCGCAGCTGCGCACCTCGGTCATCACCTCGATGATCCTGATGATCGTCGGCGGCCTCACCACCTTCGAGACGGTCCTCATCCTCACCCAGGGCGGACCCGGCAGCGACACCACGATCAGCGCCTACTACATGTACCAAAAGGCCTTCAAGGGCTTCGACTTCGGCGCCGGCTCGGCCATCGCCCTGTGCCTGGTGGTCGCGGCCACCGTCGTCTCGCTGGTCGTCGTGCGCGTCTCCGGCTACGACAAGATGCGCAGCACCATGGAGGGCGTGTCATGAGGCGCCGCCCCAACCACCTCGCCGGAGCGGGCTCGATCGTCTGGCTGGTCCTCGTGGGCCTGCCGCTGTACGTGATGCTGTCGGCGACGCTGCGCACCCGGCAGGACTACGCGAAGAACGGACCGGTGTCCTTCCCCGGCGACTTCACCCTGGACAACTACACCGGGGCGTTCGACTCGGGCTTCGGCCGGTACTTCCTCAACACCATCCTCGTGACCGTCTGCGTGGTGGCCGTCGTCCTGCTGCTCGTCCCGCCGCTGGCCTATGCGATCGTGCGCAGCCGCAGCCGCGTCACCTCGCACGTCTTCCGGCTCTTCCTGCTGGGCCTCGCCATCCCCGCCCAGGCCGTGATCGTCCCGATGTTCTACCTGATCAGCGAGGCGGGCCTGTACGACAACCTGCTGGGGGTCATCCTGCCCACCGCGGCGTTCTGCCTGCCGATGTCGGCGCTCATCCTCAGCGGCGCCATGCGCGACATCTCCCCGGAGCTGTTCGAGGCCATGACCGTGGACGGCGCGACTCCGCGCCGGATGTTCTTCCAGCTCGTCGTCCCGCTCTGCCGCGGCGGCCTGTCCACCATCGTGGTGTTCTCCGCGCTCCAGGCGTGGAACGGCTTCCTGTTCCCGCTCGTGCTGACCCAGTCCGACAACACCAAGGTGATCACCCTCGGTCTGTACAACTTCCAGACCGAGCACGGCGTCGACATCCCCGGCCTGCTCGGCGCGGTGACGCTGTCCATGGTGCCCGTCCTGCTCGTCTACCTGTTCGCCCGCCGGGCCCTCGTACAGGGCCTGATGGGCGTGGGAGGAAAGTGACCGCCAACGTGGCCGTAGAGACCACCCCCGAAGTCCCCCTCTGGAACGACCCGGCCCAGGACACCGGCACCCGGGTGTCCGCGCTGATCGAGGCCATGACCCTGAAGGAGAAGATCGCCCAGCTGTTCGGCGTCTGGGTCGGCGCCTCCGACGAGGGCGGCGAAGTCGCCCCGCACCAGCACGACATGGAGGAGGCCGTCGACCTCGACGCGCTCCTCCCGGCCGGCCTGGGACAGCTCACCCGGCCCTTCGGCACCGCCCCCGTCGACCCCGCCCTCGGCGCGCTGTCCCTGCTGCGCACCCAGGCCCGGATCACGGCCGGGAACCGCTTCCGGATCCCCGCCCTGGCACACGAGGAGTGCCTGGCCGGATTCGCCACCTGGGGCGCGACCGCCTATCCCGTCCCCCTGTCCTGGGGTGCCACCTTCGATCCCGGCCTGATCCGCCGTATGGCCGCCGCCATCGGCCGCGACATGCGGTCCGTCGGTGTCCACCAGGGCCTCGCACCCGTGCTCGACGTGGTGCGGGACGCCCGCTGGGGACGCGTGGAGGAGACCATCGGCGAGGACCCCTACCTCGTCGGCAGCATCGGCACCGCCTATGTCCAGGGCCTGCAGTCCGCCGGTGTCGTCGCCACCCTCAAGCACTTCGCCGGGTACTCCGCCTCGCGCGCCGGCCGCAACCTCGCACCCGTGGGCATGGGCCCGAGGGAACGGGCCGACATCGTCCTGCCCCCCTTCGAGATGGCTGTGACCGAGGGCGCGGCCGGCTCCGTCATGCACGCCTACACCGACACCGACGGCATGCCGTCGGCCGCCGACGAGGACCTCCTCACCGGGCTGCTGCGCGACACCTGGGGCTTCGACGGCACGGTCGTCGCCGACTACTTCGGCATCGGCTTCCTCAAGATCCTGCACGGGGTCGCGGACGACTGGTCCGAGGCGGCCGGCACCGCCCTGCGCGCCGGCGTCGACGTCGAACTGCCCACCGTGAAGACCTTCGGCGAGCCGCTGCTCGAGGCCGTCTCGGCGGGCCGGGTGCCGGAGTCACTCATCGACCGCGCACTGCGCCGGGTGCTCACCCAGAAGGCGCGGCTGGGTCTGCTGGACGCCGGCTGGAGCCCGGTCCCGGCCGCGCTCGACGGCGCCGAGCTGGACGACCCGGACGCCCTGCGCGGCACCGTCGACCTGGACACGCCCGTCAACCGCGAGCTGGCCCGCACGGTGGCCGAGGAAGCGGTCGTGCTCCTCGCCAACGACGGCACCCTGCCGCTGACCGCACCGCGCCGCATCGCCCTCGTCGGCCCCAACGCCGACGCGCCCTCGGCCGTCCTGGGCTGCTACTCCTTCCCCCAGCACGTCGGCGTCCACCACCCGGACACGCCGCCCGGCATCGACCTGCCCACGCTGTACGACGCCGTACGCCGCGAGTTCCCCGAGGCCTGGATCACCCTCGTGCGGGGCACCGGCGTGGACGACGGCGACGTCTCCGGCATCGCCGAGGCGGTACGCGCCGCGGGCGACGCCGACGTCGTCGTCGCCGCGCTCGGTGACCGGGCCGGCCTCTTCGGCCGGGGCACCAGCGGCGAGGGCTGCGACACCGAGTCACTGGCCCTGCCCGGGGCCCAGCAGCAGCTGCTCGACGCGCTGCTCGACACCGGCACCCCGGTGGTGACGGTCCTGCTCGCCGGCCGCCCCTACGCCCTGGGCCGTGCGGTGGACGAGGCCGCGGCGATCGTGCAGTCCTTCTTCCCCGGCGTCGAGGGGACCACCGCCCTCGCCGGTGTGCTGAGCGGCCGTACCGGACCCTGCGGACGGCTGCCCGTCAGCGTGCCCCGCGGCACCGGCGCGCAGCCCGCCACCTATCTCGGTGCCCGGCTCGCCCAGGCCAGCGACGTGTCCAACGTCGATCCCACCGCGGCGTTCGCCTTCGGACACGGCCTGTCGTACACGTCCTTCCGCTGGGACGGTCTGACGGTGGACTCGCCCGAGGCGGACACCGGCGGGGAGTTCTCCCTCGCGTTCACCGTGCGCAACACGGGGGAGCGGCCCGGCACCGAGGTCGTCCAGCTGTATCTGCACGACCCGGTCGCCTCCGTGGTCCAGCCGGTGCAGCGGCTCATCGGCTACACCCGCGTCCCGCTGGCCCCGGGCGAGTCCCGTCGGCTGCGCGTCACCGTCCCGGCCGACCTCGCCTCCTTCACCGGCCGTGACGGACGGCGCGTCGTGGAACCGGGCGCGCTGGAGCTGCGGCTGTCGGCCTCCAGCACCGACACACGCCTGACGGCGACGGTGCGGTTGACCGGCCCGGCACGGCACGTGGACCACACGCGGCGGATGCACGCCCGCTTCGGCGAGGAGGCACCCACCGGCGCATGACCCGCCCGCACGACCGGCGGGGGACCGGTGCCGTGGCCCGCTCCCCGGCCGTGCTCGGCCCGCTCCCCGGCCGGGCCGAGCACGGCCGGTCGCGGACCCTGAAGGGCCCGTGCCCGGCCGCGTGTGTGCTGCTTCGCGGTCGCCCGCGGCCAGGTGCCGACGGCGCCGGCATGCCACGGTCGGGTGTTCTGCGACTCCACCGGTGTGCCACTCCCAAGCGCGCCGCTCACCTGCGGCTCGTCGGGGGCACCGACGCGGCCCATGCGTATTCGCCGGGCACCTGGGAACCCTGTGTTGGGTGGTTCGTAGCGGTGCGTTTTCGTGAGGTGAAGCAGTACATGTCGACCACCCAGGCCCAGGTACTGATCGCACGCCGGGGAGGTGGTGCGTGATGTGCGGCCTGAGCGGAGAGATACGTTTCGACGGTGAACGGCCCGATCTCGCGGCCGTCCGGCGTATGAGTGACCAGCTCGCCGCCCGCGGCCCCGACGGCCAGGGAGTATGGTCCCACGGCCCCGTGGCGCTGGCCCACCGGCGACTGAAGATCATCGACCTGTCCGAGCTCGGCGCGCAGCCGATGACCGACGCAGAACAGCAGGTCACCGGCGTGTTCAACGGATGCATCTACAACTACCGGGCGCTGCGCGAGGAACTGCTCGATCTCGGACACCGATTCGAGTCGACCTCCGACACGGAGGTCGTCCTCAAGGCGTACCGGCAGTGGGGGACCGACTGCGTCGACCACTTCCACGGGATGTTCGCCTTCGTGCTCGCCGAGCACCGGACCGGCCGGCTGATCATGGGGCGCGACCGGCTGGGCATCAAGCCGCTCTATCTGGCCCGGACTCCCGGGCGCCTGCGGTTCGCCTCGTCGCTCCCCGCCCTGCTCGCGGCCGGCGACGTCGACACCTCGCTGGATCCGGTGGCCGTCCACCAGTACCTCAGCTGGCACGCGACGGTGGCCGCGCCCCACACCGTGCTGAAGGGTGTGCGCAAGCTGCCGCCGGCCACCGTACGCGTGGTCGAGCCGGACGGCAGCCACCGGGACCACCGCTACTGGCAGCCGTCGTACACCCGCCGTCCCGAGTACGCGGACATGGGGCCGGACGAGTGGCGCGACGCGGTGCTCGACGCCCTGCGCACCGCCGTGCGCCGGCGGATGGTCGCCGACGTGCCGGTCGGGGTCCTGCTCTCCGGTGGCCTGGACTCGAGTCTGATCGTCGCGCTGCTGGCCGACGAGGGCCAGCGGGACCTGGCGACGTTCAGCGTGGGCTTCGACTCGGAGGGCGGCACGGACGGGGACGAGTTCCCGTACTCCGATCTCGTCGCCCGGGAGTTCGCCACCGACCACCACCGGCTGCGGGTGCCCTCCGCACGTGTCTCGACGGCCCTCGACGGGGCGATCGCGGCGATGAGCGAGCCGATGATCAGCCATGACGTCGTCGCGTTCCACCTGCTGTCCGAACAGGTGGCCAAGGAGGTGAAGGTCGTCCAGAGCGGGCAGGGAGCGGACGAGGTCTTCGCGGGTTACCACTGGTATCCGCAGCTGGCCGCCGTGGACCGGGCCGGCGCGGCCGACCGGTACGCGGAGACGTATTTCGACCGCCCCCACGCGGACCTCGCCCGCATCCTGCAACCGGACATGCTCCCGCCGGACGACGTCTCCGGCCGCTTCGTCCGGGAGCACATGGCGGCGCCCGGGGCGGACACGGCGCTGGACGCCGCCCTGCGACTGGACACCCACGTCATGCTCGTCGACGATCCGGTGAAACGGGTCGACAACATGACCATGGACTGGGGCCTGGAGGCCCGCGTGCCCTTCCTGGACCATGAACTCGTGGAACTGGCGGCCGCCTGCCCGCCGGAGCTGAAACTGGCCGACGGCGGCAAGGGCGTGCTGAAGGAAGCGGGCCGCAAGCTGCTGCCCCACGAGGTGATCGACCGGCCCAAGGGCTACTTCCCCGTCCCGGCGATCACCCATATGGCCGGGCCCGTCCTGGAGCGGGTCCGCGACACCCTCCGGGCCCCGGAGGCTCGGCGGCGCGGACTCTTCCAGGACGCGTACGTCGCCGAACTGCTGGCGGCCCCCGAAGAACACCGGACCAGGCGCGGGGCGAACGCCCTGTGGCAGGTGGCTCTGCTGGAGACATGGCTTCAGACGCACGGAATATGACCGGCGAACGCATCACCGACGGCGCCCCGAGGCCGGCCCCCGATCCGCACGGGCGGGTCCCCCCGCGGACCTTCACGGGCCCGCAGGCTTTCACGGACCCGCAGCACTTCGCGGAGCCGCAGGCCTTCGCGGCCCCGCAGTCCTCTGAGAGCCCGCAGTCCTCCGCGAGCCCGCAGGCCTTCACGGGCGCGCAGGCGTTCACGGCCCCGCGGACCTTCGGAGATCCGAAGCGGCCCGGCCTGTCGTTCGCCGCCCCGGACCCGGACGGGGAGAGCGGCGTGCCGTACGCCGCCCCCGCCCATGTGCCCCTCACCGACGCCTCGGGCCCGCGCGAGGGCACGACGCGGCTCACCGCGCACGGTTGCTGGTACCCGTCGGCCGATCCCGCCGGCAAGCAGGTGGCCTTCATCTGCGACCGGGGAGGAGTGCCGCAGTTGTGGGCGGGGCCCGTCGACGGCGGCGAGGTACGGCTCCTCGACGCCGGACCCGACCCCGTCCGCGAGGTGTCCTGGTCGCCCGACGGCCGCTGGATCGCCTACACCACCGCCCCCGGCGGCGGCGAGCACTCACGGGTGCTGTGCGTACGACCCGACGGCACCGACCGCCGCATCCTGGCCGGAGCCGAACCCGGCACCACGGCCTACCTGGGCTGCTGGGCGCACGACGGATCGGCCGTAGCGGTGACGGTGGCCGTCCCCGCCGGTCCGCCGCCGGACGCGGCCGTCCAGGCGCCGGCCGCAGCCGGCGGCCCCGGCAGCGGACTGCCGCCCGGCTGGTCGGGCCGTGGCGGCGACGCCGTACTCCTCGGCCCGGCCCCGCTCACCACGACGGAGCCGAGGACGAGCCCGCCCGCCGAAGGCGCGGCGCCCGCCGAGACCCGGCATCCGTCCATCGCACCCCTGCTCGCGCCGACGGCCGGGTTCGGTGACGGGCTGTCGGCGTATCTGATCGACCCCGACGGCGCGGCCGCCCCCGTCCTGCTGGCCACCGAGCGGGACGCGGCGACGCTGCGCGTGTGCGACCTCAGCCCGGACGGCAGGCTGGCCCTGTTGCGCCGCGGACCGCGCGGTCGGCGTGAGGCGGTGGTCGTCCGCACGACGGATCTCGCCACGACGTGCGTCGTGCCCGTGGCCGACGGCGACCCGTGGATCGGCCGGTTCTCGCCCCGGGCAGACACGCTGTGGCTGCGCAGCGACGCCCAGCGCGAGTTCGCGGCCCTGATCACCGCACGCCTCGACGACGAGGGCCGTCCCCACGCCTGGTCCGCCGCGGTCGAGCGAGAGGGAGCGGAACTCGAGCTGCTGGCCTTCGCCGACGACGGTCACACCGCGGCACTGGCCTGGAACGTCCGGGGGGCGAGCGAGACGGAGATCGTCGACCTGGCTCCCTCCGGCACGCTCGTGGGCGGTGTCGGCGCGCCCCATCCCGTGCCGCTGCCGCACGAAGTCGTCACCCGCATCGTCGGTGCGGGCCGGGGGCGGCTGCTGCTGGCCCTGTCCGGATCGCAGCGCCGCCCCGGCGTGTGGTGGCTGTCCTCCGGTGTCGAACTCCTCCGCACGCCGTGGTCGTCGAGGGACGAGGACGCCGTGCTGCCGGGCCGTCCGCCCGTGCGGCCGGTGCCGGTGGACGTGACCGCACGGGACGGGCTGACGCTGCACGGCTGGTACTACCGCGCGCCGGGACGTGGCCCCGGCGAACCCGCTCCCTGCGTGATCCATCTGCACGGCGGCCCCGAGGAACAGGAACGTCCCGTCTTCAACCCGCTGTACCACGAGATCCTCGGGCGGGGGCTCGACATCTTCGCGCCCGACGTGCGCGGCTCCTCCGGGCACGGACGCTCGTTCGTGGACGCCGACCTCGGCCGGGGCCGGTTCGCCGCACTCGACGACGTGGCCGACTGCGCCGCCCACGCCGTACTGGCGGGCCCCGCCGATCCCGCGCGGCTGGCCGTGATGGGCCGCTCCTACGGCGGCTACCTCACGTTCGCCTCCCTCGTCCGGCATCCCGAGCTGTTCCGGACCGGGGTGGCGGTCTGCGGCATGTCCGACTTCGCGACGTTCTTCGAGGGCACCGAACCCTGGATCGCGCAGTCCGCGGCCCACAAGTACGGGCATCCGGAGCGCGACAGCGAACTGCTGCGGGCGCTGTCGCCCATGACCCGGATCGACGCCCTGCGCGTTCCCGTGCTCGCCGTCCACGGGGAGTACGACACCAATGTCCCGCCGCGCGAGTCGGAGCAGTTCGTGCGGGCGGCGCGGGAACGCGGCCGGACGGCCGAGCTGCTCACCCTGCGCAACGAGGGCCACGACTTCCTGCGCGCCGACAACCGCCGCCTGTTCCGCCGCGCCGCGGCGGACTGGCTGCAGCGCCACCTCGTCGACCGGCCGGCGAGCGGCTGACCGTCCCGCCCATGTCCGGATCTGTGGGGTACCTGACCCTACGGACATGGCGCGTGCATCCGCCGACCACGAACACCGGTGGTGCGCCGGATGCCCGGCACGGCACGAGCCCGAACGACACCGCTCGTCGTGCCCGCTCCTGCACGCTCGGTCCTCCTCTCAGGCTCAGTCCTCCGTGACGCAGATGATCGTGCGGCCGTGGACACGCTCGCGCTTGGTGAACGCGGCGACCGCCTCGGCCAGCGGCCGGACCGCTCCGACGCGGACCCGTAGCCTGCCGTCCCGCACTCGCTGGGCGAGGTCGGCGAGGCGAGCCCGGTCGGGCTCCACGACGAAGAAGACGGCCCGCCCGCCGTCGGGGCGCACGGTGGGCGGCTCGGCGATGGTGACCAGCGTGCCGCCGGGCCGCACGAGGGCCGCCGAGCGGTCGAGGATCTCGCCGCCGATCACGTCGAACACGACGTCGACCTGTCCGGCCGCCTCATCGAACCGGTCGGCCTCCAGGTCGAGGAACGCATGGGCCCCCAGGACGAGCACCGTCTCCCGATCGGCGGAGCGGCCCGCGCCGATCACCCGGGCGCCCGCTTCGACAGCGAGCTGGACGGCGATCGAGCCGACCGCGCCGGCCGCGCCGTGGATCAGGACGGACTGGCCGGTGGCGAGCCGGGCATGGTCGAACAGGCCCTGCCAGGCGGTCAGTCCGGAGATCGGCAGTGCGGCTGCCACCGTGTGGTCGACGTCGGCGGGCAGCGGGGCCAGATTGCGGGCTTCCACCGCGACGTACTCGGCGAGCGACCCGTTGCGGGCCCAGTCGGTCAGCCCGAAGACACGCTGTCCGACGGTGAGGCCGGTCGTACCGAAGCCGAGTTCCGCCACCACCCCCGAGACCTCGTGTCCGGGCACGCTCGGGGTGCGGTCGCGTCCCGCGCGGTCGGTCCAGGTGGCGGGCCAGTCGAGTTCTCCCCGGGTGAAGCCGGCGGCGTGCACGCGCACGACGACGTCGTTCTCGGCGGCGTGGGGATGGGGGAGGTCCTCGAGGGCCAGGCCGGTGACACCTGCCTCGCGATCCCGGACGGTGATGGCTTGCACGGGTATTCCTTTCCAGGCCTTTCCAGGCCCACACGCGTGGGCCCTGCGCCCCTAGTCCACGGTGCCGAACTCGCGGCCTGGGCGCCTCCTCGGCCGGGCCCTGAGCCACGCGCATCCGGTCACCTCAGGATGAGCCCGTGAGCACCCGCGCGCATCGGATGGCGACCTCGTTCACCACGGAGCCGGGCTGCCGGTGTCCGCGGCGGGTGCCGGCGTGGCTCCTCGAACGGCCCGCTGATCGCACCCGAAGGGGGACGAGACGAGGAGGGCTGCGCTACGCGGGCCGAGACGGGGTAGAGGGCACGGCGAGCGGCCGAGGAGCCCTCAGGAGGAGCTGAACATGACCGATGACGCCTACCTGTTTCTCGTGGACGAGACGACCGCGCACCTGGGCGTGCCGCCGACCGCGCTCGGTGACCTGCCGTGCATGGACACCTCGGCGGTCGGCGCCTGGCTCGCGGCCCATGACGTGACCGCGACGTCGCCGCGGCTGCGGTTGCTGCCGCCGGAGGAGACGGGGGCGATCCCGCAGGACGCGGAACGGCTGCCCGTGCCGCTCACCGACGACGAGCTGAGCCGGCTGCGCCACCGTTCGGCGCCCGAAGCCGTGGCGGCGCTGGAGAACGAGCTGCTCGCCTACCGCGACTGCACCGACGGCCGCGACAGCCTGCTCACCCGGGCCCTGGCCGCGGGTGTGCCCCCGCACCGTGTCGCCGAGCTGACCGGAGAGGACACGTCCGTGGTGAACGCGGCCGCGCGAAGGTGACCGCGCGGGGATCCGCCCGCCGGACCACGCCGCGGCCCCGAGCTGCCGCAGGTCACGGCCATGGCCGAGGAGCCGGCCCCGTCGTCACGCCGCCGTCCTCGACGCGCGCGGCGGCAGGGACCTTTGCATACTGCAAGAGCGGGTACCCGCGCTCTGCGACGGCGGAGGGCGGCCCCCGGCAGCGCCCGCCTCCGCGCGGCCCACGGTGCAGAAAGGCGGACACCCCTGATGACCGAGACAACCCCCCTCGATGCCTCAGCCCTGGACGTCACCGGACTCGAGGCGGCGCTGCGGGAGACCGTGGACGGCGAGGTGCGGTTCGACGCCGGGAGCCGGGGCGCCTACGTCACGGACGGTTCCAACTACCGCCAGGTACCGATCGGCGTGGTCGTCCCCCGTACCGTCGAGGCGGGTGCGCAGGCGGTCGAGGTGTGCGCGCGCTTCGGCGCACCGGTGCTCTCCCGCGGCGGCGGCACCAGCCTGGCCGGGCAGACCACCAACACGGCGGTGGTCATCGACTGGACGAAGTACTGCCACCGTCTGATCTCGGTGGACCCCGACGCCCGCACCTGCGTGGTCGAACCCGGCATCGTCCTGGACGAACTCAACCGGCTCCTGTCCGACCACCGGCTGCAGTTCGGCCCCAAGCCCTCCACGCACAGCCACTGCGCGCTCGGCGGCATGATCGGCAACAACTCGTGCGGGGCGTCCGCGCAGGCCTACGGCAAGACGGTGGACAACGTCCGCCGCCTGGAGATCCTGACCTACGACGGACTACGCATGTGGGTGGGGCCGACCTCGGAGGCCGAGCGGGCGAGGATCGCCGCCGAGGGCGGGCGCAGGGCCGAGATCTACGCCGGCCTCGACCGGGTCGTCACCGAGTACCTGGCCGACATCCGGCGCGGCTTCCCGAAGATCCCGCGCCGCGTCTCCGGCTACAACCTCGACTCCCTGCTGCCCGAGAACGGCTTCGACGTGGCCAAGGCCCTCGTCGGCAGCGAGGGCACCCTGGTCACCGTGCTGCGCGCGGAACTCGACCTCGTGCCCGTGCCGCCGCACCAGTCGCTGCTGGTCCTCGGCTACGACGACATCTGCGCCGCCGCCGACGACGTGTCCCACCTGCTGGAGCACTGCTCGCCCAGCCAGCTGGAGGCGCTGGACGGCCGGATGGCGCAGCTGATGCAGGAGGAGGGCGCCTACCTCGACTCCCTCAAGGTCCTCCCCGAGGGCGACAGCTGGCTGATGGTGCAGTTCAGCGGTGACAGCCAGGAGGACGTCGACGAACAGGCACACGCGCTGCTGCGTGCCGTCGGCCGCGACGAGAAGGACCCGCGGGTGGCGTTCTCCGACGACCCGGCGCGCGAGGAGAAGATGCTCAAGGCCCGTGAGGCCGGCCTCGGCGTCACCGCGCGGCCGCCGGACGGACGGGAGACCTGGGAGGGCTGGGAGGATTCCGCCGTACCGCCGGAGCGGCTGGGCGACTATCTGCGGGATCTGAAGGCGCTGTTCGACGAGTTCGACTACGGCGCCCCGTCGCTGTACGGGCACTTCGGGCAGGGGTGCGTGCACACGCGTATCCCGTTCGGGCTGAAGACCGCCGAAGGCGTCGCCCGCTTCCGCCGTTTCGTCGAGCGGGCCGCCGACCTCGTCTCCTCCTACGGCGGGTCGCTGTCGGGCGAGCACGGTGACGGCCAGTCCCGCGGGGAACTGCTGACCCGCATGTTCGGGGAACGGCTGGTGACCGCCTTCGGGGAGGTCAAGAGGGTGTTCGACCCGGGCAACCGGATGAACCCCGGCAAGGTCGTCGACCCGAACCCGGTCGACGGCCAGTTGCGCCTCGGCCCGACCTGGCGGCCCGACAACCCCGCGACGCACTTCCAGTACCCGGAGGACGAGCACTCCTTCACCCGCGCGGTGATGCGCTGCGTCGGCATCGGCAACTGCCGCAGCCAGGCCGGTGGCGTGATGTGCCCCTCGTACCGGGCCACGAGGGAGGAGGAGCACTCCACCCGGGGGAGGGCCCGGCTGCTGTTCGAGATGCTCGGCGGTCACGACGACTCGCTGATCACCGAGGGCTGGCGCTCGACCGAGGTGAAGGACGCCCTCGACCTGTGCCTGGCCTGCAAGGGCTGCAAGTCCGACTGCCCGGTGAACGTCGACATGGCCACCTACAAGGCGGAGTTCCTCTCCCACCACTACGAGGGGCGTCTGCGGCCCGTCGCCCACTACTCCCTGGGCTGGCTGCCGCTGTGGGCCCGCCTGTCGCGCCTGGCGCCCGGCCTGGTCAACACCCTGCTGCAGGCGCCGGTGCTCTCCACCCTGGGCAAGCGGCTGGCCGGCGTGGCCGAGGAGCGGCAGGCACCGATGTTCGCCCGGCAGTCCTTCCTGCAGTGGTGGCAGGAGCGAGGGGAGCCGGAGCCCGACCCGGCCGACCCGCGCACGGTGGTGCTGTGGCCCGACACCTTCAGCACCTACTTCCACCCCTCCATCGCCATCTCGGCGGTGCGGGTCCTTGAGGACGCCGGATTCCGGGTCGCCGTGCCCACCGAGCCCGTCTGCTGCGGCCTGACCTGGATCTCGACCGGGCAGCTCGGCGTCGCCGAGAAGGTGCTGCGGCGCACCCTCGCCGTGCTGCGGCCCTACATCGAGGCGGGCACCCCGGTGATCGGCCTGGAGCCCTCGTGCACCGCGGTGTTCCGGGCCGACGCGCTCGAGCTGATGCCGGCCGACCAGGACGTCAAACGGCTCGCCGTGCAGTTCCGCACCTTCGCCGAACAGCTCGTGCACCACGCACCGGACGGCTGGCGGCCGCCGCAGCTCGCCCGGCAGGCGACCGTGCAGACCCACTGCCACCAGCACGCCGTGATGAAGTTCGACGCCGACCGGGAACTGATGCGCCGCGCCGGCCTCGACGCCGACGTCCTGGACGAGGGCTGCTGCGGTCTGGCCGGCAACTTCGGCTTCGAACGCGGCCATCACGAGGTGTCCATGGCCATCGCCGAGCAGGGGGTCCTGCCCGGGGTGCGGGCGGCGGCCCCCGGCAGTCTGGTACTCGCCGACGGCTTCAGCTGCCGCACCCAGATCGAGCAGGGCGACACCGGCCGCCGGGCCCTGCACCTGGCCGAGGCGCTCGCTCTCGGCCTCGACGGGAACCTGCCGAGCCGGCAGCCCGAACGGCTGGCGACCCGGCCCGCGCCACCCTCCCGCACCGCCCGGTGGGCGGTCACCGCGGGCGTCTTCGTCCTCGCCGCGTCGGCCGCCGCCGCCACCGTACGCACCGCCCACAAGCAACTGCGCGGCCGCTGACCGGTCCCCGGCCGGGAACCCGTGCGCTCGCGTGAACACTCTTCGGAAAGGTCCTCGAACATGTCGATGAAGGTCTCCGACCACGTCCTCGAACGTCTGCGCGACTGGGGGGTGGAGCATGTCTTCGCCTACCCGGGCGACGGCATCAACGGCCTGCTCGCGGCCTGGGGCCGCGCCGACGACAAGCCCCGTTTCGTCCAGGCCCGCCACGAGGAGATGGCCGCCTTCGAGGCCGTCGGCTACGCCAAGTTCTCCGGCAAGGTCGGCGTCTGCGCGGCCACGTCCGGGCCCGGCGCGATCCACCTGCTCAACGGCCTGTACGACGCCAAGCTCGACCACGTCCCGGTCGTCGCGATCGTCGGTCAGACCAACCGCAGCGCCATGGGCGGCTCCTACCAGCAGGAGGTCGACCTGCTGAGCCTGTACAAGGACGTCGCCTCCGACTTCTGCGAGATGGTCACCGTCCCCGAGCAGCTGCCCAACGTGCTCGACCGCGCGATGCGCACCGCCATGGCGCGACGGTCCGTGACGGCGGTCATCATCCCCGCCGACGTGCAGGAGCTGGACTACTCGCCGCCCGGGCACGCCTTCAAGATGGTCCCCTCCAGCCTCGGCATGCCCCACTACGCGCCGGTCCCCAGCGACGAGGACATCACGCGCGCCGCCGAGGTCCTCAACGCGGGCGAGAAGGTCGCCATCCTGGTGGGCCAGGGCGCCCGCGGCGCCCGTGAGGAGGTCATGGCGGTCGCCGAACGCCTCGGCGCGGGCGTCGCCAAGGCACTGCTCGGCAAGGACGCCCTGGACGACGACCTGCCCTACGTCACCGGCTCCATCGGACTGCTCGGCACCCGGCCGTCGTACGAGCTGATGACGGAGTGCGACACCCTCCTCGTCATCGGCTCCTCCTTCCCCTACACCCAGTTCCTGCCGGAGTTCGGACAGGCGCGGGCCGTGCAGATCGACATCGACCCGCACATGGTCGGCATGCGCTACCCCTTCGAGGTCAACGTCGTCGGTGACGCCCGAGCAGCGCTCACCAGGCTGCTGCCCCTGCTCAAGGCGGGCAAGAACAAGAGCTGGCGCAAGAAGATCGAGAAGGACACCTCGCGCTGGTGGGAGGTCATGCAGCGGCGGGCCGAGGTCGACGCCGACCCGGTCAACCCCGAGTACGTGGCGCACGCCCTCAACGACCTGCTGCCCGACAATGTCATGCTCGCCTCCGACTCCGGCTCGGCCGCCAACTGGTACGCCCGCCACCTCAGGCTGCGCGGAGCCATGCGCGGCTCGCTCTCCGGCACCCTCGCCACGATGGGCCCCGGCGTGCCGTACGTCATCGGCGCCAAGTTCGCGCACGGCGACCGCCCGGCGATCGCGCTCGTGGGTGACGGCGCGATGCAGATGAACGGCATGGCCGAACTCATCACCATCGCCAAGTACTTCCGCGAATGGGACGACCCGCGCCTGGTCGTCGCCGTCCTCAACAACCAGGACCTCAACCAGGTCACCTGGGAGATGCGGGCCATGGCCGGCGCGCCGCAGTTCCTGCCCTCCCAGTCGATCCCCGACATCCCCTACGCCGACTTCGCCCGCATGATCGGCCTGCACGGCATCCGCGTCGACAAGCCCGAGGACGTCCGCGGCGCCTGGGAGACCGCGCTGGCCGCCGACAGGCCCTGCGTCCTGGACTTCGTCACCGACCCGGCCGTCCCGCCGATCCCGCCGCACGCCACCCTCGACCAGATCGAGGCGGCGGCGACCTCGATCCTCAAGGGCGACAGCGACCGGGCGGGCATGGTCCGCCAGGGCTTCAAGGCCAAGGTCCAGGAGTTCCTGCCCGGCGGCCGGCACCGCGAGGACCGGCCGGGCACACAGGGGGGCAAGTGAGCGGTGCCCCGGCCGCGACGCGCGTCGGCCTCGTGTCCGGCGCGCCGCGCGCCGGCCTCGTGTCCGGCGGCGTACGCGGCCCCGGCACCCCCCGCGCACCGGCCCGCGTGACAGCAGGAGACAGCGACCGATGAGCACCACCACGCCCTTCCCACCGCACGCGCTGCACGACTACGCGCTGCTGGCCGACGGGGAGCGCGGCGCACTGATCGGGCCCGACGGGGCCGTGAACTGGCTGTGCGCGCCCACCTGGCACGACGACGCGGTCTTCGCCTCCCTCATCGGCGGCGCGGGGGTCTACGCCGTGACCCCGCGCAGCCGGTGGGTGCCCGGCGGCTACTACGAGGAAGGCACCCTGATCTGGCGCAGCCGCTGGGTCACCACCGACGGCGTCGTCGAGTGCCGCGAGGCCCTCGCCTTCCCCGGCGACGCCGACCGGCTGATCCTGCTGCGACGGCTGCGCGCCGTTCACGGCACCGCCCGCGTCGACGTCGTACTCGATCCGCGCGCCGACTACGGCCGCGCCCCCGTCGACTCCGCGCACCGCTCCGACGACGGCGTCTGGCACCTCACCACCGGCCGCCACCGGCTGCGCTGGCAGGGCGCCCCGTCGGCGGTCGCCGGCGCCGACGGCCTGCGCGCCGACCTGGAGCTCGAGCCCGGGGAGACCCACGACCTGGTGCTGGAGTGCTCCGCCGCGCCGCTGCCGCACGACCCGCCCGTGGCCGAGCGGGCCTGGGCCGACACCGAGCGGGCCTGGCGGCGGACCGTGCCCGGGCTCGAGCACACCGCCGCCCCCGGCGACGCGCGCCGCTCCTACGCCGTCCTGCGCGGCCTGACCGCCCACGGCGGCGGCATGGTCGCCGCCGCCACCACCAGCCTGCCCGAACGGGCCGAGGCCGGCCGCAACTACGACTACCGGTACGTGTGGATCCGCGACCAGAGCTATGCCGGGCAGGCGGCGGCCGCCGTCGGCGTACCCGACCTCCTGGACCCCGCCGTCCGGTTCGTGGGTGCCCGCCTGCTCGCGGACGGCCCGCGCCTGACGCCCGCCTACACCGTGCACGGCGCCCCCGTCCCCGACCAGCGCGAACTCGACCTGCCGGGCTACCCGGGCGGTTCCAGCCGGATCGGCAACCGCGTCGAGAAGCAGTTCCAGCTCGACTGCTTCGGCGAGGCGCTCCTGCTGTTCGCCGCCGCCGAACGCAGCGGCCGGCTCGACGGCGACGGCTGGAAAGCCGCCGAGACCGCGGTCCGGGCCATCGCCGAGAGGTGGCGCGAACCCGACGCCGGCATCTGGGAACTGGACGACCGGCCCTGGACGCACAGCCGCCTCACCTGCGTCGCCGGGCTGCGCGCCCTGGCCGACGCCGCACCCCGCCGACCCCTCGCCCGTACCTGCACCGACCTCGCCGACACACTGTTCGCCGACACCGCGCGAAGCAGCGTGCATCCCGACGGACACTGGCAGCGCACCCCCGACGACCCCGCCGTCGACGCGGCCCTGCTGCTGCCCGCCCTGCGCGGTGCTCTGCCCGCCGACGACCCGCGCACCCGCGCCACCCTGGCCGCCTGCCGCGAGCACCTGACCCAGGACCACTTCATCTACCGGTTCCGCCACGACGACCGGCCGCTGGAGGAGGCCGAGGGAGCCTTCCTGCTGTGCGGCTTCCTCATGGCGCTGGCCGAACAGCAGCAGGGCAACGCCGTGGCGGCGCACCGCTGGTTCGAACGCAACCGGGGTGCCTGCGGAGCCTCCGGGCTCTACGCGGAGGAGTTCGACATCGCCCAGCGCCAGCTGCGCGGCAACGTGCCCCAGGCGTTCGTCCACGCCCTGCTGCTGGAGACCGCCGCCCGCCTCACCCACGACCCCGCACCCCGCCAAGGAGGGAGCTGAACCCATGACCGAGACCGTCGTCATCACCGGCGCCAGCGCCGGCATCGGACGGGCCACCGCACGCCTGTACGCCGGCCGCGGTGCCGACATCGTCCTGGTGGCCCGCGGCCGGGCCGGACTGGAAGCGGCCGCCGAGGAAGTGGAGTCCCTCGGCGGACGGGCGCTGGTGCAGGAGACCGACGTGGCCGACCCGGACCAGGTGGAGGCCGCCGCCGCGGCCGCCGAGGAACGGTTCGGCCCCATCGACGTCTGGATCAACTGCGCGTTCAGCACCGTCTTCGCCCCCTTCGACGAGATCACCGCCGAGGAGTACCGACGCGCCACCGAAGTGACCTACCTCGGCTTCGTCAACGGAACCCGGACCGCGCTGAAGCGGATGCTGCCCCGCGACCGCGGCACGATCGTGCAGGTCGGATCCGCGCTGGGGGAGCGGTCCGTGCCCCTGCAGTCGGTGTACTGCGGAGCCAAGCACGCCATCAACGGCTTCACCTCCTCGCTGCGCACCGAACTGCTGCACCGCGGCAGCAACGTGCACATCACGATCGCGCAGATGCCGGCCGTCAACACCCCGCAGTTCTCGTGGGTGACCAGCAAGCTGTCCAAGCACCCCCAGCCGGTCCCGCCGATCTACCAGCCGGAGGTCGCCGCGCGCGGTGTCGTCCACGCCGCCGACCACCCGCGCCGCAAGCAGTACTACGTCGGAGCCACCACCCTGGCCACCGTCTGGGCCAACCGCTTCTTCCCGGCTCTGCTGGACCGCTACCTGGCCCGCACCGGCTTCGACTCCCAGCAGACGGACGCGCGCCCGCCGACGGGTGTCAGCAACCTCTTCGAACCGGCGGACGCCGAGCCCGGCACCGACCACGGCGCGCACGGCATGTTCGACGACCAGTCGCACGGCCGCTCCTTCGAAGCCGCGCTGACCCGCCATCCGGCCGCGGTGGCCTCCGTGCTCGCCGTCGGCGCCGCGGTCACCGCGAAGGCCGCACTCAGCCGACGCGGCAGGTGAACGCCCTATCCCGTCACCGCACCGCGAAGGAGGAGTGAGAGGCGATGTCCGAGGACCGGCACGCGACGCAGACGGACATTCCCTCGGCGTCCGGGGCGGGCGACGGGGGCCTGGACCGGGAGGCGGAGGACGTCACCCTGGCCTTGATGGCCGCGTCGCGACTCGTCGTCGCGCTGTCGGCGCGAGCCCTCGCCTCGGTCGACGTGCCGCTCACGCTGCCGCAGCTGCGCTCGCTGGTGACGCTGCGCACCCGTGGCGCGATCACCCTGACGACCCTCGCCGCCGACCTGGAGGTCAACCCCTCCACGGCCCTGCGGATGGTCGAGCGTCTCGAGGCCCAGGAACTCATCGACCGGCGCGCCAACCCCGGCAATCGCCGGGAGACCCTGCTCGAGCTGACCCCGAAGGCGCGAGAGCTGGTCGACCGGGTCCTCGATCACCGGCGCACGGCGATCCGCGCCCTGGTCGAGCGGCTCCCGCGGAGGGAACGCGCCGTCCTCGTCCCGGCGCTCACCGCCCTCACCGCCGCCGCCGACGAACTCGCCCCCACCCCGGTTTCCGGCCCGCCGCCCCAGGACGCCGCCTCGCCCGCCGGGGACACCGCTCCGGACGGCCGGTGACACGGACCTGCTCGGGGGACCCGCCGAGCGGCCTGTGAGCGCACGGCGGAGGAATGTTCACCGGCGGCAGGGGCACACGCAACCAACGGGTGCGCGGCTGCCGACCGGCCGCGTCGGGGAGGGGCGTGGCCGTGCGTATATGGCAGGAGAGTACGGAAGTAGGCCCGCGACCGGGCCACATGTCACCGCTGGGCGCCACCTTCGACGGCGCGGGGACGAACTTCGCGGTGTTCTCGGAAGTGGCGGACCGGGTCGAGCTGTGCCTCTTCGACGAGGACGGCACCGAGGAGCGCATCCCGCTCAGGGAGGTGGACGGGTTCGTCCACCACATCTACCTGCCGGACATCGGCCCGGGCCGGCGTTACGGATTCCGCGTGCACGGGCCGTACCGGCCGGAGCGGGGGGAGCGCTGCAACCCGGGCAAGCTGCTGCTCGACCCGTACGCCAAGGCGATCGAGGGCGAAGTGGAGTGGAACGAGGCGCTGTTCCCCTACCACTTCGGTGACACCGGCCGGCGCAACGACCTGGACTCCGCGCCGTACGTCCCGAAGTCGGTGGTGGTGAACCCGTACTTCGACTGGGGCAGCGACCACCCGCCGCGGACCCCGTACCACGAGACCGTCGTCTACGAGGCCCATGTGAAGGGCATGACCAGGACGCACCCGGCGATACCGGAGGCGATGCGCGGCACGTACGCCGCGCTGGCGCACCCGGCGATGGTCGACTACTTCGTCAAGCTGGGCGTCACCGCGGTGGAACTGATGCCGGTCCACCAGTTCGTCCAGGACCACGCGCTGGTCGAGAAGGGCCTGTCGAACTACTGGGGGTACAACACCCTCGGCTTCTTCGCCCCGCACAACGCCTACTGCTCCTCCGGGCAGCGGGGCGAGCAGGTGCAGGAGTTCCGCGCGATGGTCAAGACGCTGCACGAGGCCGGTATCGAGGTCATCCTCGACGTCGTCTACAACCACACCGCCGAGGGGAACCACCTCGGTCCTGTGCTGTCGCTGCGGGGCCTGGACAACGCGGCGTACTACCGCCTGTCCGAGCAGGACCCGCGCTACTACTGGGACACCACCGGCACGGGCAACAGCCTGCGGATGAACCACCCGCACACCCTCCAACTGATCATGGACTCGCTGCGGTACTGGGTCACCGAGATGCACGTCGACGGCTTCCGCTTCGACCTCGCCGCCACCCTCGCCCGGCAGTTCCATGAGGTGGACCGCCTGTCGTCGTTCTTCGACCTGGTCCAGCAGGACCCGGTCATCTCACAGGTGAAGCTGATCGCCGAGCCGTGGGACGTGGGCGACGGCGGCTACCAGGTCGGCAACTTCCCGCCGCTGTGGACCGAGTGGAACGGCAAGTACCGCGACACCGTCCGCGACTTCTGGCGGGGCGAGGGCGGCACACTCGGCGAGTTCGCCTCCCGTCTGACGGGCTCCTCCGACCTGTACCAGAGCGACGGTCGCCGCCCCTACGCCTCGGTCAACTTCGTCACCGCCCACGACGGCTTCACGCTGCGCGACCTGGTGTCGTACAACGGCAAACACAACGAGGCCAACGGTGAGGGCAACCGCGACGGGGAGAGCCACAACCGCTCCTGGAACTGCGGCGTGGAAGGCCCCACCCGCGACCGGGACGTCCTCGCCCTGCGCGCCCGCCAGCAGCGCAACCTCCTCGCCACCCTGCTGCTCTCCCAGGGCGTGCCCATGCTGCTGCACGGTGACGAACTCGGCCGCACCCAGCACGGCAACAACAACGCCTACTGCCAGGACAACGAACTGACCTGGATCGACTGGTCGGACGCCATCGAGGGAAGCGAGCTGCTGGACTTCACCCGCAGGCTGATCACCCTGCGCCGCGAGCACCCCGTCTTCCGCCGCCGGCGGTTCTTCAAGGGACGGGCTCCCAGGGGAACGCTCACCGAGGCGAAGGACATCGCCTGGTTCACCCCGGCCGGGCAGGAGATGACGGACGGGGACTGGGAGACCGGGTTCGCCAGGTCCCTGATGGTCCACCTCAACGGCAAGGCCATCACGGAACCCGATCTGCGGGGCCTGCGGGTGGAGGACGACTCGTTCCTGCTGCTGTTCAACGCCCACAGCCAGGCCCTCACCTTCACCCTGCCGGAGGACCTCGGCCCCTGGTGGGCGGTGGAGGTGGACACGGCCATCCCCTACGTCGAGTACCGGCCGCTGATCAAGGGCGGCAGCGACGTCGAGGTCGAGGCCCGCGCGATGTTCGTCCTGCGCGGCCACGAGCACGGCTGATCACCCGGCCGCGACCGGGTCCGGCCCGCCGCCCACGGAGGGCGACGGGCCGGACAGCGGTTCAGCGGCGAGACTCAGGCGGCCAGCACCTGTGTCGTGCCGGCGGCCGTGCTACGGGCGGCCACCAGCTGGTCCAGGAGCGCGTCGGCGGCTTCCAGCGCCTCGTCCACCGACCGCGTACCGGTCATGACGCACAGGGTGTAGCCGGTGTCCTCGAGTTCCCGGCTGGAGTGACCGGTGGGCCGAAGGTCATGACGGAACCGGGCCTCGGCGAAACGGGCCAGCACCGCACGCAGTTCCTTCTCCGCAGGCAGCAACACAGCGACACCCTCTCTGCACACACGCTTGATCCGGTGAGTCGTGTGCCCCGCCGGCCCCACGGTATGCACAGCGCTTCGCGTGCTCGGCCGGCCTCGAAGGCCCCCGCCCCGCTCCGAGGCGACCACTCGGACGTCACCGCTCGGATGTCACCGCTCGGATGCCACCGCGCCGCCGTGGTCGCTCAGCCGTCGTCGCTCCGATGTCAAGGAGGTCCCTTGTCACCGATGGTCGGCGGCGGGGGAGCGTCGAAGCGGACCGAGATCTTCTCGAACCCCTTGAAGGACTCCGTCGTCGCGTAGGAGCGGTAGGCGCGCAGGTCGCCCGTGGCGAGATGGACCCGGTCGGTGAACGGTGTGAGCAGGCTGCGCGGCCACAGCCGGAGGCAGCGCACGGCGATGACCTCGGCCGCGGTGAGGTACACGACGGCGGCGAGGTAGATCCAGGCGAGCAGGCCGAGCACGATGCCGAACATGCCGTACGTCGCCGTGGTACCCCGCAGCACGTGCCCGACGTAGTACGAGCCGCCCCACTGCAACGCCTGCCAGGCGCACGCGGCGCCCAGAGCCGGTCCGTACATCGTCCGCCGCGGCAGATGGCGATGGGTCATGAGCCGGTAACTGAGCAGCAGGAGAGCCGCGTTGACGACGACTCCCGCCGCGCCGATGGCGATCCGCAGGCCCAGCGCCAGGCGCGTGCCGAAGATGCCGGTGGCGGACTCCGCGGTGGACAGCGCCGTGGTCAGCACGAGGCCCAGAGCGAGCAGAAGCAGGAAGGAGAGGCTGTTCATCCGTGAGCGCAGCGGATCGGGCCGGGCATGCCGCGGTACGGCGAAGATCTTGTCCAGGGCGTGCTGCACGGCCTGGGCCACCCCGAGAGCACCGTAGATGCTGCCGGTGACACCCACCACGACGGCAGCGCCACTGCCGTGGAAGGAGTGGATGTTCTGGCCCAGCTGGTCGCCGATCACCGGGAACTCGCCGAGCGCCGAATGGAGCACCGAGTGCTGCAGGTCCGGGTTGCCGTGCAGGGCGGCGCTGAGGACGGCCACCAGGAACAGCAGAAGCGGAAAGAGCGAGACGAAGCCGTAGTACGCCAGCAGCGCGGCGAGGTAGGTGGCCTGGTCGTCGAAGAACTTGTACACCACGGCCAGCGGCACGCCCGCCCACCGGTGCCGTCGCTGATATCTGTCCAGCCGGGTCAGCACGTCCATGTGCGCTCCCACAACCCTCGGGGGCGAGTTCCGCCCCTCGGCGGACGCCCGCAGCATTCCGGTGCCCTACCGGACCGATCCCACACGGCCCGCACGGGAGCCTTTCGGATCACCGGTGGTCTCCCGCCCGCTCCATGCCGCCGGCGCCGGCGCGGCAGGCGGCGCGGCGGCATCTCCAGCGCCGGACGCAGCTGCGGCGCGAACAGGCGGATCACGTCGTCGCGGCTCATCGAACCGACCGGTTCGAGCCGCAGCAGGCAGCGGGTGGTGACCGCCTGCTCGCCGAGCTCCTGGTGCGTGCCGCCGCCCGCCACGGCGACCGCCTGCTGCACAAACGCCTGGAGCGGCGCGGCGCGCCTCGATCGTGTGGGCGGCTGCTGGTGGAGGATCGGTGGCGGGCGCTCTCGGCAGGAGCCGCCCGCTCCCGCCCCACCGCGCATGGAGGTCCGGTGCTGCACTCGTACGGCGGCGACCCGCTCGCTGATCCGGCTCGGCCCCTGTCCGCCGGGCTGAACGGTCCGACGCCGCTCGTGTCCGGCCGGCGCCGCGCGGGCGACCGGCTCGACGGTCCCCTCGGTGCGGTGGGGGCGGCGCTGTGAGCGGCGCAGGGGGCGCGGACGCGCCGGGCGACGGACGGTACGGCGAGGCCGTCTTCCGCCCTGATCAGGCGGGTGAGGGCGAGCGCATCGACTACGGTGCGCTCACCTACGACGACATCACCCTGGCCCGGCTGAGGGCCCTGGGGGTCGGCCCGGGATGGCGTTGCCTGGACGTGGGTGCGGGCACCGGCACCGTCTCGCGCCGGCTGCTGGAGGAGTGCGAGGTGGCGGGCGTGGTCGCCGTGGACCGTGACGCACGCTTTCTCACCGAGCGATCCGTGCCCGGCCTCGATGTGCGCGAGGCCGACGTCACCGCTGCCGGTTTTGTCTCCGAGCGGTTCCGTCTCGTCCACGCCCGCTTCGTGCTGATGCACCTGCCCGAGCACCGCCGCCTCGTCACGGCCCTGGCCGACCTCGTCGAACCGGGCGGCGTCCTGGTCCTCAGCGACGCGGTCGACCTGACAAGCGACCGGACGCCGAGCACGCCGTACACCGCGGTGATGCGGGCCATGTGGCAGGGGCTGCGGGCCACCATCGGCACGGACGTCTCCTGGGTGCCGTCCTACCCGCACCTGCTGCAGGAGGCCGGGCTCAGGCCCGTCGCCGCCGAGATGCATGTGCCTCCGCTGCTGCCCGGCAGTCCCATCAGCCGGTTCTGGGCGGACACATGGGAGCGCAGCCGAGCGGCGATGCTCGCCACCGGACTGGTCGACGCGGCGGCCGTCGACGAGGCGATCCGCTATCTGGACTCCGACGCGTGCGCCGCGCTGTCGGCCGGAATGCTCACGGCGTGGGGCTGGAAACCCGGCGAGGTCCAGGCCTGACCCACCGGCCCCGACCCACGGCGAAGTGCTGAGCCCGGCTTCGCCCCCGCATCCGTGCGCCGCTGGATAAGGTCGGGGCGTGGACCGCAGCAGGGGACAGCAGGACGGCGCGTTCGGCGCGGACGCGCGGGGTGAGCTGTCGCCCCGGACGGCCCGCAGGCTGTGGTGGGGGTCGGCCGGTCTGGTGCTCGCCGTCCTCGGCACCCCGGTGCTCGTCGCCGGTGCGGAGGACGGCAGTCGACTGCACCTGGCCATGGCCCTGGTCCTCGTACAGGTCTGCGCCCTGAGGTGGCAGACGCGTGCCCCGCTGACCGTGCTGGCCGCCGAGACGGTGACGGGGATCGCGGTGTGGGCGCTGCTGCCCGCGGTGACCTTGACGGGGGCGCTGCTCGCGGCGCAGATCACGCTGTGCGTGCTGTCGGCCACCAGCCCGCGGCAGGTGTCGGCGCGGGCGCTCGCGGCGATGTGCCTGCCCGCGCCGGTGGCGTTCGAGGCAGGCGGCCCCGCGGGCCTGGCGGTCTATCTGCTGACGGTGGTCCTGGCGTGGACCGCGGGGCAGTGGCGCAGGACGCAGCAGGAGCGGACGAGGGCGGAGATGCGCCGAGCCGTGGTGGAGGAGCGTGCGCGCATCGCCCGCGAGGTGCACGACGTGGTGGCGCACACCCTGTCGGTGATGGTCATTCAGGCGAGCGCCGCCGACGACGTGTTCACCCGACGGCCCGATCAGGCACGCGAGGCGCTGCGGGCCATCGAGACGGGCGCCCGGTCCGCGCTGGGCGAGCTGCGCCTCATGCTGCGGGCGTTCCGGCCGGACGCGGAGGAGGACGCCGTGGGGACGGACGCCGCGGAGACGGACGTCTCGCGGGAGGACCTCGCGGGAGGGCAGCGGGCCCCTGCGCCCTCGCTCACGCGCCTGGACGAACTCGCCGACACCGTGCGGGCGACCGGGATGACCGTCCACGTGCACCGGGAAGGCGCCATCGACACCCTGCCGCCGTCGGTGGACCTGGCGGCGTACCGGATCGTCCAGGAGGCGCTCACCAACACGCTGCGCCACGCTGCCGGCGCCGACGAGGTGAGCGTGCGGGTGGTGGCCGAAAGGGAGTGCGTGAGGATCACCGTGGTCGACAACGGGCGTACGGCGAAGGCCCTTGAATCCGCGGCCGGGGCGGGGCGTGGCCTGGTGGGGATGAAGGAACGCGCACGTCTCGTGGGCGGCAGCGTGCACGCCGGCCCGCTCCCCGCGGGCGGGTTCGAGGTGGCGGCGCGGCTGCCGGTGGAGTCCGCGTCATGACCCTGCGCGTGGTGGTCGCCGACGACCAGGCTCTCGTCCGTACCGGATTCCGCATGATCATCGACGCCCGCGACGACCTGGAGGTGGTCGGCGAGGCGCCCGACGGAGGCGAGGCGGTGCGGCTGACCCGGGAACTGGCGCCCGACGTGGTGCTCATGGACGTACGCATGCCGGTCGTGGACGGCATCGAGGCGACCCGGCAGATCGTGGCGAGCGGCAGCTCGGCCCGGGTCCTGGTCCTGACCACGTGGGACGTCGACGCGCACGTGGTCGCCGCCCTGCGGGCCGGGGCGAGCGGCTTCCTGCTGAAGGACATCCGCCCCGGTGAACTCGTCGACGCGATCCGCCTCACCGCCCGCGGCGACGCGCTGCTGGCGCCGGCCGTCCTGAGCCGCATCCTCGACCGGTTCCTGCGCACCACGCCCGACCTGGCGCCGCCACCCTCCCTGGGCGACCTGTCCGCGCGCGAACGAGAGGTGCTCACCCTGATCGGGCAGGCGCTGTCGAACGCGGAGATCGCCGAGCGGCTGCGCCTGTCGGAGGCCACCGTCAAGAACCACGTCACCGCGGTGCTGCGCAAACTGAACCTGCGCGACCGCGTGCAGGCCGTCGTCGCCGCCTACGACCACGGCCTCGTACGGCCTCGCCGCCCCTGACGAGCCGCCTCCTCCTCAAGGAGGAGGCCGGGCGGCGCTCCTCCTGCGCTCCCAGTGCCGGCCCCCTCCCCGGGCCGATGTCCACCCGGGCCGCCCGGCCCTAGCGTCGACGTGTGATCGACGACCTGGCCTGCACCATGTACCTGCTCGCCCACGACGCATCAGCCGAGGGCCCCTACGACCGTTCCCGGACGGCCCTGCTGGTCCGTGCCGCCGCCCTCACCGACCTCGCGCTGCGTGGCCGGCTCGAGGAGGACCGCGGCACGGTCACCGTGGCGGACACCGCACCGACCGGCAACCCCGTCCTGGACCGCGTCCTGGGTGACGCCGCCGGCGGGCACGGCTGGAAACACCTCGTGCGCCGCCACCGCAAGCAGACCCTGACGGACGCGGAGGACCGGCTCGCCGCGGCCGGAGTCCTCACCGTGAAGGAGCCCCGCACCCGCCTGGGCGCGCGCCGGCTCAGCGTGACGGACCCCGACGCGACCGCCGCACTCCGCGCCCGCCTGTCCGCGGCGCTGCACGGGCACGGCGCCGTGCGGGACATCCCCGCTGCCGACGCCGCACTGCTGGCGCTCGCCGCGGCGGGTGGCATCCGCACCGTCGTCTCCCGGCAGGACCAGAAGGCCTTCCGGAGCCGGCTCGACGCCTGCACGGGCTCGCTCGCCGCCCTCGCGCCCGGCCTGGAGCGGGCAGTACGCGCCCTGCCCACGACCATGATCGCCGCACAGGGCGGCATGGGCGGAAGCTGACCGAACGGGGAGACCATGACCATGCACCGCGCCCTGACCACCCTGGGCTGCGCTCTGACCGCCGTACTCGCGACGGCCTGGTCCGCAGCGCCACCGCCACACCCCGCCCGGCCCACCGCGGAGACGACGGTACGCGCTCACGCCGGCCCGGCACGGGGCGCCGCCACGACGGTCCTCACCCACGGCGGCCTGCTGCGGGGTGCCGGCCACGACGGCTACCGCACCTTCGAGGGCATCCCGTACGCGGCGCCCCCCGTCGGCCCGCTGCGCTGGGCGCCGCCCCGGCCGCCGGCTCGGTGGTCCGGCGTACGGCAAGCGACCCGGCCCTCGAGCGCCTGCCCGCAGCCGTCCGGCGAGGTGCCCGGCGGCAGCACCGACGAGGACTGCCTCCATCTGAACGTCACGGCACCCGACGGCGCCACACCGGCGCACCCGCGGCCGGTCCTCGTGTGGCTGCACGGCGGCGGCTTCACCACCGGAGCGGGCAGCTCGTACGACGCCCATCGCATGAGCACCCGCGGTGACGTCGTGGTCGTCACGGTCAACTACCGCCTCGGGGCACTCGGTTATCTCGCGCACGGCGGGCTGCCCGGCTCGGGCACCTTCGGCCTGGCCGACCAGCAGGAGGCACTGCGCTGGGTGCGCGCGGAGATCGGCGCCTTCGGCGGCGATGCGCACAACGTGACGCTGGCCGGCGAGTCGGCGGGCGGCTACAGCGTCTGCGCCCAGCTCGTCTCGCCCACCGCCGCGGGGCTCTTCGACCGGGCGATCATCCAGAGCGGCCCGTGCACGGGCCGCCCCGAACGGCCCTTCGCCCCGTCGTCCGTCCCGCTGCCCGCGGCGCGTACGGCGGGCGCGGACTTCGCGGCCAGGGTCGGCTGCGGTGCGGCGCGTGACGTCCTGGCCTGCCTGCGGGGCGTGGACGTCTCCCGGCTGCTCGAGGCGCAGGACGCGGACCAACAGCCCGCCTACTTCACCCCGTTGCTGCCGAACGATCCCGCCGCGGCCATCGCCACCGGCCACTTCCACCGCGTCCCGGTGCTGATCGGGCATGACCACGATGAGGGCAACGGCTGGGCCGCCGGGATCGTCCAGGCCGGTCATCCCGTCACTCCGGACAGCTGGCCCGGCGTCGTGGCCGGCTTCTTCCCCTCGCCGGGACAGGCGAGGGCGATCGTCCGCGAGTACCCGGTGCACCGCACCGACGGCGGCCCGGTGTTCGGCGCGGTCATCGGCGACGCGGACTTCGCCTGCCCGACGGCGGACACCGGCGGCCTGCTCGCGGCCCATGTGCCCGTCTGGCGCTACGAGTTCGCCGACGAGCACGCCCCGCCGCTCACCCCGGGCACGCCGCCGTTCCCGCTCGGCGCGCCGCACGCGAGCGAACTGCCGTACCTCTTCGACCTGGGCGGCCGGCCCCGGGACCTGACGGCCGCACAGCACCGGCTGGCCGACGCCATGATCGACTACTGGACCCGCTTCGCCCGCACCGCCGACCCGAACAGCCCGGCGTCACCGCACTGGTCCCGGCGGACGGTGCTGTCCCTGGCGCCGGACCACATCGTCCCGACGCGGACGGTGGCGACGCGCCACCACTGCGCGTTCTGGAACACCCTCGGGTGATCCCGGTCGCGGGCGGCCGACCGCACCCGTCCCACGGACACCACTGCCGAGCGCGCAGGCAGGCTCTAGCCGGCAACCGCGCGGCGTGAGCAGCGAACCAACGAGGAAGCCACCACACGAACCCCAGGGGGACAGTCATGAACGAAACCACCGCCAGGCGTCTGACCGGTCTGGCCTGCATCGCCACCGCCGCCGCCTTCATCGTCGAAGTGCCTTTGTACTTCCTCTACTCCGGCCCGCCGCCGGACTCCAACGTCCTGTCCCGGCTCCTGATCGGCATCTTCGCGCTGGCCTTCCTGATCGTGTTCGTGACGGCCTTCCGCGAACTGGTCAGGATCGCGGATCCCACCCGCGAATGGGCCGGCACCCTGGCCTTCGCCACCGGCCTGGTCTACGCGACGGTCACCCTGGTCTCCAGTGGGCTCGAAGCCGGCGCGGTCATCGCCGCCGACCACCCGATCGACCCGACCATCACGGTCAGCGGCACCTACATCCTCTACGGGACGATCGGCCGCCTCCTGCTCGCGCTCCTCCTGACCACCGTGGGCTACGGAATCTCCCGTACGCACCTGCTGCCCCGCTGGACCGCCCGCTCCGCCTTCGTCCTGGCCGGGATCAACCTGGCCTTCGTGCCGTCCCTGTTCTTCGGCAACACGCCCGCGCACTTCTACGCGGCGAACGGCTGGGGTACGACCGCCCTCATGGGCGCGGTGTTCAGCTACTGGATGCTCGCCCTCGGCCTCTCCCTGTACCGCAGCGCCACCCGGCGCGCGCCCCTCGGCACACCCGCCCCGCACCGCCGGAGCGTGCGGGACTCGGACCCGGCCAGGTGACCGGCGTCACATCCGTCCGTGTCACAGGGCGCGGGGCCACCTCGTCTCAGGGGTGTAGCCACTGACGACCACGGAGGAACCCGATGGACGCGCGACTGAACTACTTCGCCAGCCCGACCGCCGGCAAGGCCCTCAAGCACTTCATGTCGGCGGGCAAGGCTCTGAAGGACTCGCCGCTGCCCGCCGCGACCCAGGAGCTGGTGGCGCTGCGCGTGAGCCAGATCAACGGCTGCGCGGTCTGCATCGACATGCACACCAAGGAGGCCGCCGCCGCGGGGGAGACCCCCGTACGGCTGCACCTGGTGGCGGCGTGGCGGGAGGCCACGGTCTTCACCGAGGCCGAACGCGTCGCGCTGGAGCTGGCGGAGCAGGGGACCCGCGTCGCGGACGCGGCCACCGGTGTCAGCGACGAGCTGTGGGCGCGCGCCGCCGAGCACTACGACGAGGAGCAGCTCACCTCGCTGGCGTTCCTGGTGTCCTTCATGAACTCGGTGAACCGGCTGAACATCATCGCCCAGCAGCCGGCGGGCGACTACGAGGTCGGGCAGTTCCACTGACCGGCGACCCGGTGTGCGGCCCGGGGCTCGTCCCCGGGCCCCGGGCCTTGCCGCACACCGCCGGGCGACCGGATGATCATGACGAGGGGATGCCCGCGCCGAGCGGGCCGGGCGGAGGAGCAGGGGGCCTGTGTGAGCAAAGTCGAGGAGTTCGAGGAGCTGCGGCCGCTGCTGTTCTCGATCGCCTACCGGATTCTGGGCAGCGTCGGTGAGGCCGAGGACGCCGTACAGGAGGCGTGGCTGCGCTTCGACGGCTCGGCGACCCGGCCCACGTCGGCCAAGGCCTTCCTCTCCGCCACGGTGACGCGGATCTCGATCGACGTCCTGCGGTCCGCGCGGATGAGGCGGGAGGAGTACGTCGGGCCGTGGTTCCCCGAGCCGCTGCTCGCCGACCCCTATCAGGATCCGGCACGCTCGGCCGAGCTGGCCGACTCGGTGTCGATGGCGGCGCTGCTGCTCCTGGAGCGGCTCAGCCCGCTCGAGCGGTCGGTGTTCGTGCTGCGGGAGGTGTTCGGCTTCGGCTTCGACGAGGTCGCCGCGGCGGTCGGGCGGTCGGAGCCGGCCTGCCGGCAGCTGCTGGTGCGGGCGCGGCGGCACATGCAGGCCGGTCGGCCCCGGTTCGAAGCGGACCGTCAGGAGCGGCAGGAGCTGGCGTCGCGGTTCTTCCACGCCCTCCGTGAAGGTGACGTCGCCGGCCTGCGGGATCTCCTCGCCGCCGATGTGTCGATGGTCGGGGACGGCGGGGGCAAGGCGCCCCAGCTGGCCCGTGCCGTCGTCGGCGCCGAGAACGTGGCCCGGCTGCTCGCCGCCGTCTTCCCCCTGCTGGCCCGGGTCGACGTGAGTTTCGAGCTGCACGAGGTCAACGGCCAGCCGGGAGCTGTCTTCCGCGACCGGGACGGCAAGGTGCTCCACGTCCTGGCCCTGGAGGTGCTCGACGGGCAGATCCAGACCATCCGCTCGGTGATCAACCCCGACAAGCTCGGCCACCTCGGGCCGGTCGCCGACGCCTGGGCCGTCGACCGCGAGGTCAGACGGACCCGCCGCCGGACGAAGTGAGTCCCGAACCGGTGCCTGACCCGGTTTTTACGAATAAATAGGCGGCTATGTCCGGAATGTTCCGGTGGGTGTGGTGGGGCGTGGGAGCGGGTACGCGCGCCGTCTGACCGCGCCCGGACCACCACCGGGTCCCGCGTCGTCCGGTGTCCCGCCGGGACGGACAGGGCGACGCGGACAGGGCAAGGAGGAGAAGATCATGCAGATGACCGGACGGACAGCGATCGTCGGCGCTCTCACGGCGCTCGCCGCGGCCACCATGGCGATCGGCAGCGGTCCCGCGACAGCGGCCGCGCCACGGACGCCCGCCCCCCAGGCGGCCCCCGCACCGGGGGGCACAGCGCACTCCGCCGGCCGCCACCATGCCGGCCGCCAGCCCACGGACCCGTGGATCGAGGACCAGCTGGCGGCCTTCTACCCGTCGTCCGCCCAGCGGCTCGCCGTGTTCGACCCGTGGGTCAAGGGCCAGCTCGCACTGTTCGAGAAGGGCAGCCGGTGACCGGGGCGACGCCTGCCCGCCCAGCCGCCTGACAGGCGGCGAGCGTCGCCGGCTACACCTGTCCGGTGGCGAACAGCTCAAGGTGCCCGCACTTGGGGCAGCGATACGCCTCTATCTGCCGCCGGGGCCGCCCCATCCGCTTGGCACCGCCGAGGATGCCCCGTTCCAGCGCGCCCTCGATCCAACGCGCGTACCCGCGTGAATGCTCGCCGGCGTCCTCGATGAAACCGTCCATCAGGCCGACCGTTCCGCACTGGGTGCATGTGTGGTTGTTCATCCGGCGAGTGTAGGGAAACGGGAAAGCGACGTTCGCGGCGGCGGTCGCGGACCGTCCTCACCCGGTCTCGTCCGGCTGTCGCGCGCCGCGTCGCCGGAGGAGGTAGGCCGCGGTGAGCGCGACCGCGCGATCCTGGTCATGGGACAGTTCCGCCAGGGCACGGGATGCCGCGCCCCCCGGGATGTCCGCCAGCGCTTGCGTCAGCCGTCCGCGAGCGGAGGCTGCCGTGGTGTCGTCGGCGAGCCGGTCGAGGAGCCCGGCGGCGATGTGATCCGCCGACGCGCCGTCACCCGCCAGCGCACTCAACACGTCGGCTGCGTCGGTGTCGTTGCTCCCGTCGACGATCATGCCGATGAGTGCCGGCACCGCGTCGGCGACTCCGCGGGCCCCGAGCGCCAGGGCCGCCTTTCCGCGCACCACGAGGTCGGGGCTGCCGAGGGCGTGCCGCAGCAGTGCCGTCGCCTCGCCGTCCTCGATCTCGGCGATGGCCCGGACGGCACGTTCGCGCACCTCGGCACGGGATGAGCCGAGGCCACGCGCCAGCAGTTCCAGCCCGTCCTCGCCCGCTTGCGCCAGCGCCCAGCGCAGGGCTCCGGCGACGTTCGGGTCCGACTCGCGCAGCACCGCCTCGACCAGTGCTTCCACCGGTACGGGAACCTCCGCGGCCGCGGCCAGCGCCGCCCGCTGCCGCGCCCCCGCGCTCTTCGACCCCAACGCCTTCAGGAGCGCGACGCTTTGCAGGACGTCCTCCCAGTCTCCGGGCTCCGCGGCGCCGATCCGGCGCAGTCGCGTGAGCAGTTCCCTCTCCGCCGCGATGCGCTCCTGAGTCTGCCGGATGAGGTCGTCGACGAGGTCCCCGGGCGCGAAGCCCGGGTCGTCGAGCGCCCGCCCGACGTCGCGCAGCGACAGCCCCAGCGACCGCAGGCTCTCGATGTGGAAGATGCGGCGGATGTCGTCGTCGGAGTACTCCCGGTAGCCGGAGCCGGTACGCCCCGTCGGCCGCACCAGGCCGAGCGATTCGTAATGCCTGAGCATGCGGGCGCTGACCCCGGATCGCCGCGCGACATCGCCGATCAGCACCGCCTACCGCCCTCCGTGTCCTCTCCCGCCGAGCGCCACGACGCGCTTCGCCTCCTCGATCGCGAACCCGAACCCGGCGTCCGGGTCGTGCCACAGCCGTTCCGTGGCCATCGCGTGGGCGCGCACGCGCGGGTCGGGATCCGTCGTCGCGGCCCCCAGCACCGGCAGCATCACCTCCCCGAGCGCGATCAGCGCCCGGCTGAGGCTCAGCTGCGTCTCGCCTTCGCCGCGCCCGAGTTGTCTCGCCAACAGTACGGCCAGCCCGTGCTCCTCCCCGTCGGGCACGAGGACGACCGCCGCCCGCCAGGCGCTCCGGGCCACCTCGTCGTCGGGGTCGGACAGCAGCGCCGGTGTGAGCACCGGCCACGCCTGCCGGTCCCCGATCTTGGAGAGTGTGTGCAACGCCTGACTCCGTGCCTGCCCGCGCCCCGAGCGGACGGCGTCGACCAGCACCGGGACCGTCAGCGGTGCCGGATGGCGGGTCAGGGCCCACGTCAGCATCTCGCGGACGAAGAACTCGGGCTCGGTCGCGCACCGTTCGACGAGTGTGCCGATGAACGCCGGATCGGGCGCCGTGCCGATCGCCAGCGCCGACTGCAGCCGGATGGACGAGCTGTCGCTGCCGAGCCCCTGGAGGACCCGCCGCGCGGCGTCCTGTTTCGCCATGGTCATGGGACCACCTCCTCGGCGACAGTGAAGAGCTTGTCACTGTGTCAAGGTCAAGCGGCAGGCCGTCGACGGTCGGGACGCGGTGGCGAGGGTGGCGGCGCCGGGGGAGAAGGCTCACCCGGAGTGCGATCGGTCGGTCCCTCCGGCTCCGGGCGGTTCAGCGGCCGGCCGCGATCGCCTCCAGCAGGATGTCGGCGACCCGTGCGGGCTGCTCGATAGGGAAGAGGTGACCGGCTCCGGGCACGGTCACGGTCCGCACGTGCGGGCAGGCGTCCAGGCCCCGCCGCTCGCCTTCGGTGAGCCCGATCTCGTCGTGCTCACCGCGCACCACCCAGGTCGCGACGCCGGCCTCGCACAGCCGGGGCACCAAGGAGGGATGGCGGTCCAGATACCTGTAGTACTCGCGCACCATCCGCCGGCAGACGGCCGCGTCGTTGTGGGCCATCGCCCGCTCCAGAATCGCTGCCTGGTGGGGCGGCAGGCTGCTGCGCAAAGCCCGGGGCGCCGTCTTGAGCATGCCGCTCCACGCGAGGCGACCCAGTACCGGCACCCGGCCGAGCGTGTTCAGCACGGTCAGCGCCTTCGCCTCGTCGCCGCGCGAGAAGGTGGGGGAGAGCAGTACCAGGGGGCCCGTGAACAGGCCGGCGGCCGCCATTTCCAGCGCCACGTTCGCGCCCAGGCTGTGGCCCGCGACGATGTCGCAGCGTTCACGGGCGACGACGTCGGCGAGGAGGCGGGCGTAGTTCTCCATGCTGACGTCGTCGGGCGGTCGCGTGGACCCGAAACCGGGCTGGGTCACGGCCACCAGGCGAACGTCCGCCAGGGCCTTGTCGGCCATGAGGTCCGCGTAGGCCTCGTTGGTGCACATGCCGCCGGGAACCAGCAGGACGCTGTGGGCGGATTCCGCAGGCCCCGCCCGGCGTATGTCCCAGGTGACGCTCACCTTCCCAGGCTGCCAGAGGTGCGCCGACCGCGCATGCAGAGCCGGCCGCCGCGCGGACGGGGTGGCCGGCCCCCGGGGTGGTGAGACGGCACCACCGGCCCCTGGGTGTCGTAGGACTGCCGCCCGTCAGGCGGTGGCGTAGTCGGACAGGGCGGGCTCCAGCAGGGCGAAGGCCCGGGCGGCTTCACCACGGATGGTCTCGGCGATCCGGTCCTTGGGCTGCCCGGCGAGCGTGAGTTCCTGGATGCGGTGGAACAGCACGCGGTGCACGGCACCCAGCAGCCCGGCCGCGGCCCGGACGGTGATGTCGTCGGGCTCGGCACCGGTGGCGTCGGCGAGAGCCCGCGCGAGGAGGTGCTCACGCCGGTCGTGGAGGCCGCGCAGACAGGTGCTCAGGGTGGGGCTGTCGGCGACCATGCGCGCGAAGTCCTGACCGGAGAACCCGGCGACCGGATCCTGGGCCGCGACCGCGTCCGCGAACGCGCGGCGCAGTGCGGCCAGAGCGGACTGCCCGGGCGGCCGGGCGGCGACGGTCCGCGCCAGCGAGGCGGCGAACTCCTCCTGGTGGTCCAGGGCGAGGTCTTCCTTGCGGGCGAAGTAGTTCGTGACGGTCTTCTTGGCAACGCGTGCGGCGGCGGCGATCTCGGCGATCGTCGTCTGCTCGAAGCCCCGGTCGATGAAGAGCCGGGTCGCGTGGTCGGAGATGAGCTGCCGGGTCTCCTGCTTCTTCTCCGCGCGCAGCCCGCCGGACGGGCTGGTCGTCTGCGTCACCATGAGGGGCGATCTTACTCTCGTCGTAATTTTACGTTGCTGGCCATATGCCGCCCCGTAACTTTACGTCCGTAGTAAGTTTGCTCCCGTAGAAACATTCGTCCCCTCGCCTCGCCACCGCAGCCGTCCGGCGCGCCGCCCGTCACGCGGCGGCGGCCGCATGCGTCGCGGCGCTCCGGTCCGCGACTCCAACTCCGGGAGCATTCCGTGCAGTTCACCACTTCCACCGTCTCGCTGACCGTCGACGACGTCGCCGCCTCCCAGGAGTTCTTCACCGCCCATCTGGGCTACACCCTCCGTCAGGCCGCCGACGGCTTCGCGTCCCTCACGCGCGATGACGCGGTCGACGTCGTCCTGCTCGCCCGGGGCATCGAAGTGCTGCCGCCCGACCAGCGCGACCAGCGTGCCGCCGGTCTGGTCCTGGCCTTTACCGTCGCCTCGGGCCTGGAGGAGCACGAGAAGGAGCTGCGCGAGGCCGGTGTCCCGATCACCATGCCGCTGCGTCAGGAGCCATGGGGGGAGCGGCTGTTCCAGATCACCGACCCCAACGGAGTGATCGTCCAGTTCGTGGAGTGGGCCGCCGCCGACCACGAGTGACGTCACCCTGCCCTTCCCGGCCCCCTCGAGCCGGTGTACACACTGTGCTGCGCATCACAATAATGCGTTATTGTTGGACGCCAAGAGGGTGGCCGCACCGCGCGGCGGCGAGTGGGGGGAGGGGGAGCGGCCGTGGACGAGCAGAGGGACCGCATCCTGCGGGCCGCGGCCGAGGTGCTGGCCGAACGCGGCTTCGACGCGGGCCGGTTGCGGGACGTCGCGACGGCGTCCGGAGTGTCCATCGGGGCGCTGCAGCACCACTTCGAAACCCGTGACGCCCTCTTCCGCGAAGCCTTCGCCTGGTCGATCGACGATCTGACCGGGCGCTGGCGGACGGCGGCCGCGGACGCGACCAGCGCATGGCGCCGCTTCGACCTGCTCGTCACCGCGCTCACCGGCGATCCCGCCCTGACCCGGCGCTGCGCCACCTGGACCGAGTTCTGCGCCAGCGCTTCCCGCCGCGAGGAACTGCGCGACGGGGTGCACCGGGTCCACGCCGAGTGGCAGGCGCTGATCCGGGAGATCGTCCGACAGGGCCTGGACAGCGGGGAGTTCCAACCCGCCGTCCAGGCCGACCTGGCCATCGAATCGCTGATGGCCCTGGTCGACGGCTGCGAGATGGCGGTGGCGTCGGGGTCCGGGCTCACCGCCGGACGGTACGCCGACGTGTTGCTCGGCACCGCGCGCGTCCTGCTCGGCGTGCGCGCCCGGTCCCACAAGGAGGACCCGCCATGGGAGTGAGGTTCCCGCACCTGTTCAGCCCCTTGCGAATAGGCGGGGTGAGCGTGCGCAACCGGATCCTGTCCTCGGGCCACGACACGGTCCTGGTCAGGGACGGAGAGGTCACCGATGAGCTGATCGCCTACCACGAGGCCCGCGCGAAGGGCGGCGCCGGCCTGATCGTGCTCCAGGTCTCCGGCGTCCACGAGTCGGCGCGCTACACCACCCATGTGCTGATGGCCACGGACGACGCCTGCGTCCCCGGCTACGCCAGGCTGGCACAGGCGGTACAGCGGCACGGAGCGAAAGTCTTCGGTCAGCTCTTCCACCCGGGCCGGGAGATCCTGGAGTCGGCCGACGGCAGCGCTCCGGTCGCCTGGGCGCCCTCGGCCACACCGAGCGAACGCTTCCACGTCATGCCGCGCGCCATGACCGAGGCGGAGATCCGCGAAGTCCTCGACGGCTACGGCCGGGCAGCACGCCGGCTGCGCCGGGCCGGGCTCGACGGAGTGGAGATCGTCGCCAGCCACGGCTACCTGCCGGCGCAGTTCCTCAACCCCGAGGTCAACGTCCGCACCGACCGTTGGGGCGGCGACCAGGAGGGCCGGCTGCGCTTCCTGCGCGAGGCGCTGCTCAGCGCCCGGACAGCGGCGGGAGACGGCTTCGTGGTGGGCCTGCGCATCTCCGGCGACGAACTGAACCACGACGGCCTCAGCGGCGAACTGGTCCTGAAATCCGTCTCCGCGCTCGACGCCGAGGGACTCGTCGACTACGTCTCGGTGTGTGCGGGCAGCTCGTCCAGCCTGTCCGGGGCCCAGCACATCGCCCCGCCCATGTTCCAGCCCGCCGGCTGCACCGCCCCGCTCGCCGCCAAGGTGCGCGCGGTCGTCGGCGTCCCGGTGATGGTGGCCGGGCGGATCAACCAGCCCCAGGAAGCGGAGCAGATCGTCGCGAGCGGCCAGGCCGACGCCTGCGCGATGACCAGGGCCCTCATCTGCGATCCGGACCTGCCGGCCAAGGCCGCCGACGGCCGCGCCGAGGAGATCCGCGCCTGCATCGGCTGCAACCAGGCCTGCATCGGCCACTTCCAGCTCGGCTACCCGATCTCCTGCATCCAGCACCCGGAGACCGGCCGCGAGCGCCGCTTCGGAGTCCTGCCGACCGTCACTCGGCGCAAGAAGGTGCTGGTCGTCGGCGGCGGACCGGCCGGCCTGAAAGCGGCGGCCGTGGCCGCTGCGCGCGGTCACGACGTGGAACTGCACGAGGCCGGACGACGCGTCGGCGGTCAGGTGCTCCTGGCTCAACTACTTCCCGGGCGCGCCGAGTTCGGTGGGGCGGTGACCAATCTGGAGGGTGAGGCCCGACGCGCCGGGGCCCGCATCCTCGTAGGCTCCCGGGTGGACGGCGCGGCCCTCGCCGCCGCCTCTCCGGACGCCGTGGTGCTCGCGACCGGCGCACCTCCCCGCCGCCCCCGGCTCGAGCTGGTCGACGACCCCGTGGTGCTCGACGCGTGGACGGTGATCCGCGGCGGCGAGGTGCCACGCGGACGGATCGCGGTGGCGGACTGGCGAGGGGACTGGATCGGCCTGGGTGTCGCCCTCCAGCTGGCGGGACTGGGGCGGAAGGTGACGCTGTGCGTCACGGGTTTCGCGGCCGGCGAGCACCTGCAGCAGTACGTGCGCACCGCCATGCTGGCCCAGGCGGCACGGGCACGCGTCGAGATCGTGCCCAACGTGCGGCTCTACGGCGCCGACCCCGACACCGTGTACCTCCAGCACACCCTCACCGAGGAGCCGGTGCTGCTCGAAGCCATCGCCGGCACCGTCCTCGCGCAGGGCCACGACCCGGTCGACGACCTCGACCCCGTCGCCCTCGGCTTCCGGGCCGACCGTGTCTTCGCCATCGGCGACTGCGTCGCTCCCCGCACGGTGGAGGAAGCGGTCCTGGAGGGCCTGACCGTGGCCGCCGAGCTGTGACGTCCTGCCGAGGGACCAGGGACCACGGTGGGTGATGGCGCGGGGAGGGAACTGGCAGGCGGGGAGGAGGCGTCCATGGGTGCACAAGATCACCAAGGGGCGCAGAGGAGTCCGAGATGACCGGCACGGCCACAACGTCTTCCGACACCACCTCGAGCGGGCCCACGGCCACGCGTTACCTCTATCTCGCCCGGCACGGCGAGGCAACAGCCGACGAGACCGCGCTGACCGAGGCCGGCCGACGGCAGGCGGCACTCCTCGGCCGGCGCCTCCGGGACATCCCCCTCACAGCTGTGCACCACGGTCCCCTCCCGCGCGCGGAACAGACGGCGCGCCTCATCGTCGGGCAGCTCGAGAACGTCCCCCTGAACCGCACCGACGTGGCCGGTGACTACGTTCCCCACGTGCCGGAGGCGGACGAACTCCCGGACGGTTCAGCAGACTTCTTCCTCGCGTTCCTCGCAGGTGCCACCGCCGAGGAACGCACGCACGGCCCCGTCCTGGCCCGCCGGGCACTGGAGCTGTTCACCGGACCGGTGGCCGGGGAAGAGGACCGGCACGAGCTGGTCGTCACCCACAACTTCCTCGTCGCCTGGCTCGTCCGTGACGCCATGCATGCGCCGAAGTGGCGCTGGCTCGGCCTCAACCACGGCAACGCCGCCCTCACCGTGATCCGCTACGCACCCGGCCGTCCCGCCTCGGTCCTCCTCTCCAACGACATGCGCCATCTGCCGGACGAACTGCGCTGGACCGGCTTTCCGCTCGAGCTGCACATCTGAGGGCACCTGCCCCGACGGCATGGGCCGGGACCCCGACACGGTCGCGACCATGCTCACCACTCGCCCCCCGCCACTCCCGCCCCACCACTCGCCCCCCGTGACTCGCCGCTGAGCCCGGCGGCCTCCCGACGCCGGGCTGCCGGTCCGGCGGACCCGGCTGCGGCGAGTCGGTCCGCCAAGCGGATCGCGACCGATGGAGTGACCCGCGGGAGGCCGCACAGGGTGACCGGGCCCGCGACATGCTCCGAAGTCCCCGACGACGTGGCACCACGACCGGAGATCACCGTCCGCGGGCGGGACCCGGCGGCGGCGGCGCCGGGACGATCCCGGCGTCGCGGTCAGCGCGCGCACGCGATCGCCGGGCCGGGAATGGGCAACCATCGATGTCATGGTGTACGTGTTCGGCCTGACCGCGGCCTGCCTGCTCGGTATCGGCTTCGTGTTGCAGCAGCACGCAGCGGAGAGAGCGCCCGCCGCTGACGTCCTGCGGTTCCGGATCCTGTGGGACCTCGCACGCAACGGTCTGTGGCTCGGCGGGATCGGCTGCATGGTGGTGGGCCAGGTGCTCGGCGCCCTCGCACTGGCCGTGGGCGATCTGTCCCAGGTCGAGCCGCTGCTGGCGACCAACCTGCTCTTCGCCTTCGCGCTGGCCCGCCGCCTGAGCGGCCAGCGCATCGGGGTGTCCGGCTGGGCGGGCGTGCTGCTGCTGGGGGGCGGTGTCGCGGCGTTCACCCTCGCGGGCCGCCCCCGTGCCGGTACGGCCGACACGGGCGCCGTCCGCCAGTGGGTGGTCATCGGCCTGATCGTCGGACTGTCGCTGGTCCTGATCGCCTTCGCGCGCCATCTGCCGTTGTTCGAGGAGCCTCCGCTGCTGGCCACCGCCGCCGGGATGCTCTACGGCCTCCAGGACGCCCTGACCCGGGTGTCCACCGGGATCATCGGCGACGGCGGGGTCGGCGCACTGCTGGTCCGCTGGGAGCCGTACGGGGTGGTCGCCCTGGCCGTGACAGGTCTGATGCTGGTGCAGAGCGCCTTCGAGGAGGGGCCGCTGCGCATGTCGCTGCCGGCGCTGACGGCTGCCGAACCCCTCGCGGGCATTCTCTGCGGCGTCGGTTTCCTCGGCGACCGCCTGCGCACGGACGTCGCCGCCCTCACCTGGCAGGCGTCGGGACTGGCGGCGGTCGTCGCGGGCGTCTTCGTCCTGGCCCGCCACCCGGTGATGCCCGGCCACCCCGGCGACGACAGCGCGTGACGAGACCGCCGGGCCCTGTTCCGAGGAGTGGACGGCTCTTGGTCGGGCGGCCGCGCCTGTTGTACAAATGGGCCTCATGATCTCCGAGCCCTTGGTGCGACGCCTGGTCATCGACCTGTGCCGACGCGCGGGCTCGTGTTGTTGCTGAACCGACCCGCACCGATCTGTTCCCGCACCCTTCGCCGTCCGGTGACATCACCCGGACGAGGGTCGTCGCCGCGCCCTGCCCGGGGCGCCGAGTCCGCATCGTTCAGCATCACCTGCGCCGGGGACGGCCGCTTCCGTCGGTGGACGGGAGGCCGTACCCCACCCGGCGCGTCCTGGAGACGCCCATGTCCACGCCTTCCCGCCCGTCCACCCCCGAACACGCCGAGCCGCGGCGCGACATGCCGTCCGGCCGGCGCCCCCTTCCGCTGCGGCACACAGGGGCGCGTGTGCGCCCCGTCCTGCTGCCGGCCGGTTCCCTGCTCGTCTTCCTCGGGCTGTGGCAGCTGCTGGCGGCGAGCGGCTCATGGAGCGACACGCTGGTGCCGCCGCCGGCCAAGGTGTGGGACGCGTTCGTCAGCGTGTCCACGACGCACGACGGTGTACGCGGCTACAACGGCACCCTCCTGATCGAGCACCTGGGCATCAGCCTGCGTCGCATCGCGGTCGGTGCCGGCCTGGGTATCGCCGTCGGAGTAGCGGCCGGGCTGCTCATGGGCACCGTCGGCTGGCTGCGCGCACTGTTCGAGCCCTGGATCACCTTTCTGCGGACGCTGCCGCCGCTGGCGTACTTCTCCCTGCTCGTCATCTGGCTGGGCATCGACGAGGAGCCGAAGATCACGCTGCTGGCGGTGGCCGCCTTCCCGCCCGTGGCGGTGTCGACGACCACGGCCGTCGCGGCCGTGCCGAGGAGTCTGATCGAGGCCGCCCGTGCCCTCGGTGCCTCGCGGTGGGACGTGGTCAAGGACGTCGTCGTCCCCTCCGCCCTGCCGGAGACGCTGACCGGCGTCCGGCTCGCCGTGGGCGTGGCCTACTCCTCCCTCGTGGCAGCCGAGTTGGTCAACGGGCTGCCCGGCATCGGCGGCATGGTCAAGGACGCCGCCAACTACAACAACACGCCGGTCGTGCTGGTCGGCATCATCGCCATCGGCCTCTCCGGCCTGATCATCGACGGCCTGCTCCTGCGACTGGAGCGCACCGTCGTGCCGTGGCGCGGCCGCGCATAGACCCCGGCTGTGGAGCGCCCGGGGCAGCCCCCACGCACCCCGTCCCTACACACGAACCCCCGCACAGAACGGCCTCGCCATGTCCCGTGTGCCCGAACACCCCTCCCGCCGCCTGCTGTTGGCAGGCGCCCTCGCCGCCGTATCCGCCGCGATCACCGGCTGCTCAGCCGCCGGCGAGGCGGCGACGTCCGGCGGCTCCAAGCGGCTGCGCATCGGCTACTTCGCCTTCCCCAGCGGCGACTTGCTCGTCAAGAACAGAAAGCTGCTGGAGAAGGCGCTCCCCGACCACGACATCACCTGGATCAAGTTCGACTCGGGGGCTGCCGTCAACCAGGCCTTCCTCGGCCGGTCCCTCGACATCGCCGCGCTGGGCTCCAGCCCGTTCGCCCGCGGGGTGTCCGGCAGCTCACCGATCTCGTACAAGGTCGCGTGGATCCTGGACGTCGCGGGGGAGAACGAGGCCCTCGTCGCCCGCACGAGCACCGGCATCCGCGACGTCGCCGGCCTCAAGGGAAAAACCGTCGCCACGCCCTTCGCCTCCACCTCCCACTACAGCCTGCTGGCGGCGCTGGACGCGGTCGGACTGAAGACGTCCGACGTGAAGCTCGTCGACCTCCAGCCGCAGGCGATCCTCGCCGCCTGGCAGCGGGGCGACATCGACGCCGCCTACGTGTGGCTGCCCACCCTGGACGAACTGCGCCGCACCGGCACCCAGCTCACCAGCAGCAAGGAGATCGGAGCGAGCAAGCCCACGCTGGACCTGGCCGTCGTGTCGGACGACCTCATCGCCCGGGACGCGCGGGCGATCGACGCCTGGCGCACGGCGCAGGCCCAGGCACTGCGCCTGCTCAGGTCCGACCCCGACGGCTCGGTCGCGGCCGTCGCCACCGAACTCGGCATCAGTGCGGCGGACGCCCGGGCCCAGCTCAGGCAGGGGGTCTTCCTCACCCCCGAGCAGGTGGCCTCCGCCGACTGGCTGGGCACCGACGGCCACCCCGGCAAGCTGCTCACCTACGTCACCGACACCGCGCGTTTCCTCGCCGACCAGAAGCAGATCGACACCGCACCGGCCGCGGACGTCGTCCGCAAGGCGTTCTATCTCAAGGGGCTGCCCGATGTCCTCAAGTGAAGCCACCCGCACGGCCCCCACGCCCGCACCCCGGCCCGGGACGGACGCCAGGCAGGCCGGAAGCATCCGCCTGGACCGGGTCGTCCACGGCTACGGCCGGGGCGGCGAGGCGGTCACCGCCGTGGGGCCCGTCGATCTGACCGTCCCCGCCGGGGAGTTCCTGGTGCTGGTGGGCGCCTCCGGCTGCGGCAAGAGCACCCTGCTGCGTCTCATCGCCGGATTCGAGCGGCCCACGGGCGGCTCGGTCCGAGTCGGCGGTGCCGAACCCCGGCCGGGCGCGGCGGCCGGTGTCGTCTTCCAGACGCCCCGGCTGTTCCCCTGGCGGACCGTACGGGGCAACATCGACCTGGCGCTGCGGTACGCGGGCGTGGAGCGAGCCCGACGAGCCTCAAGGCGCGCGGAGTTGCTGGCCCGCGTCGGCCTGGAGGGCACCGAGAGGCGCCGCGTCTGGGAGATCTCCGGCGGCCAGCAGCAACGCGTCGCCATAGCCCGGGCCCTCGCCGCCGAGAACCCGCTCCTGCTGCTCGACGAACCCTTCGCGGCGCTCGACGCGCTGACCCGGGAACGGCTCCAGGAGGACGTCCGCCGGATGAGTGAACGGACCGGCCGGACCACGGTGTTCGTGACGCACTCCGCCGACGAGGCGGTGTTCCTGGGCTCCCGCATCATCGTGCTGACCCGCGGCCCCGGCACCGTGGCCATGGACCTCCCGGTCCCCCTGCCGCGCGGTGACGTCGACGCCGAAGCGCTGCGGAACTCCGCCGAGTTCGCCGAGCTGCGCGCCCACGTGTCCCACGCCGTCAAGACCGCCGCCGCGGCCTGACCCTCCGTACGCGAAAACCCCTGCCCGTGCCCAGGAAGGACACCCGGATGAGCATCCTCAGCCAACGGCCCGCCACGACCCGGCTGCCGATCACCGCACTCGGCCCGCACTTCGGCGCCGAGATCCACGGCATCGACCTCGCCCGCCTCGACGACGACGAAGTCCTCGCACTGCGCGAAGCCCTGGTGGCGTACAAGGTGCTCTTCGTGCGCGGCCAGCACGACCTTCACGACGCCGCGCAGATCGAGTTCGGCAGAAGGCTGGGCGAGGTCACCGTCGGGCATCCGATCCACGACTCCGGTGACGTGGCCCCCGAGGTGTACGCGCTGGACAGCCAGGACAACGGGTTCGCCGACGTCTGGCACACGGACGTGACGTTCGTACGGCGTCCCCCCCCGCGATCTCCGTCCTGCGAGCGGTGGTGCTGCCGCCCAACGGCGGCGACACCAACTGGGCCGACAGCCAGCTGGCGTACGAGTCGCTGTCCCCGGGCCTGCGCGACTTCGTCGACACGCTGACCGCCGTCCACGACGGCACCCGCGAGTTCGGGTACTACCTGGCCCAGCGCCGAGGCGGCCGCGGCAACCTGTGGGAGGGCGAGGCGTTCACCCAGCTGACCCCGGTGGAACATCCCGTGGTGCGCGTCCACCCGGAGAGCGGCCGCAAGGGCCTGTTCGTGAACCCCGGCTTCACCTCCCACATCGTGGGCGTCTCGGAGCACGAGAGCCGGGGCCTCCTCGACATCCTCTACGCCCACCTCACCAAGCCCGAACACGTCGTACGGCACCGCTGGCAGCCGGGTGACGTCGCCCTGTGGGACAACCGCAGCACGGCCCACTACGCCAACCGGGACTACGGAGACCGGCACCGGGTCATGCACCGCATCACCCTGCGCGGGGACACACCCCTCGGACCGCCGGCCGCTCACCGCTGACGGCCCGCGACGAAGGCCCGGCCGCGGCCCGACCACCTCAGGGCATGCGCTCAAGCGGGACGACGCTCGGACGACCGGGAAGCGCGCCCTGCGCGCCGCCGTCCCGGCCCGGCTCACCGCCCGCGCGGCCGAAGGCGGCCCGGTAGGCGCTCGGACGGTGGCCGGTGTGGCGGGCGAAGAGCGCGGCGAAGGTGCCGGGGTCCTGGTAACCGACGGCCGCGGCCACGGCGGCGACGGTGCGGTCCGTGGTCTCCAGAAGATGGCGGGCGCGGCGGACCCGGGAAGCCTGCAGATGGGCCAGCGGACTCCGCCCGGTCTCCTCGGCGAAGCGGCGCAGCAGCGTGCGGGTGCTCACCTGGAAGGCCTGCGCGAGCGCGGCGAGGTCGTACCGCTCGGCGAGGTTCTGGTCGAGGCGCCGCATGACCCGCTGGGAGAACTCCCGGCCCGGCTGCGGGAGGAGCCGCGGATCGACGTACGGGGTCTGGGAGGTCCGCGCGTCGTCGACGAGCGCCAGCCGCGCGGTGGTGCGGGCCACCCGGGCGCCGTGGTGCCGGCGGATCAGGTCGAGCGCGAAGTCGTACATGGCGCTGAACGCTGCCGTGGTGGTCACTCCCGCGTCGGTGACGACCAGATGCTCGGGCCGCACGTCGGCGTCCGGGCAGCGCCTCGCCAGCTCACCGGCGTGCAGCCAGGAGGTGGTGGCCCGGCGCCGGTCGAGGAGGCCCGCCTCGGCGAGCAGGAACGCGCCGACGCACAGGGAGACGACGGCGGTGCCGGCGGCGGCCTGCGCACGGATCGCCGCGACCTCGGGGGCGAGCCGGGCGAGGCGCGCGTCGAGGTCCGTGTCCGGGCGCAGTTCGAAGCCGGGCACCACCAGCACGTCGACCTCGCGCAGGGGACGCACGTCCAGGCTCGCGCCGCCGGAAGCGGTGACCCGGCGGCGGGGCGAGACGACCGACACCCGGTAGCCGGGCGCGTCCGCCCCGGCGACGTGCCTGGCCATCGTCAACAGGTCGGGGACGCCGAACACTTCGGACGCGAAGCAGTCCGGGTACGCCAGCACCCCGACCCTCAGCGCACCCGCTCCGGCGCCGTCATGCGTCATCGCCACCCCCTGTGCCCGCCCGTGTTCCGCTCGGACGTCTCGCGTGTGGCGAGATTACCGCCGGCCTCGGCGATCCCGCCCCTCACCCGGCGACCGGTCCCGCGGCCACTCTGGCCCCATGAGCGACGACGATCCGATCACCGATTTCTCCCACCGGAGCATGGCCGTGGAGGGGGTGCAGAAGACGGTGTACGTGGCCGGGACCGGGCCCGCGGTCGTGGTGCTGCCCGAGATGCCCGGCATCAGTCCCGACGTGCTGCGCCTCGCACGCTGGGTGCGCGACGCCGGCTTTACGGTGTATGTGCCCTCGCTGTTCGGAACGGACGGCGCCTTTCCCACGGTCGAGGGCGGCCGGGAGGTCGTCCGCCGCGCCTGTGTCAGCGCCGAGTTCCGTGCCTTCGGCGGGGGCGGCACCAGCCCGGTGACGCGCTGGCTGCGCGGCCTGGCGCGCCAGGCCCACGCCGAGTGCGGCGGGCCGGGGGTGGGCGCGATCGGCCTGTGCTTCACCGGCAACTTCGCCCTCACCATGGCCCTGGAGCCGGCGGTGATCGCCCCCGTGGTCAACCACCCGTCGCTGCCGCTGGACGACCCCGGCGGACTCGAACTGGACGACGAGGACGCGCGTGCGATACGCGACCGGGTCGCTCGTGACGGGCTCACCGTCCTCGCCTACCGCTTCGCGGGCGACCGCTGGTGCACGGGACAGCGCTTCGCCGCCTACCGCGCCCTGCTCGGCGACGCCTTCGACGGGCGCGTACTCCCGGACACCGCCGCGAACCCGGCCCCACCGCCCTTCTTCGCCGACCTGGTCGGCACCCCGCACAGCGTCGTCACCGCGCATCTCGTCGACGAGGCCGGCCACCCCACGATCCGGGCCCGCGACGAGATCCTCACCTTCCTGACCGAGCGCCTGCACCCGCCCACGAACGGACCACTGCCCACCACGTGATCCCGCCGGACGCGGCCCGCGGAGCCCGTGGGACGGCTGCTCCGGCGAGACGTTCGCCGGAGCCCGGCGAGAGGGCTCTCGGACCGGCCGTGGCCGGGGGCGGACAGCTCATGCGCCGGCCGGGTCCGGGGGGCAGCTGGATGACCCGCGCGGCGACCGTCCGGCCCAGCGCCGCATCGGCCCGTGGGGTCAAGGAGCGGGGTCGGTGGCGCGGGGGGCGATGTGGTGGTCGAAACCCATCGTCCCGGGGTCGAGGGCTGTCGTGCCGCCGTCGACGGTGAGGGCCGCGCCGTTGACGTAGGAAGCCGCGGGGGAGAGCAGCCAGTCGATCGCCTGCGCGACCTCGCGCGGCTCGCCCGGCCGTCCCATCGGCAGGAACCCCGTTGCCTCGCGGTAGCCCTCCTCGACACCGCCCGGCAGGCCCGCCTCCTCGGCGAAGCGCGCCATCCGCCGGTCGGCCATCTCCGTGCGCACCCAGCCCGGGCACACGACATTGGCACGCACTCCGCGGCGCCCGTAGTCGACGGCGACCGAGCGGCACAACTGGAGCAGCGCCGCCTTGGAGGTGGCGTAGGGAGCGTTGCTGGTGCCGTTGCGCAGCGCGGAGACCGAGGCGACGGCGACCACCGCCCCGCCGGACTCCAGCAGCCGCGGAAGGGCCGCGCGCAGCAGCAGGAGGGGCCCCGTGACGTTGGTGCGCATCACCTCGTCCCAGTCCCGCAGAGTCAGGTCCCCGACGGCTCCGCCGCGCCCGATGCCGGCGTTCAGCACGACTCCGTCGAGCCGTCCGTACGTGGTGACGGCCGCCTGGACGATCCCCTCCGCCGCGTCGGGCTCCCCGACGTCGGACGGGAACGCCAGCGCCCCCGTCTCCCGCGCCAGCCGGTGCAGCGGTTCGGGCCGGCGCCCGGAGACCACCACGTGGTGGCCCTGCTCGCGCAGCAACCGGGCCGTGGCCTCACCGATGCCCGAGCCACCGCCGGTCACCACGACCACCCGCTCGTCCGCCACCGCAGCCACACCCCTCACACCGAGATCATCGAGACATCCGGTCCGACTCTAGATCCGGGACCCGCACCGTCAATGAGTTTTGGCCAGTGCCTCACTCAGCCGACCGGCAGGACGGGAAGGGGGGCACAGGTCCCGGGGCAGCTCGCCTGCATTCGGCCGGGCCTTCGGAGTCCCGCGCGAAAGCAGTGAATGCCGCCCCTTTCTCCCACGTCTTTCATGGGGGGTGCTCTGCGTGTTCCATAGCGGTGTGGTCTGCGGTGCGCGACCATACGGACGCGGCACACCACCATTTCGGACCGGTGGACGCCATGGCGCGCCGAGTGCCTTGAGCCGACACGCTCACACCGGTAAAGGCGAACGACGTCACGAGCAGCAGCCAGCAGAAGGAACACCGAGACAGGAAGAAGGACGGGCATGTCCGGCAGCGAAAGCGAGAACCCCGCAATCCCTTCCCCGACGCCCACGCCGACTCGGCGGCCCAGGACGAATCGGGACTGGTGGCCGAATCAGCTGGATCTCCAGGTTCTCCACCAGCACTCGCCCCGCTCCAATCCGATGGACGAGGACTTCGACTACGCGAAAGAGTTCGCGACCCTCGACGTCGACGCGCTGAAGCGTGACGTCTTCGAGGTGATGACGACATCCCAGGACTGGTGGCCCGCCGACTACGGCCACTACGGACCGCTCTTCATCCGGATGAGCTGGCACGCCGCCGGAACGTACCGCATCGCCGACGGCCGCGGCGGGGGCGGCAGCGGAGCGCAGCGCTTCGCACCCCTCAACAGCTGGCCGGACAACGCGAGCCTGGACAAGGCGCGCCGACTGCTCTGGCCGGTGAAGCAGAAGTACGGCCGGAAAATCTCCTGGGCCGATCTCCTGGTGTTCGCCGGGAACTGCGCCATGGAATCCATGGGATTCAAGACGTTCGGGTTCGGTTTCGGACGGCAGGACATCTGGGAACCGGAGGAAATCTTCTGGGGACCCGAGGACACCTGGCTCGGCGACGAGCGCTACAGCGGCGACCGGGAACTCACCGGTCCTTTCGCCGCCGTTCAGATGGGACTGATCTACGTCAATCCCGAGGGGCCCAACGGCAACCCGGATCCGATGGCCGCCGCCCGCGACATCCGCGAGACCTTCGGGCGTATGGCGATGAATGACGAGGAGACCGTCGCCCTCATCGTCGGCGGCCACACCTTCGGCAAGTGCCATGGCGCGGTCGACCCGAGTTATATCGGGCCGGAACCCGAAGCCGCCCCGATCGAGCAGCAGGGCCTCGGCTGGCGCAATACCTACGGCAGCGGCAAGGGTTCCGACGCGCTCACCAGTGGCCTGGAAGGCGCGTGGACCAACGAGCCGACCAGGTGGGACAACGGATACCTGGACAACCTGTACGGGTACGAGTGGGAGCTGACGCGCAGCCCCGCCGGCGCCCACCAGTGGACCCCCAAGGACCCCGCGGCCAGGGACACCGTGCCCGACGCCCATGATCCGTCGAAGCGGCACGCCCCCATGATGCTGACGACGGACATCGCCCTGAGGGTCGACCCGATCTACGGACCGATCACGAAGCGGTTCCACGAGAACCCTGACGACCTCGCGCTGGCCTTCGCGAAGGCCTGGTACAAGCTGCTGCACCGCGACATGGGACCCGTGTCGCGCTACCTCGGCCCGTGGATTCCCGAGCCGCAGCTGTGGCAGGACCCCGTGCCCGACGTCGACCACGAGCTGGTCGGGGACGAGGACGTCGCCGACCTCAAGAGGAGGATCCTCGCCTCGGGCCTGTCCGTCTCCCAGCTCGTCACCACCGCCTGGGCGTCTGCCGCGAGCTTCCGCGGCACCGACAAGCGCGGCGGCGCGAACGGGGCACGGATCCGGCTGGCGCCGCAGAAGGACTGGGAGCTCAACGCCCTCCCCGAGGTGACCGAGACACTGCGCGGCCTCGAGCGGATCCAGCAGGACTTCAACGGCTCCCAGGCCGGCGGCACACGCGTCTCCCTCGCGGACCTCATCGTCCTCGGCGGGTGCGCGGCCGTCGAGCAGGCCACGAGGAACGCCGGGTACGACGTCACGGTCCCGTTCGCGCCGGGGCGTACGGACGCCTCGCAGGAGCAGACGGACGTGGAGTCGTTCGCCGTGCTGGAACCGAAGGCGGACGCCTTCCGCAACTACCTTCCGGCGGGCGAGAAACTGTCGCCGGAGACCCTCATGCTGGACCGGGCCAACCTGCTGACGCTGACCGCTCCCGAGATGACGGTGCTGATCGGCGGCATGCGGGCCCTCGACACCGGCTTCAAGGGCTCCCGGCACGGCGTCTTCACCCACCGGCCCGAGGCCTTGACCAACGACTTCTTCATCAACCTGCTCGACATGGGCACGGAGTGGAAGGCGTCGGCCACCGACGAGAACGTCTTCGAAGGCCGGGACCGCGCCACGGGCGACGTCAAGTGGACGGCCACCGCCGTCGACCTCGTCTTCGGCGCGCACGCCCAGCTCCGGGCCGTGTCCGAGGTCTACGCGTCGCAGGACGCGGGGGAGAAGTTCGTACGCGACTTCGTGGCCGCGTGGAACAAGGTGATGAACCTCGACCGCTTCGACCTCGCCTGAGCCCGACGCCCGGTCGGCCCTCACCGGCCGACCGGGCGCCGAGGCCCGACGAGGGCCCCGCCCGCAACGGACGGGGCCCTCGCCGGCGGGGGCGTCAGTGCCCGAAGGCGCCCTTGCCCCTCTCCTTGGCGGAGCGGGCCTTGCCACGGGCCTCGAGCGCAGCGCCCTTGGCCTCGGTGGTCCTGTTACCGGCCGCGTGGGCCGCCTTCCGCACGGCCTTCCCGAGCACCTGCTCGGCCTTGGCCTTCGCTCGTTCTCCGGCACTCATGTCGGTCCCTTCCTGCGCTCTCTTCCTGCGCCTGCCCTCGACGACCGGGCGGAAACCGGTTCCGGCCGGGGTGCCTCGGCGTCGCGCCGGACGACTCACCCGATGCCGACGCACGGTTGGCGAGGACGACTCCCGCGGCGATCACCACGGTGCCGGCTGTCACGGCCGGGGTCAGCGCCTCGCCGAGCAGCGGAACGGCGGCCACCGCGGTGAGTACGGGGCTGAGACTGCCGACGGTGGTACACAGCGGTGACCCCAGTCGCTGCACGGCGACGGTGTAGAGCACACCGGAGCACACCCCGGTGCCGAGTCCCTGGACGATCAGGAAGAGGACGACGTCGTGCGAGGCGGCCTGCCCGAGGGTGCTGGGCAGCGTTCCGGCCAGGACGAGTACGCCGACACCCGCGAAGGCCGGCGCGCACAGCAGGCCCGTTGACGCCACCGCGTCCAGGTTCGTCTCCCGCAGGCCCACCGTGTACAGCGCCCACAGTCCGCTCGCGAGCAGCAGCAGACCCACGCCGGTCAAGACGTGCCCGTCCACACCGGTGATCTCGGGAGCGACCAACGCCGTCGCTCCGATCCCGATCAGCCCGAGCCCGGCGCCCTGCACGCCCTTCGGCGCACGGTGACCGCGGGCTCCGAGCAGCGCGGCGAACAGCGGCACCAAGCCGGGAACCAGGGCCCCGACGAACGCGGCGGACGTCTGCGCACCGCCGTAGGTCACCGCGAGGTAGAACGGGACACCGCCACCCACGACGATCTTGATCGCCGGACCGGGACGCATGGCCGCGTACTGCCCGCGGCGCCTCCACAGCGCCGGGGCGAGCAGGACCACCGGCAGGCCGAACCGGACCAGTGCGGCGTCGGCCGGCTTCAGCGTGGAGGAGGCCAGCGCGCGCTCACTGAGCGCGAACGCGCTCCACAGGCAGACCGTCACGGCCAGAGCCACCACGCCGAGCACATCCAGCGGGGGCCGCGGCGCACCCACGCCGGGACCGGCCGCGCGCACGAGGGCATGACTGGCCCCACGTACGGGGGCGTGACCGGCCCCGCGCACGGGGGCGGTACCGACCGCCTGCGCGGGGGCGGCGTCACGGACGGTCGAAAGCGGCGTCGACATGGCGTCTCCCTCTCGTCAGGCACCCTCGCACGTTATGCCAAGCGGTGGGGCGAATGATTGCCAAGTCTGCTACTGAAACCTAGTCTGAGGGCAGGATCTGCCAAGCGAGGAGCGACATGGACGCCATCGACCGCACGATCATCCGCGAGCTGCAAGAGGACGGGCGGTTGACCAACCAGGAACTCGCCGACCGGGTACGGCTGTCGCCGTCCCCCTGCCTGCGCCGGGTACGGCGACTGGAGGAGTCCGGGATCATCCAGGGCTACACGGCCCTGGTGGACCAGGACACGTTCGGCCTCCCGGTGACGGCGTTCGTCCGTATCCGGCTGGAACGCCACACCACCGAGAGCGTCGGCGCCTTCGAGGAGCACGTGCGCCGGATCGAGCACATCCAGGACTGCTACCTCATGGCCGGGAGCACCGACTACCTGCTGCGCATCGTCGTCGAGGATCTCCAGGCGTACGAGCGCCTGGTGCGCGGGCCGCTGCACTCGATCCCCGGGATCGCCTCCATCGACACCGAGTTCGCCTTCGGCATCATCAAGCAGTCCCGGGTGTTCCCGCAGCCCGCCGGCTCACGTCCGGGTTCCGCAGGCTGACGCTGGGGGGCTGCTATCCGTGCAGCCAGACCCGCAGGGGTCCGACCGCCTCGAAACCGTGGCGGACAGCGGCCTCCAGGTCCGCCCCGTGCTCGTAGCCCACCACGGGCAGGTCCGGGAACAGCCGGTGCACCGCGTCCAGCACGCCGGGCCACGCCCGGATGGTGCCGCCCTCCGACGCGAAGACGTTGGAGATTCCCACCGCATGCTCGCTGCGGCTCGCCACCGCCCCGGCGGTCACCAGGCCCTCGGCGGAGCGCTCGACGAGAACGAACGTGGCCGGGTCGTCGAGCAGTTCGGGCCGGAAGAGGTCCGCGTTGCCGTCCCCGGCGTCCCAGGCCAGGGCCCAGGCCCGCAGTGCGTCCCGGTCGCCGGCCACCTCCCAGGCGGCATCCGGTGAGACGGTGGGCGCGCTCGCCGGGCGGTGGATCCACTGCGCCTCGAACAGGACGTGGAAGCCGGCCGCCGTCAGGTCGAGGTCGGCGAAGCTGTCCTTGACGCAGGCGCCGGCAGCGGCGGTGTCGATGCGGTCCACCAGCGCGGCGGCGTCGGCCGCCGGCACCAGCGTCACCGCGTCGGGGTAGTACAGCGGCGGCCGGGCCGGGACGGCCCAGGCCTGCGCGCCGAACTCGCCCGTCAGGCCGTGTGACCGGCTCATGGACGCGCACCACTCCGCGTTGTTGCGGGCAGCGCCCTGGATCACACTCTGCTTCGTCGTCCTCACGAGTGCGCATCATGGTCTGTCCCGGCCGGGCCCGTCGAACGATTTCCTTCAGCCGTCGGACAGCCAGCCCGCGAACCCCTCCCAGGATCAGGGGCGTTACGGCAGGCGCGGCGTCTCAGCCCCGCAGCAGGGCGAGTTGGTGCCCCACGGCCTCGGTGAGCCGCTGCTCGTCGTTGGTCGCCAGGAGATCGAGCAGGGCGCCGCGCAGCACGGCCAGGGCCAGGGTGCGCCGCACGGCACCGTCCTCGCCGTCCCGTTCGGACGGCGGCTGGCAGTCGGCCAGGACGCCGAGCCAGTCCTCCACCGTGGCACGGGCGAACCCGGCCCAAGCCCCGTCGGGCTGGACGAGGGAGCGCGCGTACGCCTCGGCCCACAGCCGCAGCAGGGGCCGATGCTCCTTCGCGGCGAGCCACGCCCAGACCTGTTCGACGGCCGGGACCAGGCCGGCGGGGTGTTCGGGCCGCCTGACCCGGGCCAGGAGCGCCAGCTCGTCGTCGCGGGCCCGCGCGAGCAGCGCCCGCACCAGGCCGTCCTTGCTGCCGAAGAGGAAGAGCAGGACCCGGGGGCTGGAGCCGATGGCCTCGGCCAGTGGGCGCAGCGACAGGTCGGCCAGGCCGTGGGCGAGGGCGTAGTGGTACGCCGCCTCCAGCAGCTCGCGCTGCCGGGCGGAGGGGGTTGGCGTTTCCTGGGGCACGGGGCTAGCCTAACCAACTGAAACAACTGTTTCAGTCCGTGGAGACGGCGATCAGGAAGCCGGGAGAACAGGTCATGTCGGAGCAGGATCAGAGACACGTCGTAGTGCGTCGAGCCGACCGTCCCGGCGACCTGGGATGGGTGGTGATGGCCCACGGCGAGGTCTATTCCAAGCAGTTCGGCTGGAACACCGACTTCGAGGCCCTGGTCGCCAAGATCGTCGCCGAGTACGCCGCCCGGCACGACCCGGACCGCGAGGCGGGCTGGATCGCCGAGGTCGACGGCCGGCGCGTGGGGTGCGTCTTCCTCATGGCCGGCGACCGGCCGAGGACGGCCAGGCTGCGGATCCTGCTCGTCACGCCACAAGGCAGGGGGCTGCGGCTCGGAGCGCGCCTGGTCGGGGAGTGCCTGGCGTTCGCCCGTGAGGCGGGCTACGAACAGGTGACGCTGTGGACCAACGACGTGCTGGTGGCGGCGCGAAAGATCTACCGGAGCTTCGGTTTCACCCTCGCCGACGAGGAACGCCACCACAGTTTCGGCCACGACCTCGTCGGCCAGAACTGGACCCTCGACCTGCACGCAACCGAACGCGTGCTGCCTGGCACGATCGGCGAACGACGCCGAGGAACGTGATCCGCATGTGTGCCTGGCCGTGCCGCAGGGGAGCGGCTTCCGTGGATGGACGGGATCACCGCGTCGATCCGTTCCGGTCGCTCCCTCGAACAGGCCGCGCCCACCTGACCGGAGCAGTGGCCTGTACGCTCGAGTGGCGGCTTGAAGTCGTTGCTCTATGGTGATGAGCAGTTTCACCGTGTAGTTTCACTCTCAGCTGTCGTGGTTCGCAGTTCCTGCCCGCGCTTTGGCGTGGGCGTTTTGCTGTGCAGTACCGGACCAGGACGACCACCTCCGGGCCGCGCGGTGCGGCCCGACATCGACTGAGAGGTATTGGCATGGCCAGCGGAACCGTGAAGTGGTTCAACTCCGAAAAGGGCTTCGGCTTCATCGCCCAGGACGGCGGCGGCCCGGACGTCTTCGCGCACTACTCCAACATCAACTCTTCCGGTTTCCGTGAGCTCGTCGAGGGTCAGGCCGTGACGTTCGACATCACGCAGGGCCAGAAGGGCCCGCAGGCGGAGAACATCACCGCCGTCTGATCGCAGCACGGACAGAACTGCCCCGGAGCATGTGCTCCGGGGCAGTCGCGTATCTGAATGCGGAAGGTGCGGTCCTAGCCGCTGTAGGGGACCCACGCACGTCCGCCCGCGTCCGTCGTGCCGTACCAGTAGCGGGGCATGTGGCTGATACCGGTCGTGCGGAACGGCCGGCCGTGGTCGTCGATACGGATCGTGCCGGTGCGGCCCTGGCACGACCAGTCGAGCTCGAGATACCAACGGGTGTCGTGGCTCAGTGTCGTCGCGTCGACCAGCAGAACCTCCGGGTCTTCGGCGGAGACGCGGTAGGGGAAGTGCACGGCCGGCAGGGTGTGTTCACTGTCGGCCCCGTCCTTGGGGCGGGCGATGGGGCGGTCGGCGTCGAGGTTCACGGTGAAGCGGCGGGGCGTGAGCTCGCCACCGCAGCCCTGGTCCATGGCGTACGCGCTCCCCGTGGCCGGGCCGCCCCGGCTGACGATGCGCACACGCAACGCCTCCAGCACCACGGCCGTCGACGACCGGCCCTGCACGGAGACCTGCACCATCGTCTGCCGCCCGTGCACCGCGCCCAGCGACGCCGCCCACGCGCCGGCGTCCTGCTGCACCGGCGGCGGGGGGACCTGTACGGGCGGCTTGTCGATGACGTAGTCGTGGCCACAGCCCATGTCCCAGACCTGAGAGTCGGCGCTGTAGGTGAGGGGCGGTCCGGCGGGCGGCTTCGCAGCCGCGGTGGGGTGGCGGTCGCTCCCGGTGGCGGCGGGCGGGGCGGGCGACGTGCGCCCGGGGCCCGGCGACGGGGCGCTGTGCGAAGCGCTGGGCGAGAGGGAGGGGGAGGGAGAGGCGGTGGCCGGCGGGGTCGTCGAGTGGTGGGGCGCGGCAGGTGCGTCCGTCCGGGGGAGCACGGAGGAGGAGGTGTCCGCGTGGGACGAACGGCCGTGCGACGAAGCGGACATGCCGGCCACGGTGGCGAGAAATGCGCAGCTGACGGCGGCGGACACCAGGACGCGCCGCCGCCGGTACCAGGGGCGGGGCGCGGGGGAGGGGGTGGACTCGTGCGGGTCGGGAGGGCCTGGGGCGGGGGAGCCGGGGGTGGGATGGTCCGTGCCGGGCTGGTCGGGCCGTCGTGGGGAGCTGCTGGCCTCGGCGAGTGCTCCGTCCGCGTCGGTTTCGGGCGTTGGTGCCGGTGCCGGTGCCGGTACGGAGATTGCCTGCGCCGGTGCGGAGGTTGCCTGCGCCTGCGCGGAACCGGCCGTCGTGCTTCTCCGCTGCCGGGCCGCGACCGCCGACAACCACAGCCGGTGCAGTTCGAGGCGTTCCTGTGCGGTGGCCTCGCAGAAGGCCGCGAGCCGTTCCAGGGGCGCGAAGTCCTGCGGTACGGCCTCGCCGGCGCAGTAGCGGTGCAGCGTCGAGGTGTTCATGTTGACGCGGCGGGCCAGGGAGCCGTAGCTGCGGCCCGTGCGGTCCTTCAGCCGGCGCAGCAGGGCCGTGAACTCCTCGACGTCGTCCCGAGCAGACACCGTTCCCCCGTCGTCCGCCCGCGATCCCGTATCCCAGGCACTCATATACCTGCACGTCAACCGGGCTGGGATGGTTCCACCGTCGCCAAAGGGCCGCCGTCGGTTGCGTCGACTCCCGGCCACGGCGGATGCTCTTGTCGTCGGCCCGACCCGCGCCGGAGAGACCGACCGGCCTTTCGGGCGAGGTCCGACAGACATGCAGCCACGCACCACACCCGTGCACCGCACGCACGCACCGCATTCGTGCGCTGCACGCATGCACCTGACCTCACCGCACCGCAGCGATGAGACTCACCGCACTCATTCACGGGGGACACCCATGCCCAAAAGCACCGGAGCAGGTACGCTCCTCGGCCTCGCCGTCACGGGCCTCGCCGTGGCGTTCGCCGGGCCGGCCGCCGCCGCTGTGAAGGCGCCCGGCTTCCTCGCGGCCGCGGACCTGCCGCCCCACCCAGCCTCGTCCTGGACGGCCGGTGACGTCACCGCAGGCGTACCGCAGGAGACGGGCGAGGACGCATGCCTGCGGGCGCTGCCGGGACACACGGCCGCCTGGCATCGCGACTTCCGCACCGACCTCGACACCGGCGCCCGGCAGATCACCGTCGTCCTGTCCGACACCCGCACGGCCGAGCAGCTGACCTCCCGGCTGAACGCGGACATCGAGTCCTGCGCGGCCCGCATCGAACAACAGCAGCCGGACACCCGGGCCACCGGCAAGGACTACGGGACCCTGCCCGTCGAGGACGGGGCCCATGTCTACGGCGTCCACACCGAGACCTCCTGGGGTGCGAGCGACGTCCGCCTGCTGTCGGTGGGCCGGGACGGCCGCACCGTCACGGTCGTGAACTGGGCCCAGCTCGGCGGGTTCGAGGGCGCCCCGGTGCGGGCCTTCAAGAAGACGACCACCACGGCCGTCGACAAACTCCGCTGACGAAGGCCGTCCGGGTGCGCCCTCCCGCCACGGGGGTCGGGAGGGCCGCCCGGGCAACGACAACCGCACCACAGCCCGACCACTCGACCAATCGACCACCTGATCACAGAAGAAGACGGGGAACAGACATGAAGAGCACGACCCGCACCGCCCTCACCGCCGGAGTCCTCGCCGTCGCCCTCGGCGTCGGCGCCACCGTGCAGGCTTCGGCCGGGACTCCGCGCAGCGTCAGCGGCAAGCCGTCCGACGACATCACCCGGATCGCCGACTTCTACGGTGCCTACATCGACGCCGTGACCGACGAGGACGGCGGCGGTCTCGGCGAGGCCCTGCGCAGCCACTACCTCACCGCCGGCTTCCAGAAGGAACTGAACGCCTGGGAGGCCGAGAACCACGCCGACGGGGTCCTGCGCGCTCAGAACGTGCCGCTCGCCTGGAAGGTCACCGACACCGGCACCGCCGACCACACGGAGGCCGTGATCACCCTCACCTGGAGCAAGTCCAGCACGAGCCGGCTGATCGTCGACATGAGCCGCTCCAGCCACAAGATCTTCCACATCGGGGACAAGGGCGTCGGCGGGAAGTGACGGCCGGGCAGTCCCGTCCGACGGGACTGCCCCAGGTCATCCACAAGCCCTTGCTAGGCTCCGCACGTGTCCCTTCCCAGCGTTGACGAAATCCGCGCCCTGCACGAGAAGTACGCGCCGACAGCAGAGGCGTTCGACGTCGTGCACACCCATTGCGAGATCGTCTGGAGTGTCGCGGAGCACTTGGTCGCGCGTTCATCGCTGCGGGTGGACCTCGAGCTGGTGAGGGCCGGCTGCCTCCTGCACGATATCGGGGTCTACTCCCTCATCACCGTGGACGGACACGTCGACCGGGACAACTACATCCGTCACGGCATCCTCGGCCACGAAATCCTCAGGGGTGAGGGATACCCCGAGCACCTCTGCCGGATCTGCTCGTGCCACACCGGCGTGGGCATCACCAAGCATGACGTCGTTGCGCAGGGCCTTCCGCTGCCGCCGTGCGATTACGTCGCCGAATCCACCGAGGAACGGCTCGTCATGTACGCGGACAAGTTCCACAGCAAAACCACGCCCCCGAAGTTCCTGTCCGCGGCCGCCTACGCCCGGTACGTCCGACGCTTCGGTGACGAGAAGGTCGACGCGTTCGATGCCCTGCGCGCGGAATTCGGTGAACCGGACGTGGCAGCGCTTGCCTCGCAGTACGGTCACGCGCTGGAGCAGTGACCCAGAGCCGAGGGACGGCTTGATCGCGGGCCTTGCGAGGGCTGCGCTGCCGCCCTGTCGGTCCAACAGCCGGCCGGGCGCGTCTCAGGTGCTATGCCACGTCCGGTCGGTCCTGCCTGGCGGCCCCTCTCCGCAGGTCTTGGTGGAGGAACCATGCCGTGCCTATGAGCACCGTCCCGCAGATGGCGGGAACGAGCACCCAGGGCAGGCCCGCCCACACGGTGGCCAGCCCCACGACAGCGCAACTGGCCTCCGTGACGATGAGGAGCACCTTGCCGTAGGGGCGCCAGACGAAGAGTCCGGGGTCGCGGGGTCTGGCCAGACGTATCGCGCCGAACACCAGCGCCAGCCCCGCCGTCAGGCCCGCGAAGGTGCCGACGGCACCCGCCATCTGGGGTTCGTCGCGAGGTGCGTCGGCCGAGGTCTGCCGGTCGTCGCCATGGGCGACCTCGACGACGACGCCACGCCAGACGGTACCGGTGATCCGGTCGCCCTTTCCGAGTTCACTCAGCACCGGCCCCCGGTCGCCGAACGCCACGACGACTCTCGACAGGGGGCGCGGGCCGAGCAGGGTCGCCCGCATCTTCCTTCTGGTCGTGCTGGTGGCCTGCACCGTGAACGTGAGGTGCCGCAAGCAGTCCTCGGACCGTCGTATCTCGGTGCCCGCGGGGCATGCACGGGCTGCCTGGTAATCCCGGTGCAGTTCGCGGTCACTGGGCAGCCAAGTGGTGAACACCCAAGCACACGCCATCGCCGCAAGCACCGAGACAAGGACTAGCGCCGCACCCGTCAGGCGATTCCACCCGACCCTCCCAGGAGCCAGCGGTCCGTCCACCTCTCTGCCGGCACCGATCCTCATCGACATCCCCCGTCCCCCTTCGTACCCCACCGAACGCACCCACCTTCGCCCAACTGCCTCCAGTCAGGCAAGGAAAGCCTGCGGCACATGCCTGCTCACCCTCGCTGTGACGGTGCCGCCTGCTGGCGGTGGAGCCTTTCCAGGACGCGTTCGCGGAGGAGTTCGTACTCCTCTCGGAGTCTGCGCCATTCGGTCACCGGTGGGCGAGGGATCACGATGCCTCCCGTGACGACCTCGTCCGGCCGGAACTGCTCGCGGGTGAGGTCGAGTTCGATTCCCCCGCCCAGGCGGTTCCACCAGTGGTAGTCCACGCGCACTCCGCCGACGTGGACCTCTCCTCGGATCAACTCCCCTCCCAGCAGGTCATTGAGCACCATCGCCGTCACCCCGCACTGGTCCCGGGCCGGATTGTCCGCGGTCCAGCGCGACCGGAACTCGGGTGTGCACGTCTCGGCGCTCCAACTGCTGCGCACGGCCCGCTCGATGTCGGTGAGAAGCAACGGTGTCATGCCGCTGATCCTGCCAGCCGGCACTGACAACGGCCGGACTCCGGCGGACGCTGCGCGGACCGCCGCGGCGTGATCCGGCGCTCGGCCTCCCCGGCCAGGCGCCCGGTTCCGGAAGGGGGAGTCGGCGACGGCCCGGGCGGGACCGGGGCTTGTACGCCCCGCCGTTCGCGTGGCGGACTTGTGCAATCACCCTTCGGCACCGCACTGTTGGCCGATATTCGCTCAGACGGTCAGGAGTTCCGGCTTGTCCTCCGCAACGCCCCTTCCCGCCCCGGCCCACGTCGTCGACCCCGCCGGTGGCTGCCCGCACGCCCTGAACGCCGGCCTCCGGGCACAGGGGCCCGTTGCGGACATCGTCCTGCCGGGCGGCGTGCCGGCAGCGGTCGTCCTGGGGCACGACGCGCTCAAGGAGTTCCTCTCCCACCCCGACGTCGCCAAGGACGCCCGCCACTGCCCGGCCCTGCACGACGGCACGATCCCCGCGGACTGGCCGCTGCGGGTCTTCGCCAACGCTCAGGGCATGCACACCGCCGACGGCGCCGACCACCGCCGGCTGCGCTCGCTGGTCGGCAACGCCTTCACCGCCCGCCAGGTGGAGCGGCTGCGGCCGCGTATCGAGGAGCTGACCACCGGCCTCCTCGACGACCTCGGCCGGGCCGCCGCCGAGGACCCGGACGGCGTCGCGGACCTGCGCACCCACTTCGCCCTCCCGCTCCCCATGAGCGTCATCTGCGAGCTGCTCGGCGTGGACCCGGAGCACCGCGGCCGGCTGCACGACCTCACCTACACGGTGATCATCGCCACCGACACCACCCCGGCGGAGGTGATGGCCGCCGTACGCGAGCTCGTCGAACTGCTCGGCACCGTCGCGGCCGCCCGCCGGGCCACCCCCGGCGACGACCTGACCAGCGCCCTGATAGCCGCCCGCGAGGACGGCGGCGACCGGCTCAGCGAGGCCGAACTCATCGGCACCATGCGTCTGATGCTCGTCGCCGGTCACGAGACCACCCTCAACCTGATCAGCAACGCCGTACGGGCCGTGTGCACCCACCGCGATCAGCTGGCGCTCGTGCTGGACGGCAAGGCCACCTGGTCGGACGTGGTCGACGAGACGCTGCGCTGGGACGGCCCGGTCAGCTGGTTCCCCTTCCGCTACCCCACCCGCGACCTGGACCTCGGCGGCACGGTGATCCCGCAGGGCACCCCGGTCCTCGCCGGCTACACCGCCGCCGGCCGCGACAAGGCCTTCCACGGCCCCGACGCCGACCGCTTCGACATCACCCGGCCCGGCGCGTCCCGGCACCTCTCCTTCGGTCAGGGCGCGCACTACTGCGTAGGCGCGCCGCTCGCCCGCCTCGAGGCGACGATCGCCCTGGAACGTCTCTTCACCCGCTTCCCGGACCTCGACCTCGCCGTCCCCGAGGCCGAACTGGCCCGCCAGCGCAGCTTCATCGGCAACAGCGTCGAAGCGCTCCCGGTCCGCCCGGTCCCCGCGCTCCGGCGCTGAGGCGAGTCACCCTGCCGATCCCCGACCCGGCAGCCGCCCGGCGGCCGGGGTCAGTTCTGTGTGCAGCCGGCCCTGGACACCGGACACAGCCCGCTCCGCACCCGGCCGGGCGGCCCCGCCGGCCTCATCTGGAGCCGGCCGCTGCCTGGCCGAGCAGCCCACGCGCGTGAGTCACCGCCTGCTGAGGGTCCCGTACACCGGTGTACACGCAGACGGTGTACTGGACGTCCTCCAGTCGCCGTCGCACATCCGGTGCCGGGTCGGGTTGGGGAGTGAGCGCATCGAACTCGGTGAGCAGGTCACGAAGTACGGAAAGGTTGATCAGAGGCATCTCGGCTTCCATTCCCGCACCCTCGCAGGTGCGTGATCTTGCCTTCGTGTCGTCTCGACTGCGCTGTTGAGGCCGGTGCACAGCCCGTGCGGGATCGGTTGATGCCACGGGCTGTCCGCACGGGACATGTGCCTTTGCCGGACAGCGGGTGTTACCGCGTCCGAGGGGCCAGGTCGGTTCAACTCCGAGGTCAGCGCGCTGGTCCGCGCACCGTGAGGTTCCGACCGGGCCGTTGAACGCCCCGACGGCCGCCGGGAGGCGGACAGGGGCAGGGAGGGCGGAGAGCAACTCCGGAAGCCACACGGAGGTGCATCGGCCGGGTCTCGGTCCAGCGCCCTCGCTGCGTGACGGCGCTCACATTAGTTCAGGCGAGCGCGGTGCAAAAGACCCGGGGGCGTCCTCTCCTCACGCATCGCAGCCGACCTCGTACCCTCCGCCACAGTCACACGTCGGGCATGCACGCGGTCGGCCCGGGGATCGGCGCGGCCCGGCGAGGCGCCGTAAAGCCGTCAAGGACGCCCTTCGGGGGGCTCCGCGTAAAGCCGTCAAGGACGGGCTTCGGGGCCCTCGGCGCAAAGCCGTCAAGGGCGGCCTTCCGGTTCCTCGGTGTCCCAGTTCCAGTCGGTGAGGGTGGCGCGCATCAGTCGGGCGGCGGGCGGCAGGTCGCTGCCGGCGCGCCACCACAGGGTCACCGTGCGACGGCAGCCGGGGCTGTCGACGGGGAGCCAGGTGAGGGAGGCGTCCCCGGCGAGGTGGCGGGCGAAGGAGGGGACGAGACCGATGCCGATTCCCGCGCCGATCAGGCCGGCGAGGGCACTGTGTTCGTCGCTCTCGCAGACGATCCTCGGGGTGAGGCCGTGTGCCGCGAAGAGCCGGTCGAGCAGCCGGCGCAGCCAGTGGCCCTCGCGGGCGGTGACGAATGGCTCGTCGGCGAGTTCGAGGACACTCACGGACGTACGCGCCGCCAGCGGATGGTCGATCGGCGTGCTCACCCCGACCGCCTCGTCGAACAGCTGCATCGACTGCAGGCCCTCGGCCTGGACCGGCTGCGAAGCGACACACAGGTCCACCTGCTGGGCCCGCAGACGGCGGGCCATGTCCTCGACCGGCGACCACTGGAGGTCGAGTTCGACGGATGGATGCGATCGCTTGTAGGCAGCGAGTGGGCCGGTGAGGGTGAGGAAGGTTTCCGACGCCAGCCTCACGGTGCCCAGGCCCTCACGGGTGGCCTCGGCCACTGCGCGCTGTCCGGCCCGGAGTTCACCGAGAGCACGTTCCACGTGGTCACGAAAGACTGTGCCGGCGTCGTTGAGGCGCAGCCGGTTGCTCCGGTCGAACAGCGGGGCGCCCACCTCGCTCTCCAGTCGCGCGATGGTGCGGCTCAGCGACGGCTGGGCGATGCGCAGCTCTTCGGCTGCCCGGCTGAGGTGCTCCAGCCGCGCCACGACCAGGAATTGCCTGAGCGAGTTCAGCTCCATCATGTCTCCTCGGTCATAACGCCATAGCGATATTGATCTTAGACAGCATCACCAAGTGGTCATAGCGTCAGGGGTGTTCGCAGAGGGAGACCACAGCGAGGAGATCCACATGGTCACCAGCACTCCGGAATCCGCTGATGTGCGCCGGGGCAGGGAGCGGGGGAGCAGCAGGACACGCATGACACTCAAGAAGTCCTTTGCCGTGTCGCTGGTCGCGGCCGTGGTCGGCGTCTGCGCGGTGGGCAGCGCGGACGCCGATGCCCCGGGCGGGGATCGAGTCGAGGTCATCGAACTCGCCATTCACAACGATCAGTACGCGGCTGCCGACCTGGGACCGGCGGGGCCCAGCTTGGGCGACATGGACGTCTATTCGGGAACCGCCGTCAAGGACGGCCGCACCGTCGGACGTGGGGGCGGGTCGTGTCAGGTCGTCCGCATCGAGGGCGGGAAACGCACGACGCACTGCCTGATCACGCTAGAGCTCGAGCGGGGCTCTCTGACGATGCAGTCCCTCTGGACGAGCGGAACGGATTCCCTCGACATGGCCGTCACCGGCGGTACGGGCGTCTACAGCAACGCGCGGGGTACGGCCCGCTACTGGGACATCGCGACAACGACGGAGAGGATGCGCGCCGAGATCCAGCGCTGAAGGGTGCAGCCCGCCCGGACACCGCCGAACGCCGTCCGCACCGCTGCCCGGTCGAGTCGGCACCCCGGCACCCGGGGTGCCGACTCGGTGGCGCGGGAACGCTCGCCCCCCCGGATGCGGTTGAGCGTCACTGCCGCTGGGTGACGCCCCGCGCCTCCTGGGCGATGTCCTCCAGTACGGTCTTCGGGTCGGCGGTGGGTGCCACGGCCTTGCCGATGTTCCGCTTGATGATGTTGCTGACCTGCAGCCAGGAGGGGTCGTTGACCGGGTAGAGCTGGGCCGTGCGCAGCGCGGTCAGGAACTGCTCGGCGCCAGGGTCCGTCGCCGTGGCCTGGGTGGCCGTCACCGTCGAGGGCAGCAGGTGGTAGCGCTCGGCGAACGCGCTGAGGTTCTTGTCCTCGTAGACGAAGTTCACGAACGAGCCGACGAGTTCACGGTTGCCGTCGTGCTTGAAGGCCATCATCCAGTCGGCGACACCCACCGAGGGCGGGGTGATCCCCTCGCTCAGCGTGTCCGACACCGGCATGGTCAGCGTGCCGACTTTCATGCCCTTCGCCCTCGCCTCGTTGAGGAGCGAGGGATAGCCGTTGACCATGCCGACGTCGCCGCGCAGGAAGGCGGTGAAGGCGTCCTGCCGGTTGAGCGCGGCCGGCGGCGTCGGGCCGGTCAGGCCGGGCGTGACCAGGTTGTCCTTGATCCAGCTGAACGTCTCGGCGTTCTGCCGGGACGCGATGCTGTATCCGCCGCTGCCGTCGGTGTATCCGCCGCCGTTGCTCAGCTCCCAGATCAGTGCCTCGGCGTGCGCCTCCTCGGGACCGAGCGGCAGGGCGTACGGGTAGGGCACGCCGTCCTTCTTCAGCGCCTTCGCCGCGTCCTTCAGGTCCGACCAGGTCTTGGGCGGCTTCGCTCCGGCCTTGTCGAACAGCTCCTCGTTGTAGAAGAGCAGCCGGCTGCTGGCCACGAACGGCAAGCCGTAGAGGGTGTCGTCGATCGAGCCCGCCTCCGCGAGCGGCGGCAGGAAGTTCGCCTCCGCCCGGATCGGCAGCAGATCACTGGCCGCGTAGAGGCGGCCCTGCGCGGCGAAGTCGGAGTACGCGCCCATGAGCGCCACGTCCGGAGCGTCGTCCGCCTGGACCATGCGGGTGACCTCGCGGTCGACGTCGGCCCACGGGTAGATCGTCACCTCCACCTTCTTGCCGGGGTGGGCGGCGGTGAAGGCGGCGGTCAGTTTGTCCCAGTACGCCTTGGAGCCGTTCGCCGGGTTGTCGCCGTACTCGGGGACCACCAGGCGCAGCGTCGTCCCGTCACTTCCGGACGAGCCGCAGGCGGTGATGAGGGAGCCCAGTAGTCCGAATGCGGCCACGGAGGCGGCTATGCCGAAAAGTCTTGGTCGCACGGATCGTTCCTTTTGATCATTTCCAACGGTGCATCCGGAATCTTCTCTCGGCCGACGGAGATATGCGCCCCCTGTGAAGCAATTGTGGCCATAGCTCCAACTGCACCGATTACTTATGGTGTCTTCCGATATGCCGGCGCCCATTCCGGCGGCCGCGAACCGCGCAACGGCGAGGCGGGGTCGCGGCTTTCGCCCCCGTCACCCAGGACGCGTGAACGCGTTCGTCGGATATGCGCGGTCGTAGGTCACCACCAGTAGGCGGGATAGCGAGGCGCATGCCTGGGCAGCCCGGCGATGGTCCCGGCGCTCACCAGGAGCGCGGTCGCGGTGAGCAGCAGGGTGAGAAACCTCAGCGGGGCGGGTGACTGGAGGACGACGATGACGGCGGTGGCCACCGCCGGCGAGTGGGGCGTCCTCGTGATCATCATGGTGCCCAGGGCGAGGCCGCCTGCCAGCGCGGCAGCCCATGTGGAACTCCCGAAGGCGGCCAGGACCAGGTAGCCGCCGATCGCCGACAGCAGGTGGCCGCCGATCAGGCTGCGTGGCTGGGCGAGGGGCAGCCGCGGGGTGCTGTGCACGAGGGCGGCGCTGGCGGCGAGGGGCGGGATGAGCAGCGGTTCGTGCAGGACGGCGCCCACGGCGGCCAAGAGCAGCAGCACCGAGACGACCGAGGTCGTCGCGTGCAGGGCGTGACGGTGCCCGGCGGGGGCCGGCGCGCGGCCGGCGAGCAGGCGCTGGGCAGCCGGGCGTGGTGTGGTGTCGGTACTCATGTGTCTCTCGGGACCTGGGCCTGGGCCCTGACTGCGGCTGGTGTGGAACGGTCCCGTGCTGAGTGTGCAACGCGCCCCGTGATCGACGTGGGCTGACCTTGCGCCGAGCATCCGATGGGGGCGGCACAGTCCTGGCTCTTATTAAACCAGCAGGTGGCGGCGGCACCGCGGGCGGCCCCCGGAGGCCGCACAAGGCGGGGGCCGTAGCCGAGTCGTACGGCCGTCGAAGGGCCGGCGGTGTCGCCCCCACCGCGACACCGCCGACCCAGCCGAGGCACCGCGTCGTCCCCCGACGTCTCACGCGGGATCCTCGGCCGGCTCCGTCCGGCGTCGACACGTCCGGACGGAAGCTGTGCGGGCAGGCAATCGGAGCGAACACCTCCGCTGCCCCCGGCGATATTGCTACGGCTGATCACCACCTGTCAACGATGGTTTTCAGATGGCCAACGATCGTATTGAGGACGCGCTTCCCGGTGCGTAAAGTGCGGGTGCACAACAGTCGTTGGTCCTCGACCTCCTGGAGCACAAGGGTGGAAGCAGCCCCACCGCTGCCGCAGACGCTGCAGCGTCTGCGCGCGCTCATCCAAGAGCAGGGACTCGACCAGTCCGCGCTGCTCGACCCCGAGAACCTCGCCGAGCAGACGGCACTGCCGGAGGAAACGGTCCGCACCCTGCTGCAGGGTGAGGCGACGCTCCCCGCCGACAGCGTCAACGACCGTGTCCGCAGCCGCATCCGGACCCTCGCGCAGGCCTACATGAGGCGCACCGGCAGCCGGATGTCCGACCTCGCCTCGCGCATCTCCGAGCGCCTCGGGGTGTCCGAGGTCTGGGCGCGCCTCGTGTGTGACGGCAAGAAGGTGCCCAGCGTCGAACTCCTCCACGGTCTCGTGGGGTTCTTCGACGTCGAAGGAGGTGAGGCCTTCTTCACCGCGCCGGCCGACGAGGCCCTCAACCGTGTGCTGATTCCCCTGGTGGACCGGCTGCGGACCCATGAGGACGGTGACCCCCTGCTGGCGCTGATGGACCGCTACGGAGTACGGGCCACGGACCTGCGCATGCACGGCTCCCTGACCCGCGAGCAGCTCGAGCGTCTCCTCGAGGGAGTGCTCCGCTCGGTCGTGCCCCCGGCGGAAGGCCGGCGCCAGTGACGTCCAAGGCCATGAAATCCCTGCTGACCGCCCTGGGCCGCGAGGCCGCCCGGACGATTCAGCGCCCCGCCGAACCGCACGAGGTGATGGAGGGGTTCTGCCGTGCCATGAGCGCCCGCACCAAGCGGCCCATCCAGCTGGTCTTCCGGCCCTTCCCGCCCGACCTCCCGGTCTCCGGCATGCGACTGGACTGCGGCGACCACTCCATCATCGTGGTCGAGGAACACACGGTCCCGGAGGCCCAGTTGGTCATCCTCGGACACGAACTGTGGCACGAGGAGCAGCACGACTGCGGTCATCACGTGGCCGGAATGCCGGCGGCGGCGCGGACCCTCACCGCCGACCGGGCACCCGAAGCCGTCCAGCGGGCGGTGCATCAGATCCTCACCGCCCACGAGGTGCCCCGGGACGCCCTCGTGACCGTTGCCGCCCGCGCGGCCGCGGCCGACGACCACGAAGTGGACGCGGAAACCTTCGGCCTCCTGTTCGGCCGCGAGGTCCGCACCTGGATGAAGGGCCGCTACGCGGAAGGCCCCCTCACCCAGTCCACCGTCGAGGGACGCATCAACGTCTCCCTCATCAACCGTGGCGGCCGCATACTGTCATGACCTCCTCCTTCCACGTCCCCTACGCGGTCCCCACCGTCCTGCTCGCCGTAGCGTTGCTGTTGAAGCTCCCCACGTTCCTGCGTGCCTGGCGTGACCCGGAAGTGCTGGCCACGACCCTGCTGCTGTTCTGGGCCACCGCGGCCCTGGTGGTGATCATCCCGGTCAACATCGAGCGCCTGAACGAGCTCACCGGCGTCCCCAACATCGCCGCACCGTGGGCGTACTCGTTCCTCACCGCGTCCTGCGCCACCGGCCTGACCATGATCATGCGGTGGAGGGAGGAGCCCTCCCCGCGGCGGCGCCGCAGGATCCGGCGCATCTACTGGACGTACGCCGGCATCATCGTGGCGCTGTGGGTGACCTTCATCCTGGCGGACGCTCCACGCGAGCGCCTCTACGACCTGGACACCTACTACGCCAACACGCCCTGGATGCGCGAGCACATCCTGCTCTACCTCCTCGCGCACCTCGCGTCCTGCCTCACCGCCGTACACATGCTCTGGAAGTGGTTCCACGAGGTGGGCAACCCCTGGCTGAAGACCGGGGTCGTCCTGCTGCAGATCGGCTTCTCCAGCGGCCTGGTGTTCGACGCGGCGAAACTGACCGCGCTCAGCGCCCGCTGGTGCGGCGCCGACTGGGACTGGCTCAGCACCAAGGCCGCCCCTCCCTTCGCCTTGACGGAGGCGGCGCTGATGGCGGTCGGCTTCATCGTTCCGCAGGCCGGTCCCGCGGTGAGACGTCTGGCTCGTGACCAGAACGAGTACTGGCGGCTGCGCCCCCTGCACCGTGCGGTGCGCGCCGTCGAACCGGCCACCGCCGCCACCCGCTTCGGCCCTTGGATCCCCCTGGACCTGCGACTCCTGCAACGCCAGCAGCGCATCCACGACGCACTGCGCCTGCTCAACCCCTACTTCGACGGCGAGTTGTACCGCAAGACGTACGCACAGGCGGCGCACACCCATCCCGAGACCAAGGCACGCGCCACCGCCGGCGCGATCGCGATCCGTGACGCCGTTGCCGCCTACGCCGCGGGCAGACCTCGTCACACACCCCGGCCGGCGCAGATCAGCACCCACATCGCGCAGGACCTGAGCGCGATCTCCACCGCGCTCCGCCGCCCTCGCACCCTTGACCGCGTCCGCCGGCGGGCAGCCCACACAGAAAGCGTGACCACGCATGCCTGACAGCATCACCACCCGCCGGCCCGCCGCAGTCGTCATAGGCGCCAGCGCGGCAGGACTGTTCACCGCAGCCGTGCTCACGGAGTTCGCCGACGTCACCCTCATCGAGCGAGACCGACTTCCCGACGGACCCGAGCCACGCCGCGGCGTCCCTCAGACCCGTCACGCCCACCTGGTGTGGAGCGGAGGTGTCAACGCCTTCGACGAACTCCTGCCCGGTCTCACCGACGCGGCCGTCGCCCAGGGCGCCCGACTCGTGCGCATCATGGGCGACATGATCTCGCGCGCCCCCAACGAGGTCTGGTTCCGCCGCTTCCTGGCGACCCACCACCGCAACCTCGTGTGCTCCCGCGATCTCCTGGACTCCGTTCTGCGGGAACGCGTGCTCAGCCACGCACGCGTCACCCTCCGGGAGGAGACCACCGCACTGGGCCTGACAGGCGACGGCACACGTGTCACCGGCGTACGCGTGCAGTCTGCCGGCGAGGACGTCACCCTTCCCGCGGACCTCGTCGTGGACGCCTCCGGACGCGGCTCCCGCGCAGCGCAGTGGCTTGCCGGCCTCGGCCTGCCCGAGGTCACCGAACGCGAAGTGAACGCCGGTGTCACGTACGCCACCCGCCTGTTCAAGGCCCCGGCCGGCGCCGGCGACAGCTTCCCGCTCGTCAACGTGCAGGCCAACCCCGCCAAGGCCCCCGGCCAAGGCGGCATCATCCTCCCCATCGAGAACAGCCAGTGGCTCGTCACCCTGGCCGGCACGCGCGGCGGCGAACCCAGCGCCGATGCCGACGCCTTCGTGCCCTTCGCGCTGGGCTTCGGCGACCCGGTCATCGGCCGGCTCCTTCGGCATGCCGAGCCGATCAGCGACGTCGTCACCACCCGAAGCACCGCCAACCGGCGCCGCTACTTCGAGAAGATGAAGGGGTGGCCCGACGGCTTCATCGTGATGGGCGACGCGATCGCCGCGTACAACCCCGTCTACGGCCACGGCCTGACCGTCGCCGCCCAAGGCGCCCTCGCCGTCCGCGACGTCCTGCGCGCCAAGGGCATCACCGCACCCGGTGCGGCGCGTCGGCTGCAACGCGCCGCGGCCCGCCCTGTCGCCGCAGCCTGGGACCTCGCCGTCGGCCAGGACGCGTTCTACCCCGGCGCCGCGCACACCCCGCCCACCGCCATGGAGCGTTTCCTGGCCCGCTTCGTCGACAAGGCGGTGGAGACCGGGGCCCGCAATCCGCGTGCCATGGGTGCGCTGCTGGACGTGATGAGCATGGAGAAGCCCGCCACGCGCCTCTTCTCCAAGGACATGCTGATCCCGATGCTGTTCGGACCGCGAAAGCCCCACCTCCAGGGGCCACCGCTGCGCGAAGAGGAACGCGCCGTCATGGACCGCTAGTTCGCACTCCGCAGTGTGGTCGCAACGCCGTCGACCCCGTGCGACAACCTCGCGTTGTCGGTCCGGCGGCCTGGTTGTTGGCCGGGAGGCCACTGCGCGCGGTCAGATGGTCAAGTAAGCGACACCACGGGACGACCGAGGACCGAGCCACGCCAGTGAGGAGCACGACCATGACCACCACCGACCCCAGGGCCGTAGTCATCCGCTACATCGAGGCCGTGCGCGACGGCGACGCCGATGTGATCCGCAACAGCTTCTCCCCGGACGCGACCTGGCACTACCCGGGCGACCTGCCCATGTCCAAGGTGTGGCACGGCCGCGACGTGATCGTCGACGAGTTCCTCGGCGGCATGGGGCCGCTCCTCGTGCCCGGCACCCTGGAGATCGCACTCGTCAGCACGATCGCCGAGGGCGACCGGGTGGTGGCCGAATGGACCTCCAAGGCCGAGACCGTGCACGGCGGCACGTACGACAACCGCTGCCTCGGCATCTACACCGTGCGCGACGGCAAGATCACCGCTGTCGTCGAATACGCCGATACCCAGCACGTGGCCGCGGCCCTCTTCCCGGACCACGTCTGAACGGGCCGGGCGAACCCGCCCTCCTGGGCCCGGCCTCGGGCGCATGGCCCCGGCGGACCAGCGCCCGGCGGACAGTGTCATCGGTGCCGGTCACGCCGAGGTCATCGGTGCCGGTCACGCTCCGAGATCATCGGTGCCGGTCACGCCCGAGATTCTCCGACGCTGCGTGTACGCCCTGTCGCAGCGGCACTGCCTTCGCCGAGCAGCAGTGCGGCGACGGCCTCCGGGGCCTCACGCATGGCGTCGTGCCGGGTGGGGAGGTCGTGGACGGACCACGTGGGATCGTCTCGCAGACGGTTGCGGAGGCCGGCGAACGGCGTGCGGTCTTCCCACCCCGAGCAGTAGATGAACTCCCGACGGGGGACCTGGTCGATCATGCCGGTGAGCCGGATCGTCTGCAGGAACGAGGCGAGGGGATGGGGGCGACGGCGGGGATCGCCACCGTCCGGCGGGCGGACGGCGTAGCCGGTGCCGGCAGCGCCCGCCACGAACGCCTGCCGGTAGCGCTCGGTCGTCGCGGACCAGCACGACTCGCCATCACGGGGCACGTAGGCGTCGAGATGCACCAGACGCGAGACCCGGCCATCGGCGCGGTCGGCGGCCGCGCCGATCACCATCCCGCCGTAGCTGTGGCCGACCAGCGTCGCGTCGCTGATGGGGGCGCGATCGAGGAGCCGCAGAACGTCCTCGGCGTGGGTGTCGAGGTTGGCGGCCGCGACCGTCGACGCGTCGTCGTCCGGCCGCAGACCGGTCAGGGTGAGCGCGTGAACGGTGTGACCGGCACGCTCCAGCAACGGAACGACCGTCTCGAACGCCCAGGAGCCGTGCCAACCGCCGGGCACGAGGACGAACGTCGCCATGCGTCTCTCCTTCTGTCAAGTCGCATTAGGACCAGGACTATTGAGGATGGAACCACATCCCTGCACCACATCGAGACGGGTGCTGGCGGCGTACAGGTGGGTGGTGCGCTCGCCGGGCGCGGCGGGAGCGGCGGTGATCGCCGGTAGGCTGCGGCGGTGCGTACGGTCGAACTCCTGTTGGACGAAGCGGCGGATCTGGTGGTCCGGGAGGCTTGGCGGCGGCTTGCGGACGCGGGTTTGCCCAGCCAGGCCAGGCACCGCTCACCGACCAACAGCCCGCACCTCACCCTGGCTGCCTGCCCGGAGCTGACGGCGCCGATTCGCTGGGAACTCGCCGAGGTGGCGGCTGCCCTGCCGCTGCCGGTGCGGTTCATTGGTGTGGTCCGCTTCGAGCGGCCCACTTCGGTTCTGGCCTGGGCGCTGGACCTCGACTCCGCACTGGCCGACGTGCACCGCCGGGTGTGGGAGGCGGTGGTCTCGGACAGCCCGCCCGAGACCCTCAACCCTTTCCACGCACCCGGGCGCTGGAGCCCGCACATCACCCTGGGCCGGACCCGGCGGGCCGGTGCCTTCGCCGGTCGCCGGGTCCCGGACTTGCTGCCGGCGCCTCCGCTGTCGGCCCGGCTCACTACCCTGCGCAGCTACGACACGGAGACCGGCGCCCTGGAGGTGCTGCAACCACGTTCCTGAGACGCCCCTCGGCACCGACCGGTCGGTCCGCGGCGCGCGGCGTCACGCCGCGGTGTACCGGGCCCGTGCCACCAGCCGGGGATCCGCCTTGGGAAGGCCCGAAGGGTTTTCGCGCTCCGAGAGAGCGCCCCTGCAGCGTCCGGAGCTCACGTCAGCGGGTGCGCGGGTCGGGGAACATGCCGTTGAGCTCGGAGAAGGTCATGGCGTCGGCGAGTGGGCGGTAGTCGCCCGTGTCGTACAAGTGGCGTGCGGCGCGGCGGGCGGCGGCGTAGGCGGTCTGGGCGATGCCCGAGCCGAGGCTGACGCGCGCGACGCCGAGGGCACCCAGCTCGGCGACGTCCGGCGCTCCGGGGCCGGCCATGATGTTCACCGGTACGGAGATGGCCTCCGTCAGCTCCTTGATGGTGGCGGGGTCGGTGACGCCGGGAACGAAGATGCCGTCGGCGCCGGCGTCCACGTATCTCCGTGCACGCTCCAGTGTGTCGCGCAGCCGGGTGGTGGGGTCGCCCAGGCCGAGGAGGTACGTGTCGGTTCGGGCATTGAGGAACAGAGCCACTCCCGCCCGTTCCGCCGCGCCCCGGGCCGCCTGCAGCCGCGCCTCGAGGTCGGCCGGCGGCCGGGTGCCGTCCTCGATGTTGACACCCACGGCACCCGCCTCCAGTACACCCGTGACGGTGTCGGCGACACGTGCGGCGTCCCGCCCGTACCCGCCCTCGATGTCGGCGGTGACCGGCACATCGACCGCCGCGACGATACGAGCGATGAGCTCCAGCACCCGGTCAGCGGTGAGGCCCTCCCCGTCCGGGCAGCCCAGCGACCAGGCGATCCCGGCGCTCGTGGTGGCGATTGCGGGCGCCCCCGCGGCCGCGATGACACCCGTGCTCGCGACGTCCCAGGCGTTGGCGAGCGCGAGGGGGCGTGCGGAGGTGTGAAGGGAGCGGAAGAGCAGGGCCTGGTCCGGCTGCGCTGTGTTCATGCGGTGAGCCAACCACCAGACGACTCCGCCGTCCGGCAGGAATCCGACATTGACCCAGCCCTGGAGTGGGCTGCGAGCGGGGATCCAGGTCTGGGCCGATCAGGTTTCATGGCGCGTCCGGACCCGGCCCGGAGCCGTCCGCGGCAGGGCCTCGAGGGAGGCGCGGCGCCTGAGTAATTCGGTTGCCCGAGTGGCCGGCGCACGCCGAGGATCTGCCCATGACCACGATGACCGCTCCCGTGCTGCGTATCCCCTTCTCCGCCGTTGCGGAGTCGGGCCGGCAGCAGCCGGGCCGCCCGTGGAGGTCCGATTCGCACCGCGCATGAGCGCGGCCCTGGTCGCGGGACTCCTGGCCGGTTATGGCATCGCCATGCCGGTGGGAGCGGTCGCGGCCTATCTCGTGGCCCTCACTGCCCGGACGTCGTTGCGGGTCGGCGCCGGTGCCGCTCTGGGCGTGGCGACCGCCGACGGTCTGTACGCGCTGAACTCCGTGATCGCCGGCTCAGCGCTCGCACCCGCGATCGAGTCGGTGACGGTGCCTCTGCGGTGGGCGTCGGCCGTCGTGCTCGCGGCCCTGGCCTCCAGGAGTGCCGTGACGGCCATCGTCCGGTACCGCAAGCGGCAGGTCGGCGCCGGTCCCGACCGGGAGCTGATGAGTCCGGTGGGGGCCTATCTCGCGCTCCTGGGCGTCACGATGATGAACCCGGTCACGGTGATCTACTTCGCGGCCCTGGTGATGGCCGGCCAAGGGACGACCATGTCCGCTCGGGGGGATCAGGTGGTGTTCGTCCTGGCGGCATTCATGGCGTCCGCCAGTTGGCAGTTGTTCCTGGCCGGCGGCGGAGCGCTGCTGGGCCGCGCGCTGACAGGGCCCCGGGGGCGCCTGTGCACCGCCCTGGTCTCCAGCACGGTGATCCTGGGGCTCGCTGCCCACCTGCTGCTGTCCCGGTCGTGATCGGCGTGATCCGCGGGCCGCGGAAGCGATGAGCGGCCGCCACGCGTCGTATGCGGGGCGAGGGGACTCGCAGGGGACATGCTGATGCCCCCTACGCCGACGAACTAACGCCTGAATCCTGTGCTTATCAGGCTGAAGCAAGGGCATTCGCTGGCCAGGAGGTTGATATCAATGGTTCCCCTGCTTCTGGTTCTTCTGCTGGCTCTGATCCTCTTCGGCGCGGGCTTCGCCCTGAAGGCGCTCTGGTGGATCGCGGTGATCGTGCTGGTCGTGTGGCTGCTCGGCTTCGTCGTCCGCTCCGCCGACGGCGCAGGACGGAAGGGGCGCTGGTACCGCTGGTGACGTAGGCAGCAGCAGACGCGTCAGCATGCGGATGCGGGCCCGGCCGAGTGCGGCCGGGCCCGCATCCGTGCGGAGGGGGCTACGGCGAAGGGACCGACAGGGCCGAACGGCCTGCGCCCGTCGCCTTTTCCAGGTTGTTGCTCATGCGTTCCAGGACACGGACGGCCGTGTGGTACTCCTCCAGGGAGATCCCGGCCATGGACACCTCACGGAACGCGTCGACGCGCGCGGCCACGTCGGTCAAGCGACGGCGGCCACCCGGTGTGAGGGTGAGCAGTCCCGGTGCGGGACGGTGTGCCCAGCCGTCGGCCAGGACCGTGTCGATGGCTTCGGCCAGCGTGGCGGTGTCGGCGTTGGCGGCGAGGGACGACAGGACTTCAGTGTCGGCGGTCTCGGGGGTGCCGTGGATGACGTTGAGGACCTGCCAGGCGATGCGTGTGAGTCCGAACTCCTCCAGCATGCCGTTCATGGAACGGGTGAGCGCCTTGTCGGTGCGGTTGAGCCAGTAGCCGATCGGTTTCATGGGTGTGCTCCTTCGCTGGTGGCCTGGTCGGACTGGTTGGGGAGGGCGTTTGCGGCCCGAGCCTGCGGGCGCACCTGGTCGCGGGCGCAGGTGGCGGCCGTCACCGATGTACGGGCGCCGCTGCCAGGAGGGTGGCCCAGTCCTGGGTGGCGGCCCAGTCGGTGAAGCTGTGCCAGCCGACCTCGGGGTAGTCGCGGTGCAGCCCGGCGACGTCGACGTCGAGGCCCGCGGTGGTGAAGTACGCGAACATGGCCGCCAGGTCGGCCGAGTGGGCCCGGACCTGGTCGAGGGGCACTTCCTGGTGAGCGACCGGGAGACCGATGGCGGTCGTGAGGATCTCCGCGATCTGACCGGGGGTGCGCTCGTCGGACGCGATGTCGATGCGGTGGCCGGTGAACTCGTCACGGCGCTGGAGGACCAGCGCGGCGAAGGCACCGATGTCGACGGCGGGGATGAGCGTGAGGGACTGGTGGGCAGGCATGGGCCAGGCGAAGGTGCCGTCGCGCAGCCCGTCGAGACTCCAGCCGGTGGCGTAGTTGTCCATGAACGCGGCCGGAGCGATCACCGTCCAGGGCACCCCGGCTGTACGCAGGTGCTGCTCGATCAGGAGTTTGCTCTCGTAGTGCGGGACGCCGGTGCCCCGGTCGGCGTGGGCGGCGGAGGTGAACACGATGTGCCCGAGACGGGCCTGTGCCGCGGCATCGGCGAGGGCTTTGCCCTGCCGGACTTCGGTGGCGGTGTCGGTGCCGAACGGGGTGGTGACCGCGAAGAGCGAGTCCGCTCCCGTGAGGGCGCTCACCAGTGAGGCGCGGTCGTCGAAGTCGGCATGGCGCACCTCGGCGCCGAGGCCGCGCAGGATGTCGGCCGCGGGCGAGGCGGGCCGGCGGGTGAGCGCGCGCACGTGATGGCCGGCGGCGAGCAGGGCGCGGGCGGTGGCCCCGCCCTGGGCTCCGGTGGCTCCGGTGACGGCAACGGTGAGCATGGGTCTCCAAGGATCGAAGTAATTGCGTGACGCATTAACTGTGTCTCACAGGAGAATACAGCTGTTTCGTTGCGTCGCGCAGCGATTTCCTCGGTCGACCGTGCCTGCGCAAACCGCGCGCCGCCTGGCCGGAGCGGAGGATGAGTGAGCGGCGTTCGATCCCTGTGCCGCACTGACCGCGCTGGTGCCGGTGTGCCAGCAGCGTGAAGTAGCCCTCTTCGTAGGGCTGTTGGAAGGGGCGCGGCGGCCGGCGGGCCAGGCGCGCCCGGGGTCTCCGGCCGGGGGCCCGCGGCATGGTGTGGGCGGTGGCTACCGCCACTCATAGTGGGCGTGCTGCCGCCGTTGCCGATGCCTCGGCGCGCTCCGCGCGAACCAGCACGGTGGCGGCGAACCCTGCAGCCGGGTCCCGCAACTCCAGTCGGCTGCAGCCGAGTCGCCGTCAGGCAGGAGGCAGCAGTTCGAGTTGCTGGAGCATGGAGAGCTGATCGACCACGTGCCAGTGTTCGGCGATCCGGTCGCCGTCGACGCGGTAGATGTCGATGCCGGCGAAACTGGCCGTTCGTCCGGTGGGAGGGATGCCGAGGAAGGTGCCGGAGTGGGTGGCGTCGTTGGTCCAGCGGACGACGACACGGTCGCCCTCGGCGATGACGTCGTGAAGGGTGAACCGGGCAGACAGCCCTTCCACGAGCATGCTCACGCGACTTTTCAGCCCCTCGCGGCCGGGGCCCTGGCCGGGCAAGGGATCATGTTCCTCGTAGTCCGGGGCGGCCAGCTCGTCGACGACTTCCACGTGGCGACCGTTGAAGACGTCGTCGTACAACCGACGCACGAGCGCTTTGTTGGCTTCGGTGGACATGTGATGCCTCCGCCCAGGTGGGGAACCGTTCGGTTCACCTTGGCACGCGTCGGTCCACCCACGACCGGTGCAAGGCCGCAGCCTCCCACGACTGGAGCAAGCTGCGGCCTGACCGTCTCACAGCTGTGCGACGACTGCTCCAGCCGGCTCGTCACAGCCTGTGCGAGGAACGGCCGCCGGTGGGTCAGACCTGGTAGCGGTCGGTGACGAAGAGGTGGAGGTGGGCGGCGATCCAGTCGGAGGTCCGTCGCAGCCCTTCGTCCAGCGGCACCGTCGGCTCCCAGCCGGCCCAGTCGCGGGCTCGGGAGTTGTCGGAGAGCAGCCGCTGCACCTCGCTGCCCGCCGGGCGCAGCCGGCCGGTGTCGACGACGACCTCGGCGTCCCGCCCGGAGGCGGCGATCAAGGCCTTGGCAAGGTCGCCGACGGAGATCTCCCGGCCGGTGCCGAGGTTCACGCTGTGGCCGACGGCCCGGTCGCATGCGGCCAGTGCGAGGAACCCGGCGGCGGTGTCGGTGACGTAGGTGAAGTCACGGGTCGGGGTGAGCGAGCCGAGCCTGATCTGCCGTGCGCCGGAGTGGAGTTGGGACAGGATGGCGGGGATGACGGCGCGGGCCGACTGCCGCGGACCGTAGGTGTTGAAGGGCCGTACGACGGTCACCGGCAGCTCGAAGGCGTGCCAGTGCGACAGGGCCGTCATGTCGGCGCCGATCTTGGACGCCGAGTACGGCGACTGCGGCTGCAGCGGGTGGTCCTCGCGGATCGGTGCGGTCCGGGCGGTGCCGTAGACCTCGCTGGTGGAGGTGTGCACCATACGGCGTACGGCATGGCGGCGGCACGCCTCCAGGACGTTCTCCGTGCCCACGACGTTCGTCTGCACGTACGCGCCCGGCGAGTCGTAGCTGTACGGGATACCGATCAGGGCGGCGAGGTGGAAGACCGTGTCGCAGCCGGCCACCGCGTCCATGACCCTGCCGGGGTCGCGGACGTCACCCGCGATGGTCTCCACCGGACTGTGCGGGTCGGCGAAGTGGTGCGCGAGGTGCCCCTTGTCGGCGTACGGCTTGTAGTGGACCAGGGCGCGGACCCGGGCCCCGCGGGAGACGAGCAGGTCGACGAGAGTGGAGCCGATGAACCCTTCGGCGCCCGTGACCAGCACGGTGCGTCCGCTCCAGTCGAAGCCGGCCGGGGCGCTGGAGGAGGGGGAGGTGGTGTCGTTCATGCTGCGGTCTCCGAGTCGGGGTGGGAAGGGAGGAGCGAGGGGGCGTGCGGGGGTGAGGGCGTCGATGGGGGGCCGGACAGGAAGGGGGATCCTGCGGCGCCGTGGGACGGGGACGCCCCACGGCCGGCCAGACGCAGGACGTGAGCGGCCAGCAGGCCGGCGGCCCGGGCATGTCGGCCGGGAGGCGCGGCGGCGGCCATCGCCGTCAGCCGGTGCGGCTGCGCCAGCAGAGGCTCGGTCAGCGCGGCGAGCCGGTCGGCGTCCGTCTCGGCGTCCGGCAGCAGCAGCCCGGCGCCGGCATCGGTGAGCACCCGGGCGTTGTGGGTCTGGTGGTCACCGGGCGCGTAGGGGTACGGCACCAGGACGGCGGGGGTGCGGGTGGCCGACAGCTCGGCCACGGTCGCGGAACCGGCCCGGCACACCACCAGGTCGGCGGCCGCGTACGCGAGATCCATCCGGTCCAGATACGGTACGGCGCTCGCCACCCGGTCACAGCCGGCCTGGTGCAGCTGCCGCCGGACGTCCTCCAGGGCGGCCGGACCGGTTTTGATCAGCAGGTGGACGTCCGTACGCTCCCGCCAGCGCCGGGCGAGGCCGACCGCGGCGGCCGTGAGCCGGGCGGCACCCAGGCTGCCGCCGTTGACCAGGAGCAGCCGGCCCTCCGCGGGAACGCCCAGAGCCCGACGGGCGGTCGTGCGCAGCCGAGGGCGGTCCAGCGCGGCCAGGTCCGCCGCGATGGGCATGCCCACGACGTCCGCGTGCCGACCGCCCGCGAGGTGCGCCCTGCTCTCCTCGAAGGCGAGCGTGATCTGGTCGGTGAGCAGCGCCGCGAACCGGTTGGCGCGACCCGGTACCGCGTTGGACTCGTGGATCACACTGGGCAGTCCGGCCAGGCGGGCACCGACGATGACCGGTGCGCTCGGGTAGCCGCCCATCCCCACAGCGACCTGCGCGCCCTGCTCCCGCAGGACGGCCCGGCACTGGCCACCCGACCTCGCCAGAGCGGCGGGCAGCAGGAACCGCTTGGCGCCCAGCGACGGATCGAAGGGGATCATGTCGACGGTGTGCAGCCGGTAGCCGGCCTCGGGGACGAGCCGGGTCTCCAGCCCGCGCTCGGTGCCGACGAACGAGATCACGGCGTCCGGCACGGCCCGCCGCAGCGCGTCCGCCAGCGCCAGCCCGGGATAGATGTGGCCGCCCGTGCCCCCGGCACCGATCACCACCGACAGAGGGGACTGAGATGTTCGTGGTGTCCTCATGCCCCTCACCCTGCGGGCGGTGTCTAAGAACCTTTTAAGACGGCGTTTGGCAGGCTTGCTGCCATGAACGGTGTCGGTGAGAGCCCGAGAGCCCCGAAGATCCTGGTGGTGGACGACGAGCCCGAGGTGCGGTACGCCGTGGAGGACGGGCTCGCCGTGGAGGGCTACGAGGTACGCGGAGCACAGGACGGCCTGGCGGCACTGGCCGCCGTCGCCCAGTGGTCCCCGGACGCCATGGTGCTGGACGTGATGATGCCCGGTCTCGACGGGCTGGCCGTCTGCCGGCGGCTGCGTGCCCTCGGCGACAGGACCCCGGTGCTGGTGCTGACCGCACTGGGCTCGGTGAGTGAACGGGTCGACGGCCTGGACGCGGGCGCCGACGACTACCTCGTCAAGCCCTTCGCGCTGGACGAGCTGGTGGCGCGGATCCGCGCGCTCCTGCGCCGCACCGCGCCCGCCGCACCGGAGACGGCCGGAGAACTGGCCTTCGCCGACCTGATCGTGGACCCGGCCACACGCACCGGACGACGCGGGGAGCGAGCCATCGAGTTCAGCCGTACCGAGTTCCTGCTCCTGCAGCTGCTGCTGCGCCACCCCCGGCAGGTACTGCCGCGCGAGACGATCCAGGAACGCGTGTGGGGCCGGGACTTCGGTCCCGACTCCAACTCCCTCGCCGTCTACGTCGGTTACCTGCGCCGCAAACTGGAAGCCGACGGCGAGCCCCGGCTGGTGCACACCGTGCACGGCGTCGGTTACCGGCTGGACCTGTCGTGACGCCGGCCCCGCGACGCCGCCCACCACGCGCCGACGGCCCCGCGCACGCGCGATGGCTGCGCCGGCGCCCGCTGCGCACCAGGCTGACGCTCGCCGCCTCCTGCGCGGTGGCCGTCGTGGCCGTCGGTATGTGTGCTGCCGCGTTCCTGGTGATCCGTCACGAGCTGCTCCACCAGCTGGACCTGCACCTGACCCAGTCCGCGCGGCTGGCCGCCCAGCAGTACCGGCACGAACCCGTGGGTGTGGTGCAGGGCGAGTGCCGCTATCTCGCCGCCCCGGCCTGCGCCCAACTGGTCCCCGCGCAGGCCGCCCAGGACCCCGTCCAGCCGTACCTCCTCCCCGTCACCCAGGCCACTCGCGAGGTCGCCTCCGGAAGCCGAGGTGCCTACTACCGCCATCTGGAGCTGGCCGGCCACAGTGCCAGAATGCTCACCACCCACCTGGGCGACGGGCGAGCCCTCCAGGTCGCCGTGCGCTCCGACACCGTCGACCGCGGGGTGCGGCAGGCCGCCGGTCTGCTGTCCGTCGTCGGGGCGTCCGGCGTGCTCCTGGCCGGCGCACTCGGCTTCTGGGTCTCCCGTACCGGGCTGGCCCCGGTCAGCAGACTCACCGCCACCGCCGAACGCATCGCCGCCACCCGCGACGCCCGCCACCGCATCGAGCTCCCGCCCGAACGCGCCGGCCGCGACGACGAGATCACCCGGCTCGCGGCGTCCTTCAACACCATGCTCGGAGAACTGGAGGAATCCGTCAGCGCCCGGCGCCGACTCGTCGCCGACGCCTCGCACGAACTGCGCACCCCGCTGACCGCGCTGCGCACCAACGCCGAGCTGCTCGCCCGGTCCTCCCGCCTCACCGACGCCCAGCGCGAACGCGCGGCCACCGCGCTCAGCCGCCAGCTGCGGGAGGTCACGGTCCTCGTCAACGACCTGATCGAGCTGGCCCGCGAGGAGGAACCGGATCCGCTGATCGAGGACGTACGCCTCACGGCAGTCGTGACCCACGCCGTCGACGCCGCCCGCGACCACTGGCCGGCCGTACCCTTCCTCCTCTGCGTGGACCCGGATGCGGAGGCCGCCACCGTCGCGGGCGTGCCGGCCCGCCTCTCCCGCCTCCTGTCGAGCCTCCTCGACAACGCCGCGAAGTTCAGTCCGCCCGGACGCCCCGTCGAGGTCACGCTCACCCGACCTCCCGGCCACCTCGAACTGACGATCCGTGACCACGGCGCCGGAATCGCCGGGGAGGACCTGCCCTACGTCTTCGACCGCTTCTACCGCGCCCGCACCGCCCGCGCCCTGCCCGGCTCCGGTCTCGGCCTGGCCATGGCCCGCCAGATCGCACGCGCCCACCACGCCGACCTCACCGCCGAACACGCCCCCGGCGGCGGCGCGTTGTTCCGCCTGCGCGTCCCCGTGGAAGGCGTCGGAAGGTGACGGTCGCGTGGACGCAGATCTCCGGGAAGCAGACGGCCTCGGGACGGTGGTCCAGCGAGCCCGCGACCGGCCTTCTCGAAGGTGAAGCGCTGAGGCCAAGGCCCTGACCGGCATGGCGACCAGCGGCAGAGGCGCTGTCCGTCCAGGCTCAAGGGCGGTCGGCTGGCGACCGATGTCGGTGGTATGACAACGCGTCTCCTCGTCACCGCACGCCGTCTCGCGTCCCGCCGTCTGCTCTGGTCGGTCGCCGGACTGTTCGCCGTCCTGTGGCCGGTGGTTCCCATGCCCCAGGCCATGACGGCCGCAGCGGACACACCGCGCCCGGCAGCACCCGCGGATGAGATGGGCCTCCCCGCACTGTTCGGATCGGAGAACCGTGTGCTGGCCACGCGCGCACGCGTCGTCGCGGTGACCTTCAACGCGGCCTGGAACGACGCCGGTCTGGACCGCATCCTCGATGACCTCGCCCGCCGACGCACCCCTGCCACGTTCTTCCTGACCGGCGACTTCGCCGACAGGTACCCCGCTGCCGTGAAGAGGATCGCGGCTGCGGGCCACGGACTGGGCAACCACTCCTACAGCCACCCCTACTTCAAGGACCTGACCGCCGCCGGACGACGCCGTGAAGTCCGGGAAGCGGACCACGCCCTGCGCCGGGCCGGGGCAGGAGGCACCCTGACCCCGTTCTTCCGGTTCCCGTACAGCGAGACCAGCCCTGCCCACATCAGGGAGGTCAACGAGCTGGGATACGCGGACATCGAATTCACCACCGACACCAACGGGTGGATGGGCACCGAGGGCGGTATGACGGTGGACCGCGCGGTGAGCAGGGCGCTGGACGCCCTGCGTCCCGGGGCGATCCTGCAGATGCACGTCGGCGCGTCCGAGGGACGGACCGACGTGATCGACGCCCGGGCGCTGCCCCGGATCCTCGACGCGATCACCGCCCGTGGCTACCGCGTCATCGACCTCCGTACCCTCCTCGGCCCAGCGCCGCGTCCTCGAGCGCAGGTGGCAGGCGGGTGAGCGCCGCCCCGCCGGTGCTACGAGGTGAGCCAGCCGCGCAGAAGTCTGCTGACGGCCGGCATCGAGACGTACGTCATGAGGACGTTGAAGACGCAGGCCACGACCGCGCTGCTGACCAGGACAGGCAGGGAGGTCAGGTGCGGCACCAGGAAGAGGCTGCCGACGACCGAGATGGGATAGATGGCCAGGGTCGCGCTGATCGCCATCTTCCACCGCGGCGGTGCGGGCCGGGTCGAGCCGGGCTTGGCGAACCAGGTCTCCATGCCGGTCAGTTGCCGCCGGGCGATCTCGGTGTGGTGGTGCCCCTGGCAGTCGGCGAACCAGGCGGCCCGCTCGGGCGACTCCTGCCACGCCCGGCACGCGGCAGCGTCCCGGAACCGATGGACGAGGAACCAGGGTGCGTCGCCGCCGGAGGAGCGGAAGAGCCCGTACCCGAGGTGGCCGGGGAAGGTCGCCGCGGTGTCGAGGATGCCCTTCGCCCACCGCTCGAACGCGGCTTCGTGGCCGGGCTCCACCCGGCGGGCTATCAGCAGGGTCACCTCGCCGGTGTCGGCCGGGACGGTGGTGTGCTCAAGGCTGACGGCAGTCAACACAGACTCCTCGTGATCTCACCGCGCCCGTGCACACTGTACGCGTTGCTCGCCGCACCCTTCGAGGGTCGTGTCAGTGCCGGACCGTATCGTTGCGGTGTCACGCGATCACGTGATCACTCAGGAACGCACACACGGGGGAACACATGACCGTTCATCGGCCAGGACTGCCGGAGGATCTTCCGCCGGCCGATCAGCTGTGGGCGCGGTGGGCGCTGCTTGCCGCCCTTCAGGCGACCACGGAGTACGAGGAGCGTCCGCCGCGGCACCGGACCGGCCGGTGGATCGACGACAAGGGCCTCCACTGGGACGACTGCGGCTGCACCTGGTGGGTCATGGCCAAGGCAGGCGACGGCCGGTTCGTGCTCTACGGCGAGGACGAGGCGAGCGACGTCAAGTGGTACGAGCCGGCGATCGACGTGCTGGCGGGCGGCCCGCACTGGCTGCCCTACGACGAACTGCGGAACCGGCTCGAAGGACGCGAGATCGGCTGCGTCTACTGGTACGAGAACGGCGCCTGGGCCCGGGCCCCGTACCCGGACGACCTCGACGACGACGGTCTGGACTGCGGCATGAGCTGCTTCATCGACCGCGGTGAGGTGCTGGGCGAATTGACGGACCACCTGGATGACACGGTCGACGGGCCGAGCGCGGACAGCCTCCTGGCCGACGCGGAAGCGTACCGACTGGAGCCGAGCAGACTGCTGGAACAGTTGGCCGAGACCACCACCTACGACGACCCGATGGACCGGCCCGCCGTCGCCAGAGCGCTGGACCGCGCGGGTCTGACGGGGGAGCACGCGGCGACCGACGCGCTCTGACGCGCAGGAGACGGTGCCGCCCGAACGATCCCGCCGATGGGAAAAGCAAGCGGCCGCGCTGGGAACAGTCGGGGCGGCCGACACGGTTGTACCGACCGGGGAACGGCGCTGCACCAGGAGCCGGGCTCAACATGGCGGTACGCCCGCCGCGCACTCGGACCAAGACCCATTTTTCTGCAGGAGGACTGATTCATGGCTGACCGGCCCTTGACGCTGATGGCGGTACATGCCCACCCGGACGACGAGGCCACCGGAACCGGAGGGGTCCTCGCGCGGTATGCGGCGGAAGGCATCCGCACGGTCCTCGTGACCTGTACCGACGGCGGGTGCGGTGACGGACCCGGGGGTGTCAAGCCGGGCGCCCCCGGGCACGATCCGGCGGCCGTCGCCCTGATGCGCCGTCAGGAACTGGAGGCCAGCTGCGAGATCCTGAAGATCAGTGATCTGGAGATGCTGGACTACGCCGACTCCGGGATGATGGGCTGGCCCAGCAATGACGCCCCCGACTCCTTCTGGCAGACCCCCGTGGCGGACGGCGCGGCCCGACTCGCGGAGCTCATGCGGCACTATCGCCCCGATGTGGTCGTCACCTACGACGAGAACGGCTTCTACGGCCACCCCGACCACATTCAGGCCCACCGCATCACCATGGCGGCGCTGGAGATGACCGGGCTGCAACCGAAGGTGTACTGGACCACGATGCCCCGCTCGATGATGCAGCGGTTCGGTGAGGTCATGCGCGAGTTCGCCGAGGACATGCCGGAGCCGGATCCTGCCGAGGCCGCCGCGTTGGCCGAGATCGGCCTCCCCGACGACGAGATCACCACGTGGGTGGACACCACCGCGTTCAGCGGTCAGAAGTTCGACGCGCTGGCCGCGCACGCCAGCCAGGGCGAGAACATCTTCTTCCTCCGGATGGGCAAGGAGAGGTTCGGCGAGTTGATGGGCGTGGAGACCTTCGTGCGTGTCCAGGGCGGCACGGGCACGGCCACGCGCGAGGACGATCTCTTCGCCGGACTGCGCTGAGCCGGACCGCGCCGCGCCGGACTGCGCTGAGCCGGATCGCGCCGCGCCGGACTGCGCTGAACCGGACTGCGCTGATCGGCGCGGCCGGCTGGAAAGTTCTCGGCTGAAGACCGAGAACGGGGCATTCGGGATCAGTCCGCAGCCGCGGGGAGCAGCCAGGGGGCCATCCCCCGTGGATGAGGGGAGCAGCCGGCCCCGGCTGGTCCCCTCCGGCACAAGCGTCACGCCGGTGGCCTGCCGAGTCTGGCGGCCACGGCGTCGAGGACCCACTCCAGGCCGGTCGCGAAGGATTCCTCCGCGTCCACGTGCGTGCCGTCGTGCACGGCCTTGGCCAGCGCCGGGTAGCGGCCGGTGGCCAGCATTCTCGTCACATGCGGGCCGTGGGCTCGCTGCCAGTCCCGTTTGGACATGCCCGTGGCGCGCTCTGCCCGCAGGTTCGCGATCTCGCGCCTGATGGCGCCGATGAAGTAGGAGCTGACGGTCTCCACGGCGCGCATGACGGTGTCGACGTCGGCGAGACCGTCGAGGGCGGCCAGCGTGGCCTCGGTCACGGCAAGGCCGTTCGGGCCCAGCGACGGGCGTCCGCCGAGCAGGTCGGCCAGCCACGGGTGACGGAGAGCGGTCTGCCTGGTGCGGTGGGCGAGGACGCGCAGCGCCTCCCGCCAGTCGCCGGGCTGCTCCTCGGGGAGGATCTCGGCCTGGACCTCGTCCACCATGAGGTCGAACAGCTCCTCCTTGGTGGAGATGTATCGGTACAGCCGCATCGGGCCGGCGTCCAGGCGGGCGGCGACCTTGCGCAAGGACACCGCCTCCAGCCCGCCCTCGTCGGCCAGCGCGACGGCGGCGGCGACGATCCGCTCCCGGTCGAGCGGCACGGGTTGAGTCGGCGGCTCCGGCCGGTCCCACACAGTCATGGCCACATCGTACTGTTGTGATACAGCACATCGACCCAATACAGTGTATCGGCATGAGCTACCGCATCGCTGTGGTCGGGGGCGGCCCGGCCGGCCTCACCTTCGCCCGTGTCCTGCACCGCCATGGCCACCCTGTCGCGGTCCTCGAACGCGACCCCGCCCCCGACGCCCGCCCCCCGGGTGGCACGCTCGACCTTCAAGAAGGGATGGGCCAGCTCGCCCTGGAGAAGGCGGGGCTGCTGGAGGAATTCCGGGCACTGTCCCGTCCCGAGGGGCAGGCCCTGCGCATCCTGGCCACGGACGGGACCGTCCTGCGTGACTGGCGACCCGGCCCGGACGAGCGGGCCAACCCCGAGATCGACCGTGGTCAACTGCGTGACCTGCTCCTCGGCCCCCTCGACGTCGAGTGGGGGAGGGCCGTGACGCAGGTGGTGCCGGGGACCAGGGACGGCGTGCTGGTCCGGTTCGCGGACGGGCGACAGGAGACGTTCGATCTCGTGGTCGGCGCGGACGGCGCCTGGTCCCGAACCCGTCCGGCGGTCTCGCCGGTGACGCCGCACTACACGGGCGTCACCGCGGTCGAGACCTCTCTCGACGACGTCGACACCCGTCACCCCGACCTCGCCCGGCTGATCGGCGACGGTTCCCTGGCCGTCTACGGCGTGAACCGCGCGCTCGTCGCCCAGCGCAACAGCGGCGGTCACGTCAAGGTGTACGCCCAGTTCCGCGCGCCGCTGGACTGGCACACGGATCTGGACCTGGCCGATGCCGAGGCTGTCCGGTCGAGCCTGCTGGCCCTGTTCGACGGCTGGGCCGCTCCCGCCCTCGACCTCATCCGCCGCGGCACCGCCTTCGTCCACCGCCCCCTCCACGTCCTTCCCGTGTCCCACACCTGGCCCCACGTGCCCGGAGTGACGCTTCTGGGCGACGCCGCCCATCTCATGCCCCCCTTGGGGGCGGGCGCGAACCTCGCGATGCTGGAAGGCGCCGAACTCGCCGAGTCCATCGCCGCGGGACCTGAGGACCTGGACGAAGCGGTCCGCGCCTTCGAGGAACGGATGTGGGCCCGGGCCGGCAGGTGGGCGAAGATCACCACGGCCGGTCTGGAACGCCTGGTGAGCCCGGACCCGAGCGAAGCCCTCGCCCTCTTCGACCGAATCCGGTCATCCTGAGGGCCGGGGGCCGGGGGCCGGGGGCCGGGGGCCGGGGTCCGGGGTCCGGGGACCGGGGACCGGGGACCGAGGGCAGAGGGCTGAGCGCGAGAGCGGCGGCACCGGCAGCGACCACTGCGGAGCCGAAGCGCCGATCATCTGCTGGTTGACCATCGCGCCGCAGGGGACGGGGCCCGCCGTCCCGCCGCACGGAAAGGGCCCGTACTCGGGTGTGAGTACGGGCCCCGGACGCCGCGCCGTCCGCGCGGGCGGGCGGGTCAGCCGATTCCTCCGTAGGTGGCCGTTCGCCCGGGAGCGAGCTCGCCGGCCACGCGTCGGGCCAGTTGTTCGCCCTCGGCGTCCAGACGTTCGTAGGCGGCCTCGCGGGCCGCGTCGTCCCGGTCCCTCAGCCAGGTCTCCATCACCGAGTCGATGTCCTTCGCCCACCGGTACAGCTCTCGCACCAGGTCCTCGGACAAACCGAGCGCGGCGGCGGGGTCGTCGGGGGCGAAGTCGCCGAAGCCGTCGGCGCGCAGCGGGAACCACTTGTACTCGCCCTCGACCACGACGTGCCGTGGGTGCGGTGGCGTGCCGTGCGCGTCGGCGGTCCAGTGCAGCTGCCGGCAACCCCAGCACACGAACTTGGCCTGGCCGTGCTGCTCGTCCCAGAAACGCACCACCCAGTCGGGGCCGAGATGCCGCGCCAGATCCTGGGCGGCCTCCAGCCCCTGCTTGACGTGGCGGCGCAGAGCCGGCCGGTCGGGGAAGCCGCCCTCGGGACGTGCCCGGTCCCATCGGCTGAGCCGTTCGGTGAGGTCGTGCGGCAGGTTCAGACGGGGATCGTCCAGGGGGACCTCGTCGATGAAGTCGTCCGGGTCCGCGTGGGCACCGGCGTCCGCGGTCGACAGAGGTGACGGGCCGCCGTGGGCACGCACCATGAGGTGGCGCGGAGCGCTTTCTCGGGTCATGAGCTGTGGTTCTTCTCCTAGTCCTGCCGCAGCCGCCGGCCGCGGGGGCCTCCGGTCCCGGTCCGGGTCCGGGTCCGGGTCCGTGGGCTCCCCGCGGCCGGCGGCGGCTGGGTCACGCCGGGTTGGCCCCTACGATGAATCCGTTGTCACCCACGGTGATGGCCACCCTGTGGGTCGTTCCGTTGTACACGGTCTCGTAGATCGGCCGTCCCTGGTCGGCGCCCTGGTAGCCGACGATCTTCCCTTCCTCCAGGGCCTTGCTGAGCAACCGCGGGATGTCCTCGGCGGCGACACCTCGCTCGATGAACTCGCCCGCGTGCCGGAAGAGGATGTGCACCAGCCCGGCCCGGGTGTCACCGACCTCCAGCCATGCGACGGGCACGCCGGGGCGCGAGTAGCGCACCGCCATGACGACGTTGGCCCGGTTGAGGTTCGCGCCGCTCGCCTCCAGTTTCTTCACCAGGTCGAGGTCGAGGCTGTTCGCGGCCTTGGCGCGGTCCGCCATGCGCTCGGAGAGCCGGCGGGCCATACCGGCGAGGGTGTCCGGGTCGGCGATGTCCTTCGCGGAGGCCTTCTCGCCGATGAGCGCCTTGAGTTCGCCCAGCAGCTTCTCCGCGCCCCGCCCGGTCCTGATCGCGTCCTCGACGAGGCCGACGTACTTGAGCCCCGCGAGGACCTTCTCGCCGGGAATGAACGAGGCCGCGGCCCACGCGCACCCCGAGACCGTGCCACCGTCGTTCGACGGAGTCGCCTGGTGGTAGCACTCGACGAAGTCCTTCTTGAGGGCGTCCCAGATCGCACTCCAGATGATCTTCGTGAAGTCCCACGTGGTGTACGTCTGGGTGATCTCCCGCTTGAGGTCCTTGTAGGGCTGCGAACCGAGGAAGATCGTGTCCTGCTTCGGGCACCCGGACTCGGTGGCCGGCACATCCGGGTCGGCGCAGTAGTAGAAACTGACCACGGCGTTGAAGTGCATCTCGAAGGTCACCCGGCAACTGCTGTTGCCCATGCCGAGGACACAGTCGTTGAGCGGCTTGGGGTCACCGATCGGCTCGATGCTGTCGAACACGTAGAAGGTGTGGTCGTGACCGGTGCCGGCACCGGTCGACACCTGCTCGTTGGCCTTCTTGTTCGCGGCCTCGTCGGCCGCCTGCTGCGCGGACTCCGCGTACTTCTGCGCGTCCTTCGCCGCCTGTTCGGCCGCGGTGGCGTCGGCATCTGCGCGGTCGGCCGCCGCGCGGGCGTCCTTCGCGGCCGCTTCCGCCTCCGAGGCCGCCGTGTGGGCCGCCGCGGCGTCCAGGGCGGCCTGGTCGGCGGAGGAGCGCGCCTGGGTGGCGGAGCTCTCCGCGCGGCCCGCCGCCTGGTCGGCTGCCGTCGCGTCCTCGGTCGCCTGCTGGTCGTAGGTGGTGGCCCGGGCCAGGGACGCCTGCGCGTCCGCCGCGTACCCGGCGGCCTCGGCCGAGTAGCCGAGCGCGTCCTTGGCCGACGTGCGGGCGGTCGCCGCGAACCCGGCGGCCTCCGCCGCCAGCGTGTACGCGGCCTTCGCGTCGCCGGTCGCCGCGTTCGCCAGGCTCTGTGCCTGTGCGGCGTTCTTCTGGGCGTTGGCGGCGTGCGCCTGGGCGACCGCCTGCTGCTGCTCGGCGATCGTCTTCGACGACTGGCCCGCCAGCACGGCGAGACCCGCGGCCGAGTCGGTCGTGATGTACGGCGAGCCCAGTTGGACGGCGTCGTTGGCCGGGGCCGCCACCTGCAGGGCCGCGTTGCCGGCGTCCTCCGCCGCCTGCGCGGTCACATAGGCGTGCCCGGCCGCGTCGGCCGAACCCGCGACCGCCTTCGCCGCCTCGGCCTTGGAGGCGTCGGCCTGCGCCTTGGCGTCGGTGGCGTGCTTCTCCGCCTCGTCGGCGAGCTTGACCGCGGCGCGCGCCGCCGTGGCCGCGGTCTGGGACGCGGCGATGGCGTCCGCCGCCGCACTCGTCGCCGTCCGCACGGCGGCGTCCGCCCGCAGCTTGGCGGCCTGCGCCGCGTCCGCGTCCGAGCGGGCCCGCTTGGCGGCCGCCTCCGCGCGGGTGGCGGCGGCGTCCGCGTCGGCCGCCGCCTGCGAGGCGGCGTTCGCCTCGGCGCGCGCGGATCTCGCGGCGGCCTCGGCGTCGTCGGCGTGCCGGTCCGCCTCGTCGGCGGCCGCCCGGGAGTCCTTCGCGTCGGCGTCGGAGTCGTGGGCGGCGGCGTAGGCGTCCTTGGCGTCGGCCTGGGCACGGGCGGCGTGCGCCTTGTTCTCCGCGTCCCAGGCGTCGTCCATCTTGCCCTTGGCCCGGTCCCGGGCGGCCTCGGCGTCCTGCCGCTTGGTGCGGGCGGTGGACTCGGCCGCCTCGGCCTTGGTCTTGGCCTCGGTGGCCTGCGTGGCGTAACCCTGGGCGTTCTGCTTGTGCTGGGCGGCCTCGGCCTGCTTGGCGGCGGCCGTGTCCTTCTCCGCCTTCGCCGTGGCCTCCTCGGCCTCCGCCGCGAGCCGTTTGGCGTGCGCGTCGGCGGCCGCCGCCTTCGCGTCGGCCTCGGCCTTCTGCGTCTCGGCCAGCTTGGCCTTCGCGACATCGCGGGCGGCCTTGGCGTTCTGCGCCTGCACGGCGGCCGCGTCGGCGGCGGCCTTCGCCTGCGCGCGGGCCTCGTTGGCGGCGGCCGTACGGAACGCGGCCTTCGACTGGGCGGCCTGGGTCAGGGCGCGGGCGGCGACGGTGGCGCTGTCACCGGCGGCGGCGCGGGTCGCGGCGTACGCCGTGTCACCTGCCTTGGACAGCGCGTCCATCGCGGCGGCGGACGCCTTGGTGACCTGGGCCTTCTGCTGCCCGACGAGCAGACCGCGGCCGCGCGGGGCACCCGCCTTGTCGGCGACGGCGTACGCGGCCTGCATGGCGGTGTCCGTCGTGGTGGCGGCCGTCTTGGCGATCGCGGCCTGCGCCTTGATGACGTCGAGCTGCTTCTTCGCCTCGGCCTGGGCCTTGGCGATGTCCGCCGTCACCCGGTCGAACTGGGCCTTCTTCGGGTAGTCCAGATCGTCGGTGCCGTTGTGGCCGGACGGGACGATGTCGAACTTCTGCGGGTCCTTGCCGGTGCAGTCCCACATCCGGCCGTCCTGGCTGTTGTTGTACGTCGCCAGGTCCAGGCAGTTGGCGGTGCCGGGGTTGTAGAGCCGGGTGGTGCCGTGCGTGCCGTACTCCCACTTCTGGGCCGCGGAGCTGTTGCAGGTCCAGATCTGCACCGCGGTGCCGTTCGCGGTACCGCTGCTCTTGATGTCCAGGCACTTGCCCGAAGCCGGGTTCACCAGGGAGTCGCCCGAGATCTGCCACTTCTGGGCCGCGCCGCCGTTGCAGGTGTAGATCTGCACGGGCGTGCCGTTGTCCTTCTTGCCGCCGGCCACGTCCAGGCACTTGTCGGCCGCGCCGTGCGGGTGCACCACGAACGGGCTGTCGCCGATCCAACCGGGGCCGCCGGCCGACCAGTAGTCCTGCCAGCGGACCAGGTGGTCGGCGCGCCAGGACTGCCCGAGCATCTCGCCGAGCGCCTTGGAGCCGGCGGCGAGGGCCACGGTGGCGGTGCGGTTGGCGGTCAGGATCTGGTTGCGCTGGCCGGCCTGGGCCGCGATCTCCTGCTGCCACTCGGCGGACGCGGTGGCGACCTCCTTGCCGAGGACCTTGTCCGGGTCGACGGGGCCGCGCCAGGCGCAGGACGCGAAGCGGGACTTCAGGTCCTCGACGGCGATGCGGTACTCGGCGCTGCCCGGTTCGGGTGCGGTCCGCGGGAAGCCGCCGGAGGAGAGGAAGAGACGGGCGTTGTCCGCGCTGAGCGGCTCCATGCTCCAGTTGACCAGGCCGTCCCACGCCCGGCGCTCCTCGTAACCCTGATTCCACTCCGGTGTGCCGGGGGCAGGTTCGGTGCCGTACAGGGGCGTTCCGAGGTCCTTGACCGCCTTGACGGTGGCGTCGTCGGCCTTCGGGGTCAGATCACGGTAGAAGTCGCTCTCGCTCTTCCAGAACTGCTCCCAGATCCACTTGGACAGACCGGTCTGCCCGAAGAACGTCGGCCGGTCGTCGCCGCCCAGACCGGGCGGCCACTCGAAGTCGGTGACCGACTTGAAGCCGCCGGGTGTGGGCAGGCCCGAGATCTCGAAGTCGCGGATGTGCTCGTAGGTGGCCGTGCCCTCCTTGTCGGCGGCGGCCCGGTCCTGCTCGAACGCCACGTCGAGCGGCGTGTGGTCCCAGTACTGCCGGTTCGCCGCGGTGTGCAGCTTGTCCGGCGGCTGGTTGAGCCCGTCCTGCGCGACGGTGGACATGGCCGGGCCGCCCATCCGCAGTGCCTCGCCCAGCAGACACTGGTCCTGCCGCAGTTGCTCGGCGGCCTGGGCGTCGAACCCGTCGTAGCTGTCGGCGACGGGTACGAGGTGGTCGTGGTCGTAGCGGCTCAGCAGATCCGGCTGGACGGCGAGACCCCCGAGCAGGGCCACGGCGACGCCGGTGGTGAGCAGAGCGGTGAGCGGCCCGGATCGCCACCGGGCATGCGTGAGAAGCCGATGTCTCGGCATGGACAAGTCCTCCCCGTGGCGACGGTGTTCCCCCGGTCGCCGGTCGACGCGCCCGCTGACGAAGTGGTCGGCTCCGTCCGGCGCGGCGATCACCTTAGGCACGGGTGACGGGCGAGGAGAAGGCTTTGTGACTTACTTGTGAGGAAACTTTGAAAGCCGAGGGTGACCTGCACGAGCCGGTGCTCCGGCAACACCGCGTGGCCCCGATCACCGGCGTGGCGCGGAGCCGCGGCAACGTCGCCGAGAGCTCTGCGGGGTGCGGGACCGTGCGGTCAGCGCGAACCGGAACGGGTCCGCCGGCGGCCCAGCGCCTGTTCGCGGACGCGGGCGCAGCTGCGGCTGATCAAACGCGATACATGCATCTGGGAGATGCCCAGTCGGTCGGCGATGCTGCTCTGCGTCATGTCCTCGAAGAACCGCATGTACAGAATGGCCCGCTCACGTTCGGGCAGCAGGCGCAGTCCCTCCTTGACGGCCTCCCGGTCGAGGACGACGTCGTAGGACGCCTCCGTCGTACCGAGTGTGTCCGCGAGGCTGTGGCCGTCGTCCTCCGTGGTCAGTTCGGCGTCCAGGGACAGCGTCTTGAAGCTGTCCAGCGCCTCCAGGCCCGCCGACACCTCCTCCTCGGTGAGCCCCGTGTGGGCCGCTATGTCACCGACGGTGGGTTCGTGGCCGCCGGGCAGCTGAGAGAGCTCGCGGCGGGCCAGGCGCACCCGGTTGCGCAGCTCCTGCACCCGGCGCGGCACCCGCAAGGCCCACATCCGGTCGCGGAAGTGCCGCTTGATCTCACCCGTGATGGTGGGCACGGCATAGCTCTCGAACGCCCCTCGGGACGGGTCGTACCGGTCGACGGCCTTCACCAGTCCGAGCGCGGCGACCTGCCGCAGGTCGTCCACGGACTCACCGCGGTCACGGAAACGGGTGGCGATCCGGTGAGCCATCGGAAGCCACATCTCGACGAGTTCGTCGCGCAGGGCGTGGCGGGCGGGCCCGTCCTCCAGTTCCGCCAGCCGGGCGAAGAGCGCCGCGGTGTCGGGAGCGTCGTCGTGGGTGTGGCGGCGGCTGCCTGAGGGGGCGGCGTGGGTGGTGGGCGTGTCAGGACGGCGGGTGGACATCTCGGTCGGCATGCGTTCGCTCCCCGAACGATCTGGGGGTCGGCCCGGACGTCGTGTGCCGGACGACCCGACGGGACTGTCACCTGTCAGGTTCTGCCGCGGTGCGGTGCCAAGCCTGCGAGGGCGTGGGGCAGGTCACCGGGCGCGCCTCCGGTCCGAAGCGTGAATTCCGCTTGCCCCTGGGTCGCGCGTGCAAACAGTGCGACGGGTACGGATCTGCCGACTTCTCCACCGGTTCACCTGAGGACGGACACCAGGTGAACCACAAGGGCGGCAGCGACGGCGTGACGGCGACCGAGCACGAGATCGCACGGGCGAAGGCACCCGTGGCCCGCGAGAAACGAAGTCGCCGACGAACGGCGCGTGGGGGAGCGGGGGATGACCACGTGGGGGAGCGGGGGGAGGACCGAGCCCCTTCGGGACCGGGCGGGCCGTCCTCGCGTACCGCACCGTGTGCCGCGTACTGCCCGGAGGCCCACGCCCGTGCCTGCCTCCGCCACCCCCGCTCCTGGGCCGCGCGCCCGCTCAGAGGAAGCGGCGGATCGGCGTCACGGCCGCTTCCTTGACCCGCTGCACCGCGGCCCGCCGTCTCCAGCGGGCGAGGTCGATGGCGACGCTGTGCTCCAGATCCGTGTCGTAGTCGCGATCGAGGTGGGCCGTGAACTCCTCGTCCAGGACGGCGAGCATGACCTCTTCGTCGTGGTCCATCGAACGACGGTTGAAGTTGGTCGACCCGATGAGCGCCGCGACCGAGTCCACCGTCATGATCTTGGCATGCATCATCGTCCGCTGGTACTGCCGGATGCGCACACCCGCCCGCAGCAGCCGTGTGTAATGCTGCTGGCCGGCGAGCTGACACGCACGCTGATCCGTGTACGGGCCGGGCAGCAGGATCTCCACGCGCACGCCGCGGCGGGCCGTACGGCACAGCAGGTCGACGAAGTAGTCGTCGGGGGCGAAGTACGCCGTGGCCAGGCGGAAACGCTCTTCGGCCGACTCGAGCACCACCCGGACGAGGGTCTGCATGTCCTGCCAGCCGATGCTGGCCGAGCCGCGCACCACCTGCACGACCGACGAGCCCGCCTGCGGGTGCTCGGTGAAGCGGTCACGCTCGTCGAAGAGTTCCTCGTGGCATTCGGCCCAGTTCTGCGCGAACGCGGCGGCGATGCCGTCCACGGCCGGACCGCGCACCCGCACATGGGTGTCCCGCCACTCGCCGGGGCCGCGGGCGTCGCCGCACCACTCCTGCGCGATGCCGACACCGCCGGTGAACGCGGTGTGCTCGTCGACGATCAGGGCCTTGCGATGGCAGCGGTGGTTCTGCTTGAACGGCGACAGCCAGACCGGCTTGCGGAACCACGCCACCTGCACACCCGCCTCGTCCATGAGGTCCAGCAGGCGCCGTTCGATCTCCTTGGCTCCGAAGCCGTCCAGCAGCAGCCGCACCCGGACCCCGGCCCGGGCGCGCTCGGCCAAGGCGGCGGCGAAGTCGCGGGCGATCTGTCCGCGCCAGTACACGAACGTCATCATGTCGATCGTGTGCCGAGCGGAGCGGATCGCTCCGAGCATCGCGGGGAAGATCTCGTCGCCGTTGCGCAGGGGCAGCAGCTCGTTCCCCTCGGTGGCAGCCACGCCGATCAGCCGCTCCAGGCGGCGGCGCAGGCGCTGCTTGCGGGCCTGCGCGTCAGTATCGGTACCGGGTGCTGAGGGCACCGGTATGCCGTCGAGGATCACGCCGAGTCTCCCGTCGGACCAGTAGGACAGTGAACAACACGGGCCGCCGGGCGAGCCCGAGAGAGCGGATGCCCTGCGGCCACGGACTCACTCCCGCAGATCCCGGGCGGTGCCCGACGCAAGGGGCGGCGGACGGATCCGGGCGTACGGGGAAGTGACTGTTCGGCGGGGCGGGGGCACAAGGAGGAACGGTGCTGTCGCCGGACGGGAGACATGAATGGGTACCGCGACGAAGGTCCCGGTGACGCGGGACATGAGCGGGGACGAACTGTCGGGCGACGAGGCCTGGGCAGCCCTGCGCCGCTACGGGGGCTGGTCGCTGCTGCGGGACGCCTTCGTCCGCTTCCGCTACGCCGACGGCTTCAGCCACTCCCGGGCCCTGGCCCTGCAGACGGTGCTGGCCGTGGTCCCCCTCGCCATCGCGTTCGTCGGCCTGTCCACCACCCTGCACACCGAGAGCGTGGGCAGGCTGGCCGAGCTCACCATCCACCGCATCGCACAGGGGCCCAGCGCCGACGTCGTCGACGAGGCCCTTGGCCGCAGCCGCCGCACGGCGGGCGACGGCGCGGCCCTGGCCCTGTGGCTGTGCGCCGCCTTCTGCCTCGTCAACGTCACCACCGCCATGTGCCAGATCGAGCGGGGCGCCAACCGCATCTACGGCAACGAACGCGACCGGCCCTTCCACCGCAAGTACCTGCGAGGCCTGCTGATGTCCGTCGCCGCCGGGCTGCCGCTCGGCCTCGGGTTCGTCATCATGATCGCCGGCGACGAACTCGCCGCGGCCGCGGTGACCGTCTACCACCTCGACGGCTCCGACCTCTCGTCCTGGAACGTCCTGCGCTGGCCCGTGGGGCTCGTGCTCGCGCTGATCTCGGCGAGCGCCGTCTTCCGCTGCTCACCGCGGCGCAAGCAGCCCGGCTACACCTGGCTGGCGTTCGGAGCCGCCGTGTACATCGTCCTGTGGACCGCGCTGACCTGGGTGCTGAGCCTGTATCTGGACCTCAGCGGCTCGTTCGACACGCTGTACGGTCCGCTGAGCGCCTTCATGTCCCTGCTGCTGTGGGCCTACCTGACCTCCATCGCCCTGTTCCTCGGGCTGGCCTTCGCCGCCCAACTGGAGGCGGCGCGCGCCCGCCTGCCCGCCCCGGCCGAGCCCGACCCCGGCGTCTGAGCCGCCTGGGCGCGCCGACGGACGGGGCGTCTGCTCGCCGGGAACATCAGGGCGTCGTCCGCGAGCGGCCTGTGACGGAACGAGCGTCCGGGCAAGGCGGCCAGTCACAGCTGATGTCCGAGGCCGGCCGCGCGCGGTTCACTCCGGTTGCCGAGTGGCTCAGACGGCCTGGCGAGGATCACCCTGCCGGAGAAGCTCGACGAGGGCGAGGAAGAGGAAGAAGTTCGGGATCTTCTTGACCGGCACCCTCGCCCAGGGCAGCTTCCTGCCCCTCCTGCGCAGCACCAGCACGCCCTGAGAGATCTCCACCGTCTCGATGTCCGCCCAGGACAGGCTGTCCCTCGCCGTGGCCACACCACCCACGTTCACCGAGAGATCGCCGTAGGACAAGGTCCTGCCCTGTACCAGCCCGGCGTGCAGCGCGGGCAGCTGCGCCCGTGTGATCTCCTGCTGGATCGCGGGGCCCCACTGCTCGGGCTGCGCGTAGAAGCCGGTCACCTTGAGCGTCGTGCCGTCCTCGCGATGCAGCGTGTAGACGTACGTGGTACCGACGTAGACGCCGTTGGCGTACCGCTCGGTGATCTCCTGCAGCACCGTCAGGGAGTCCCAGCGGAAGACGGAGACCTCGCCGTTCCCGCCCACCTCGGCCAGGCCGTGGTCGAACAGGTGCAGTCTGCGGGCAGCCTGCTTGCGGGAGAGGTCGGGCGTCCGGGCGGCGAGCCACAGGAAGTAGACGCCCAGCGGGGGCACGATCAGGGAGACGGTTCCCATGAGGAGGAGGGCGGTCAGCCGCACGGCGCCGGCCCGCTTCGGCAGAAACGTCCCACGCAGCTGTCCGAGCCCTTCGGTCCCCGGAAGCGCCACGTGATGGGCGGCTGTCTGCCCGGGGTCCTGCTGAGCGGTTGGTCCTGCCATGAGCCGTGCTCCTCGTCGTGGTGCTCGGGGACTGCGGCGACCATTGTGGCGTGCGCTTCACCGCCGCCCTGGACCGCACCCGCCATCGCACCGCCGAAGCCGTCGAGCACCTACGAGACCTATGAGGATGAGCCGCGGACCCCCGCCCGGGCCACGGCTTCCACGTCCGTGTCTATCGATGTTCGGGATTCTCGTAGTCGTGGCGGCAGCCGGCGTCCCAGGCGGTGCGCTGGTTGCCGTAGGCGGGAATGCCGCCGAGATCCTTCAGCGCCCGGGCCATGTGCAGAAGGTTCCAGGTCATGAAGGTGGTGTTGCGGTTGGTGAAGTCGTTCTCCGGGCCGCCCGAGCCGGGATCGAGGTACGACGGGCCCGGGCCGGCCTCGCCGATCCATCCCGCGTCCGCCTGGGGAGGGATGGTGTAGCCCAGGTGCTGGAGGCTGTAGAGCACGTTCATGGCGCAGTGCTTGACGCCGTCCTCGTTACCGGTGATCAGGCAACCGCCGACACGGCCGTAGTACGCGTACTGACCGGCCGCGTTGAGCAGGCTGGAGCAGGCGTAGAGCCGTTCGATCACCTGCTTCATCACCGAGCTGTTGTCACCCAGCCAGATCGGGCCGGCCAGAACGAGGATGTCGGCCGCCATCACCTGCCGGTACAGATCCGGCCAGGCGTCCCTCTCCCAACCGTGCTCCGTCATGTCGGGCCACACCCCGGTGGCGATGTCGTGGTCCACCGCCCGTACGACATCCAGCCGTACCCCTTGGGCGGCCATGATGGCCGTGCTGCGGTCGATCAGCCCCTGGGTGTTGCTCGTCTCGGGTGAGCGCTTCAAGGTGCAGTTGATCACCAGTGCCCGCAGGTCGTCGTACCGGGCCGGTGGCGCCTCGGTCGCGGGCGTCGAAGCAGTCATGCGCTCCTCCAGAAGGCCGGTCGCCGCGCAGTGTCGGACGGCGCGTCCACATCCGGATCCAGCGTGCGGCGCGCTCGCGGCTCACGCCATGCACCGTGCCCCATCCGTGTTCAGCTGGTCCGCGACCGCACCCCACGCTGCCGCCACCTGGCCTTTACATGGCAAGCCCCCCGAATGCGATGCGGTTCGACGGTCGTTCACTCGTTCACGTGAATCGGCCGAACGCGTGACCGTGGGATCTCCCGTGCTGGGTAACGTGCGTGCTCGACCGGCCCGGACGCGCCGGTCATGAGCGGGTCAGGGGGATACGGGAATGACGGACAGTCCTTCGAACCAGGGAGGCGGGCTGTCGCGGCGCAGGCTGCTCGCGTCGTCGGCCGCCGCGGGCGGCGCGGTCTGGATGCTGCGCGGGCTGGTCCGCCCGGGCAGCGCCTACGCGGCCTCGGCACCGCCGCCGGGCTTCCCGGCCGGGATCGATGTCTATCAGCGCACCTACGAGAACTGGACCGGCGAGATCCGTACCGACCAGTTGTGGACATGTGCGCCGCGCGATCCGCAGGAGGCGCTGGCCGTCGTCAACTGGGCCCACGGCGCGGGCTGGACGGTACGCGCGCAAGGTCATCGGCATGGCTGGGCCCCCCTCACGGTGGCCGACGGCACCCCCGCCGCGGCCAAGGTCGTCCTGCTGGACACCACCGCGCACCTCACCGCGATGTCGCTGGAACAGCGGGCCGCGGACGGGTCGGCCGCGATCCGGGTCCAGGCCGGTGCCTCGCTGGAGACGCTGCTCGCGTTCGCCGGGGCGGCCGGACACGGCGTCGCCTCCGCCCCGGCGCCCGGTGACCTGTCGGTCGGTGGCGCCCTCGCCATCGGGGCGCACGGCACCGCCGTCCCCGCCGCCGGCGAGACCCCGTCACCCGGCCACGGCTACGGTTCACTGAGCAACCTGGTCACCGAACTCACCGCGGTCGTCTGGGACGAGAAGGCCGGCCGCTACACCCTGCGCACCGTCGGCCGGGCCGAGCCCGACTGCCCTGCCCTCCTCACCCACCTCGGCCGCGCACTCGTCACCGAGGCCGTTCTGCGCGTGGGCACCGACCGCAATCTGCGCTGCCAGTCCTTCCTGGACATCCCCGCCACCGAACTGTTCGCCGCCCCCGGGGCTCCGGCCGGAACGCGGACCCTCGCCGACTTCGTGGACCGCGCCGGCCGGGTGGAGGCGATCTGGTTCGCCTTCACCGACTGCCCCTGGCTGAAGGTCTGGAGCGTCGCCCCGAAGCGGCCGTTCACCGCCCGCGCGGTCGACGAACCGTACAACTACCCGTTCTCCGACTCCCTGCCCGAGCCCGTGGCCCGGCTGGCGGGGGACCTGGTCTCCGGGGCGTGGGCGAGCGCGCCGCTCTTCGGGCAGGTCCAGTACCTGCTGGCGAAGGTGGCGCTGACGGGCGACATCACCGACGTCCTGCTCTCCGGGACCCTGGTGCGGGACGTGCTGACCGGCGACGTCCTCACCCACCTGCTGGCGGGCGGGCTGCGCTCGGACCTGTGGGGCGCCTCCCGCAACCTGCTGCAGTACGTGCGCCCCACCACGCTGCGCGAGACCGCCAACGGTTACGCCGTCCTCATCCGCCGGGCCGATCTGCAGTGGGTCGTCAGCCAGTTCACCGGCTTCTACCGCACGCTGCTCGCGCAGTACGCGGCGCGCGGCGAGTACCCGGTCAACGGCCAGGTGGAGATCCGGGTGACGGGTCTGGAGGACCCGTCCGTGTGCGGGGTCCCGGGCGCGCGGCCCCCGCTGCTGTCCGCCCTGCGACCGCGCCCCGACCGGCCGGACGCCGACACCGCGGTGTGGTTCGACATCCTCTCCCTGCCGGCCACCCCCGCCGTGTACCGCTTCTACCGCGACATCGAGCAGTTCCTGCTGGCCCTGGACGGGGACCGGGCGACGGTTCGCGTGGAATGGTCCAAGGGCTGGGCCTACAGTGACACCGCCGCGTGGTCCGACCCCGACGTCCTCACCCGCGCCGTCCCCGCCGCCCACCGTGCCGGCGGCGGCCCGGGCTGGGACGAGGCGGTCGCGACGCTCGACCGCCTGGACCCCCACCGCGTGCTGTCGAACCCGTTCCTCGACACGTTGCTGCGCTGAGCGGCCATCAGGTCCGATCAAGGCACTTCTTACGGATCACGCGATGAGGGGCATCGCCCGCCTGCACAAACTGGCACTCGGCCGACAGGTGAGGACGGGCTGAGGGCCTACCCTGCCCAGATTTCCGGCCCTTGCTTGACTATGACCAGTCCGTACGTCCGGTCGGAGGGCCAGAGGTCCACCTGATACAGGAAGTGGTCGCCGGGACCTCCGCCAGTGCCGACCGGTGGTGGTCCGGCCGGGACGTAGGAGACCCGAGCACGTAGCAATCCAGCCGGAACAGTCAGGCTCGGCCCGTCGGCAGGATCGGTCCCGGGGCTGGACACGGTGAGCTGACCGGTTGGCACGTCAAGGTCGGTCTCAACGATGTGCTCGGCCGCCGGGTCAGTCGGCGGCTCGGAAGCGTGAACGGTGATGAGCGATTCGACCATGTCGTCCCGAGCCGTGCCGACAGAGATCGAGTGCGGTTCAACGCCGATGCGGTGGACGTAGACCGCTTCATCCGTCCAGCCTGCTGGCGGCAGGTCTGGGTCCATCGCGTGCTCGGCGCTCCACGCGTCATAGGGATCAAGGTCTTGGACGTAGAACTGCCCGTGATCGGCGTCGATCAGGAATCTCAGCGAAGCGTCAGCCACTAGCGCAGGCTATCGAAGCCGATGGGCGCCACCGAGCCAGGTGACATCCAGCTGATCAGCCCGGAGCAGGCGAGACCAGGCGGCCACTGCAAGCCCACCTCGATCGCTCTGTCGCCTCGTGTTCCAGAACGAGTCCAGGCTCGTTTGCTGGGCAACCCTTAGGCTGGCGCGGTGACTGATGAGCAGGAGCGGGTGCAGCCGTCGGGAGTGTGGGCCACGGCGGTGGGAGTGGCGCGGGTGCGGGCGCTGGAGACCGAGCGGGAGGACGCGTTGTTCCGCGACCCGCTGGCCCAGGCCTTCGCCACCGCCGGTGGCCTGTGGCCCTCCTCGCCACCGCTGCCCGATGACGAGGCCGCACGACGTCGCCGGCTGGCCGTGTCGTTCTCCATCGTCATCAGGACGAAGTTCCTCGACGACCTGGTGCGGGAGGCCTGCTCGTCCGGGGTCCGGCAGGTCGTGCTGCTCGGCGCCGGCATGGACAGCCGGGCCTTCCGGATGGACTGGCCCGAGGGCACCCGGCTGTTCGAGGTCGACACCGCCGCGCCACTGGACTTCAAGGCATCGGTGCTGCGCCAGGAGGGGGCCGTCGCACGCTGTGAGCGGATCACCGTCGCGGTGGATCTGCGTGAGGACTGGCCGGGCGCGCTGGCCGCCGCAGGGCACGACCCGGCGGTGCCGACCGTGTGGATCGCCGAAGGACTGCTGATCTATCTGCCGGAGGATGCGGTGGAGCTGCTGCTGGCCCGGATCGGCGCGCGGTCGGCGCCAGGCAGTCGGATGGGGCTGACGCTGGGCTCGCGCGGCGTGATCGAGCGCTTCGGCGCGGACGCCGTGCCGGGATCGGCGGCGTCCATGTGGGTCTCGGAGATGCCCGACGACCCGGTGGGCTGGCTGGCCGGTCACGGCTGGGAGGCCGAATGCCACACCCTGCGCGAACGCGCTGCCGCCTACGGCCGCCCGATCAGCACCCCACCGAAGCACGACGAGCGACCCGGCGGACTGATCTCGGCGGTCCGCCGATAGAGCGCCCCCGGCTTCGCCAAGGGCTTCCGCGTAACGGTCACGCAGGTCGGCCCGGTCCGCTGCCGACCGTCAACCAGTCGCGAACTCAGCCAAGCCTGGCGGCCCATGCCGTCAGCACTGCGAAGTCGTCCATCGTCAGGCCGCGTCGTGGATCGACCCGATGCAGCAGAGAAGGACCGTCGTGGTGGTCCTTCACCCAGACCCGGTCCGCCTCGGTGATTTCGTCGTCGACCCAGGCGAACGCACGGCCTTGCGCCCACGCGACAATCTCCGGCGTCTTCCAGAACACGTCGTCCCCGGCCTCACGTCGGCGCGCGGACCAGGCAATGAAGGGCAACTCGGGCAATCCCAGGATCGGCGCGATGAAGGCATTGGCTTCTTCTTCCCACGTCGTCGCCCATACGAGGTCGAAGGGAAGCGCGCCCAGCGCGGCGCCGTGACGCGGGTCGAGCCACACCCGCAGCGGCTTGACGGGCTTGTCCTGCAGCCCCCACTCAGCCAGCCGGCGCCGCTCGGAAGCCTCCCAGCGAGGAGTCAGCAGGCGATGCGTCCGATAGCCCGCGGGCCGACGATGCGGCTTCGCGGCGTACGGGTTCAGCGGTCCGTCGACATCCACCAACAGCACTGGTCGCACCGGATCCCCCCTCGGTCCCGTGTCGCACGGTACCGACCGGCGGCGAGACCGCCCAGCGAAATACTGGCGGGCATTGATCTGCTCGGGCTGAGCTTCCTGGATAAGACCTGCGCCGCGAACGCCTCCTGCCCGTACCGCTTCACCCGTGCCCGGCGCGCCCAGCCGGCCCCTCGCGCACAGCCGGGCCTTCGGGGCACCCGGCCCATACCGGGCATCGGTGCGCCGCAGGAACCGTCCCGTATCGCGAGACGTTTCGCCGACGCAGGAATGACAGGCACAAAAGGCCTGGTTACCCATGTCATGCCGTCTTTCTCCGCCGAGTCCGTGAAGCCTGAGCCTGCCGAGTCCGTGAAGCCTGGTCCAGCCGAGTCCGCGCAGCCCGGCCCCGCCGAGCCCGCGGCCGGGCCTCCCGTGTCGCCACCGCCGTCCGCGCGCATGCCGCTCGCCGTCTACATCCTCGGCCTGTCCGTGTTCGCGCTCGGCACGAGCGAGTTCATGCTCTCCGGGCTGCTGCCGCCCATCGCGCAGGACATGCACGTCTCCATCCCGCGCGCCGGACTGCTCATCTCGGCGTTCGCCATCGGCATGGTCGTCGGCGCCCCGCTCCTCGCCGTCGCCACGCTGCGGCTGCCGCGCAAGACCACGCTTGTCGCGCTGATCAGTCTGTTCGGGCTCGGCCAGGTGGCCGGCGCGCTCGCGCCGAACTACGCCGTGCTGTTCGCCTCACGCGTGGTCAGCGCACTGGCGTGCGCCGGGTTCTGGGCGGTCGGGGCGGCCGTCGCCATCGCCATGGTGCCCATCGGGGCGCGCGCCCGCGCCATGGCCGTGATGATCGGCGGTCTGTCCATCGCGAACGTCCTCGGCGTTCCCGCCGGGGCCTTCCTCGGCGAGCACCTCGGCTGGCGCTCCGCGTTCTGGGCCGTGGCCGCCGCGTCGGCCATCGCCCTGGCCGGCGTCGTCACCCGCATCCCGCACATTCCGCTGCCCGAGAACCGGCCGCGTCTCAAGCGTGAGCTGGTGATCTACCGCGACCGGCAGGTCCTGCTGTCGGTGCTGATCACCGCCCTCGCCGCGGGCGGCGTCTTCTGCGCCTTCTCCTACCTGGCCCCGCTGCTCACGGATGTCTCCGGCCTCGACGCGGGCTGGGTCTCCGCCGTCCTCGCCCTGTTCGGCATCGGCGCCCTCATCGGTACGTACATCGGCGGCCGGGTCGCCGACGCACACCTCTTCGGCGTACTGCTCACCGGCATCACCGCCTCCACCGTCTTCCTCGTGGCCCTCGCGCTGCTGGCCACCCACCCCGCCGCCACGATCACGCTGACGTTCCTCCTCGGCGTGTCCGCGTTCTACACCGCGCCCGCCCTGAACGCCCGGATGTTCAACGTCGCGGGCGCCGCCCCCACCCTCGCCGGCGCCACCACCACCGCGGCCTTCAACCTGGGCAACACCGGCGGCCCCTGGCTCGGCGGCTCCGTCATCGACGCCGGCCTCGGCTACGCCTCCCCGGCCTGGGCCGGCGCCGCCATGACCGCGCTCGCTCTGGCCACGGTCGCCGTCGCCCTGCGGCTCACCCGGCCGGGCTCCCGGATCGTGACCCGCTCCTCAGCGTCCGAGGCCCCGGAACATGACGCCCCGGACCAGCAGGCCCCGCGAGAGCGGGCCATGGAGCAGGAGCCCTGCGCCTAGCGGAGGAACACGGGAGCATGCCCACCGCCGTTCCGGCAACGCGTACGCCGGCATGCGCTCCCCGCCCTCGGTGTCAAGGACGGTCGACGACGAACGGCGCCGGTTTCACAGAGCTCACGCAACGGGTGTCGGGGTGGTCGGGGTCGTCGAAGAAGGAGGTGATCACCTCCGCGCCGCACGGATGGTCGAACGCCCCGTGGGCGACCCCGGCCAGGGTCACCACCGTGGACCGGGAGAGCGTCCGGGCCACGTAGCGTCCCCACTGCGCCCCGGTCTGGGCGTCGAAACTGCCCGAGATGGCGAGGGTGGGGATGCTGCTACGGGTGACCGCGCGCACCGAGTCGGGTGCCTTCGGGACGTCCCAGGCCTGGCACGCCTGCCGCAGGAACGGCAGCTGCGGCGCCTGGGCCAGGACCGAGCGGGGGAGCTCGGGAAAGGCCCGCAGTCCCTCGGCGAGCTGCTCGCCGGGGGTCTCGAACGGAACCCATTCGCTGCACCATACGCTCAGCGAGAACCCGTGGGCGAACATCCCGTTCGAGCCGGGAAGCCAGGCCGCCGCCCACTGCTCGGCGATGCGCTCGGGGCGGCCGTGGGCCAGCTCGTCCACGGCCAGGGGGAAGGTCGCGGGGGCGTGACTGGCACGAACCACCCAGTTCAGCAGCGCACCGCCGTCGAGGACGACCTTCACCCTCCCGACCTGCGGCACCGTCACCTGCGTGGTGACCGGCCGAGCCTCCAGCCGACGCACCATGCGCAGGAAGGTCGCACCGATGTCCGGGTAGCGCTGCCGGCAGGCGTTCTGGGCCGCGCAGGCGCTCACCATGTTGTCGAACGCCTCCCTCATGCTGCTCCACGTCCACCCGGGCGTCGCCACGGACGGCGGTACGACGCCGTCGACGGTCACGGAGCGGATCCCGTCGGGGAACATGCGCATGTAGGTCAGCGCCAGCTGCGTCCCGTAGGAATGGGAGAGGACGTTCCACTGCCGGATTCCCAGGGCCTTGCGCAGATCCGCCACGTCGGCGGCGTTCTCGCCGGTGGTGTAGGCAGCCGGATCGACTCCCTGGGCTGTCAGGCGCTCACGGCAGCGGGCCGCGGCCCGGGCGTAACGGTCCCCGGTGGAGGGCGCGTCGTAGAGGAGGCCGACGCGTTCTCCGTAGAACCGGTCGATCTCAGGACACGTCAGCGGCCGCTGCGACGAGAAGGTCCCGCGCTGGGACAGGACGACCAGATCACGGTCGCGGTTCAGCCCGGCCTCGGTGAGTTCCGCTATGTTCCCCAGGGCGTCCGCGCCGGGCCCGCCGGTGAGGAACACGATCGGATCGGGGTGCGGCCTCGGCGACGCCGAGCGGACGAGTGCGACGGCCAGGCGAAGCGTTCGCGTGGAGGGACGGGTCCGGTTCTCCGGTACGACGAGGAAGCCGCAGCGGGTCCCCTTCAGTTCTCCGTACGTGGTGGGGCACGGGGCGGGCTCGAACCGCGGTGACGGCTGCGCCCGTGCCGCCGGGGAGGAGGGCAGGGCGAGCACGGTACCCGGAAAGATCCAGTGACCCCGGTCGCTGGAGGCGTACCCGTGCCGGCGGGCCTCGTCCTCGACTGTCCGCCGGTTGAGGGCGTAGACGCTGTCCCACCGCGGTGCGGTGCCGAGGGTTCGCTGGGCGACGTCCCACAACGTGTCTCCGGAGGCGACGGTGTGCGTGCCGGACTGAGCGCGTGCGGGCGGAAACGCACCGGGCCGCTGTCCCTGCAGTGGCCCGGGGCTGATGAGCGGGCGGCCGCCCTCCTTCGCCGCGGGCTTCTGCCGGGCGGTGGCCGCGCCGGACGTGCCGTGGGCCGGGGCCGCGCTCAGCACCGTCCAGCCGGCCAGGAACAGGGCGGCAGCGGCAGCTGTGCCGCGGTTGCGTATGGGCATGTCGTCCTTCCGAACCGGCACCGGTGGCAACGCACCGGCACCGATCGAACTCGTCGCCGCACGGTCGGGGTCGTCAGACGCCATGCTGCGAAGACCACTCGAGCCCCGCACTCCAGCAGGCCCAATGGGGTCACACACCCGCCGCCCGCCGATCGGGCGGGACGCCGCCCCCTGCGGCCGGGATCAGGCCGTCGGGTCCCACAGCCCGCCGGCTTCGCCCCGGGCGAGGTGCTCGGCGTAGACGCCGACCTTCCAGGCGATGACGGAGCGGCACTCCTGGAGCGTCTGGATCTGCGCGTCGACGCGCTGCCGGTGGGCGTCCAGCAGCCGCAGGCGTTCCGCCTCGTTGCCCGGCCCCTGCCGTACCAGGTCGGCGAAGTGTCTCAGGTCGGCGAGCGGCATCCCGGACGCGCGCAGCTTGACGCAGATCAGCAGCCAGTCGACGTCGAGGGAGGTGTAACGGCGCCTGCCGCCCGACGTGCGCCGGACCGGCCCGACGAGCAGGCCCTCACGCTCGTAGAAGCGCAGGGCGTGCACGCTCAGTCCCGTCCGCTCGGCCACCTCGCCGATGCTCAACGACTCCTCAGCGGCCGGGGTTGTCGTCATGCCACCCACTCCCGGGGTTGATCTAGACCTCGCTCCAGATCGTAGCGTCGGCGGCATGACTGTTACTGACCAGCAGCCGCTCGGCTCGCCCTTCTCCGCCGTCACCACTGCCGAGGACATCATGGCCGGCTGCGACCTCTCCGGCACGAACGCCGTGGTGACCGGGGGGTACTCCGGGCTGGGCCTGGAGACGGCCCGGGCCCTGACGGCCGCCGGGGCCCGGGTCGTCGTCCCGGCCCGCCGCCCCGATGTCGCCCGGGACGCTCTGAAGGAGGTGAGAGGCTGCGAGGTCGTCCCCATGGACCTGGCCGATCTCGGCAGCGTCCGCTCAGCCGCCGCGCACATCCGAGAACGTCTCGACCGGCTCGACCTCCTGATGGCCGTCGCCGGAATCATGGCCACCCCGGAGCGGCGCGTCGGACCCGGCTGGGAAGGCCAGCTCACCGCCAACCACTTCGGGCATTTCACCCTCGCGTGCGAGCTCTACCCGCTCCTGGCCTCCGCCGGCGGCGCCCGGGTCGTCGTGAACAGCTCCGCCGGGCACACCCTGACAGGCATCCGCTGGCACGATCCGCACTTCCGGACCGGTTACGACACGTGGCTGGCCTACGGCCAGGCCAAGACCGCCAACTCCCTCTTCGCCGTGCACCTCGACGCTCTCGGCAAAGGCGACGGCGTCCGGGCGTTCGCCCTGCATCCCGGCAAGATCATCACCGGTCTCCAGCGGGAGATGACGCTCCAGGCGCAGATCGACCGCGGGTGGGTGGACGAGCACGGCCATGTCGTCGGCGCCGACTTCAAGACCCCCTCTCAAGGTGCCGCCACCGGCCTGTGGGCCGCCACGTCCGCGTTGCTCGACGGCCGCGGCGGGCTCTACCTGGAAGACTGCGACGTCGCCCGCATCACGGCGCCCGGCACGCCCATGGACGACGGTGGCGTACGGGAGTACGCCGTCGCCCCCGACGAGGCCGCCCGGCTCTGGGACCTGTCCCTCGCCGCGACCGGAGCCGCCCCGATTCCCCGGTGACGCCTTCGTCCGACCGGCCGGGGGAGCGGGGGCGTGCACCAGGATCATCCGCCCCTCGCTCGTAGCCACTGCCGGTAGAACTCGTCCTCACGTGCCGCGATCGGAACCCGTGCGGCGAATCGCCGCAGCCTGGGTTCGCTGCGGGCCTGCGCCGTCTCGAGACCGGGCTCCACTCCCGCCGCGACCAGCGCCAGGAGTGCGGCACCGCGCAGACCCGCGTCGGGCCCGTGGCTCAGCTGCGGGCGCCGAGGACGTCGGCCCGCAGCTGAGCCACGGGCAGGTACACCAGACCGCGGCGGATCGCCCCGGTGGCGTCCCCGCAGTCGCCGACCCTGCGCACCCGGGCCGGAGTTGCTGCCTCGGCTCGTGTCCGGTGCGGTAGGCTGCACGGCCATGAACACCGGGACGGCCTTGCGCCACACACGGATTGGTGACCCGGTGCTCTTCTGAGCGCCGTGCGGGCCGGTTCGGGCCCCCTGTTCGATCGAGGCTCTTGCGCCGCTGCGCGGGCTCCGCCTCCGTCGTGTTGATCACAGGCTCTGCCACATCAACCACGACAGGAGCATGCATGCCCACCAAGACGCTGCGGATCCCCACCCCGGACGGCCAGGCCGACGCCTTCGCCGCCTTCCCCGAAGGCGGCGGGCGGCACCCAGGGGTGCTGATGTATGCCGACGGCTTCGGCATCCGGCCCGTACTGCGGGAGATGGCCCGCGAACTCGCCGGGCACGGCTACTACGTACTCGTCCCCAACTCCTACTACCGGCACGGCCCCGCACCGCTGATCGAGCTTCCCGAGTACATCGGAGAAGAGGCCCGGCCCGCGGTCTTCGCCCAGCTGATGCCCCTGATCGAGGCGCACACCGCCGAACGCGTCCTGAGCGACGCCGACGCCTACCTCAGGTTCCTCACCACCCGGCCCGAGGTGGGCACCGGACCGGTGGCGGTGACCGGCTACTGCATAGGCGGCCTCTACGCGATGCGCACCGCCGCGGCCCACCCCGAGCAGGTGGCGGCCGTCGCCGCGTTCCATGCCCCCGTGGGTGCCGACGGCGTCGGCCTCTTCTCCCGGCTCACCGCGCGGGTCCACCTCGGCCATGCCGAAGGCGACATGACGCCCGAGGCCCTCGGCGAGCTCAACCAGGCCCTGGACGCGGCGGGTGTCGGCTACACCTCCGAGATCTACCCCGGCACCGTCCACGGCTTCACCATGTCCGACACCGACGCCTTCAGCGCCTGCGGGCTGAAGCGCCACTGGGAACGTCTGCTCCCCCTCCTGCGCGGGCAATGACGGGCAGCTCGCCGCCACCTGTCGGGCGGGGGACGCCTACCGAAAGCCGAGGTGAGGTTCGCTACCGGTCAGCTCCGTGCTGGCGGCCCACAGGTGAGCGGCGACGGCCGGGTCGGCCATGTGGGACGGAACGGGCTCATGTCGCGGTGCGCCCCGCAGGCCGAAGACCCGCGGCCCCCACAGCTGCCCTCCTTGCACCCCGGGGTCGAGAACGGCACGGACGATGGGCCACGCTCCGGCGTCCTTGCCCTGCACCACGAGCGCGCAGGGCAAGGCGCGCAGCCGCACGCCGGGGCTGGTCACGGCCACCGGCGGACGGGAGGGGGTGAGGGAGTCGAGTGCGCCACCCGGGTGCGCCACCACACTGAGCACCCTGCTGCCCGCGGTACGCAGCCGGCGATCGAGTTCGAAGCCGAAGGACATCTGCGCCAGCTTCGAACGGCCGTAGGTGCGCTTGGGCCGGTAGTCCTGGGCCGACTGCAGATCGGCGAGGTCCAGTCGCTCGGACCGCGCGGCGAAGCTTCCCACGGTCACGACGCGGCCCGCCGGCGCCGTGGACAGCAAGGGGGCCAGCCACTGGGTCAGCGCGAAGTGGCCCAGGTGGTTGGTGCCGAACATCAGCTCGTGGCCGTCCACGGTCCTGCGGCGCGGCGGGTCGTCGAGCGCGACCCCCGCGTTGTGGACCACCGCGTCGAGATGGCCGATGTCCAGTGCGTCCACGGCGCGCTTCAGGGACGACAGGTCGGCCAGGTCCAGGGGAAGGTGCCGCACACGCGCGCCGGGGACTCGCGAGCGGATCGAGGCCATGGCGGCGTCGGCCCTCGCGCGGTCCCGGCTGCCGAGTATGACGACCGCGCCGGTGGCGGCCAGCTGCTCCGCGGCGAAGTAGCCGATCCCGGCGTTACCCCCGGTGATCAGGAAGGTCCGGCCCGCTGCGGACGGCAGCCGGTGAACGTCCCACGGCCGGCTCTGGGATGCGGCAGACACGATGACAGGCTCCTTGCGCTCGGGACAGCGTGTTCGTGGAGAACACCGACCCGCCCACGGTCGCAAGGCCCACCGACAAACCACCGACAGAGCATGCTCACGCCGACAGATGTCCGACAACCTCCCACCGTGCCCCGCTCCGGCACGGTGCCGAGGAGATCGCCTAGTAGCTGTCGTAGGTGGGCTTGCCGTTGGGCCGGTAGACGCCGACGACGGTGCTGCCCTTGGTCGTGGTGACGCTGACCGGCTCGAGCGCGGTGGGGATCGCTCCGTCGGCGAACAGCCGCTTGCCGGTGCCGATGATCACCGGGTGGATGGTCAGCCGGTACTCGTCGACGAGGCCGTGCCGCATGAGGGTCTGGGCGAAGTCACCGCTGCCGACGACGTTGATGTCGCCACCGTCGGACTCCTTGAGGTTGCGTACGGCGTCGACGACGTCGCCCTCCAGCAGCGTGGAGTTCTCCCACTCGAGCGACGTCAGGGTCCGGGACGCCACGTACTTGTGCATGCTGTTCATCCGGTGGGTGAACGGGTTGGCGGGATCGGCGGTCGGCCAGTACGACGCGAAGATCTCGTACGTCTTGCGGCCCAGCAGCATCGCATCGGAGGGCTCGTACCAACCGGCGATGGCCGCGCCGACCTCGTCGTCGGACACCGGCTTCTGCCAGCCGCCGTGCTCGAAACCGCTCTGAACGTCCTCGTCCGGTCCGCCCGGCGCCTGCATGACGCCGTCCAGGGTCAGGAACGTGCAAACGATGATCTGGCGCATGGTGCGCTCCTTTCGTCGGCAGGTAGACCGCACGACCGCCGCAAACTCATCGGTGCGATCCCGGATCATGGGACCCGGGACGTCGAGCGGCCGGTGCGCCTCCGCGACAGAGGCACACCGGCCGCCTGCGACCGGGAAGGCGTGGTGATCAGTCCTTGCGGCCCTTGAGGCGTCGTACGTCGAAGGACCAGATGCCGCGGCCGTGCGTGGCCGCGTACAGCTTGCCGTCGGGGCCGAGGCGCAGCTGCATCACGGCCGTGCTCGGCAGGGCGTGACCCAGGACCTCCCACCGGGTGGCCCCTGCCGGGCGGTAGAAGGTGGCCAGGTCGGTTCCGACGGCGAGGCCGCCGTCCGGGAGAAGTTTCACGGTGTTGGCGGGGACGTCGGGCAGGTCGGCGGAGACGTCCGTCCAGTCGGCGCCGCCGTTCCGCGACTCGAAGACGTGGCCGAAGCCCGCGCCGGGGCCCTCGGTCCACTTGCGGGAGAAGCCGTTGATCGCCACGAACACGTGCTGGGCGTCGGCCGGGTCGATGTCGAAGCCGGAGACGTAGCGGTTGGGCAGGGTGCCGTCGACCGGCAGGTGCAGCTGGTGCCAGCCGCTGCCGTCGGCGTTGCCGACCGCGATGCCGCGGGTGAAGCCCTGGTTGTTGCAGGGGCCGCACCAGCCGACATAGACCGTGCCACCGGAGGACGCCACGGCGGTGGCGACATGGCCGTCACCGAGATCGTAGGCGTTCGTCCACTCCTTGCCGGAGCGGATGGCGAAGCCCTTGGTGTTCACCCACACGTGCCGGCCGCCGGCGATCCAGGTGCCGGTGTTCTTGGCGTCGGCGGTGATCGGCGCGATGAAGCGGGCGCCCGCGCCGCCCTCGTCCTTGTCCGGCGGGGCGACCTCGTACTCGGTGGCCTTGGCCGGGTCGGTCGTCCAGGAGCCGTCGTTGACACCGCAGTTCTGGGTGACCCACATGTCGAGGTAGACGTATTCCTCGGCGATGTTGCAGCCGTTGGCGGGGTCGGCGATGGTGTCGCCGCCGTCGCCGCCGAAGTCGGAGCCCATGACCTTGTCGCGGCCGCGCAGGATCGACTGGCCGTTGTCCTGCAGGCCGCCGGTCACCGAGACACCACCGCCCGCGAGGTCCTTGCCGACGCCCACCGAGTAGTACTGGAGGGTGTCGAGGGTGCCGTCGTTCAGGGACTGCCAGTCCTTGGCGTGACCGCCGGAGTCGACGGCGCCGTTCAGCGGGCGGCGGTAGATACCGCCGTCGTTGCCGACGTACGCCCAGGTCTTGCCCCGGTAGCTGCCGATCGCGACCGCGTGCTGGTCGGAGTGCGTGGTGGGGGAGCAGTCGCCGGTCCGCTTGGCCGGGTCGATGCTCCAGCAAGGGAAGGGGAAGTTCCAGTACGGGCCCGGGGTCGTCCAGCTGGAGCCGCCGTTCCTGGTCTCGAAGACCTCTTCCAGACCGAGGTAGAGGTGGTCGGCGTCGGCCGGGTCGACCTGGAGGAACTGGTTGTACCAGGACTGGATGCCCGGCTGGTAGCCGTCGCCCTGGAGGGCTGAGCCGGACGCCTTCAGCTTGGTGTAGTCCGCGATCAGCGTCCACGGGCCGAACGGCGAGCCGTTCCTGGACACATACACGCCCTTGAGCCCGCTGTCCGGGTTGGCGGCCGTCTGCGCCGGGGACTGGTCGATGGCGTACAGGCGCGATCCGTCGGCCGCCGCGGCGAACGTCATGTTGCCCACGTCGTCGCTGCCGGTGGGCAGGTCACCGAGGCCGCTGACCGGCTTCCAGCTGCCGCCGTCCTGCCGGGTGTAGAGCCCGTTGTAGGTGTCGCCACCGCGCCAGCCGACCGCGAGCAGGACCTTGCCGGGGTCCTTGGGGTCGACGGCGATGTCGTTGGCGATGTTCTTGTACGGCGCACTCGGGTCGTCGGCCTTGGAACCACCCGGCAGATACTCCGGGTTGGGCGCGAACTCCCGCTTCCACGGCCCCGACAGCGTGGTCGTGGAGTGGGACCAGACGCCGGTGCTCGTGGCGGCCCACACCGTGGTGCCGGCGAAGCGCAGGGCGTGGATGACCGTGGATTCCAGTTCCGCGCCGCCCACCCGGTCGCCGGGCTGGAACTGCCCGTGGCGCGGGTCCTTCAGGACGTACACACCCGTACCGACGAAGGACGTGGCACCGGTGTTGGACTCGCCCGTGGCGTACCAGAGCCGGTTGCCGCCGTCCAGGGCGAGCGTGCCGGTCGACAGGGAGGGCAGCTTGTCGGCGATCGGCTTCCAGTGTCCGCCGCCGGTCGTGGACCGGAAGACACCACCGTTGGCGCCACCCGCGTACACATAGCCCTGGTTGTCGGCGGCGATCCCGGTGATCCGGCCGGTCACCTGCCCGGCGCCGCCACTGGAGTTGGAGTTCACATCGCGGTAGCGGGGGTCGTCCGAGTCGTACGGCTTCTTGGTGACGTGGTCCCAGCTGCCGGACGTGTGCCGCATGGACTGCAGCTGTTGCCAGGCGGCACCGTAGGCGCCGGGCGCGACCACGCCGGGCGCGGTGCGGGCCTCGGTGAACTGGGCGGTGGCCTCGGCGGAGTTCTCCGCCTCGTCGGCGCCGTCCTCGTCGCCCTCAGCGGTGAACGCGGACAGGGCGTCACCGGCGTGCACCGCCTTGATGTGCTGCCGGCCGATCGCGGCTTGATGGCGCGCCTGCCAGGGCCGGGGTCCGGTGTCGCTCGACGCCGCGAACGACTGGGTGCTCACCAGTCCGAACGCGGCGGCCACGACGGTGCAGGCGACTAACCGTCGCTGATGTCTTGGGGGCAGCATGCCCTCTCCTCCCTGCGTCCCTGGATGGGGGTGTCCGGGACGCAGAGGGGATCTTGGCGTGAGCACAACAGGCACAGAAGGGGTGCAGGCGAAAAATGGCGCGGTGTTTACCTTGTGGATCGCGGGACTCGAACGTCCGTGAAAACAGTCATTCAGGCTTCCTTGTCAGCGACCTCGGGCGCGTTCTTCGGCCCCATGTCTCTGATCCTGACGGGAGTTCCGTCCGGGGCGAACGAGTGGTGGAAGGTGAAGGCGTGCGGCGCCGGCCCGTGGTCGTCGAGATGCTCCAGCCTGGAAACCCCGTCCTGCCAGGTGGGTATTACGTCGCCGGAGAGCCACCAGGTCACGTAGTTCGGGTGCTCTGCCCGCTCGAACCAGTCGTAACGCCTGTTCAGCGCCGCACGGTGCAGACCGGTGTAAATGGCGTCGAAGGCGGAGCGCAGGTCGGTCCAGAGCGAGAGGGTCGCGGCCAGGGCGGTGGTTTCCGCTGTGCGGCCCTTGTCGTACCAGGTCGGCACGGCGAATTCTCCCCATGCACCCCAGTCCGCCCCGAAGAGCATCCCCCGGTCACCGCCTGCCGTTTCGGCACGCGCGAGATACCCGGGCTGCTGACTGATCGTCCGGTAGACGGCCTCACCCAAGTCGTAGAACTCGTGGGTGAGAGGCGCGGGATCGGCGAGAGGTGACTTAAGTACGCCGAAGGTGTACAGCGCAAGACGGGGCATGCGTCTCTCCCTGGTTTCGGGGTGCCTGGTGCGGGGCGCGGAGGAGGGAAATCCCCTGTGGCCGTGGGCAATTGCCGAGGACCAGGTGAAGGTAGCCGTCTCGGCGGCCGGTGTCGAAATTGCGTTATCGCTGCCCAAGTGCCCTCGTGTACCGGTCATTACGGGGCCGGGGCCGGGGGCGGGTGGGGCGGGCCGCGGCGTACCCGTGATCCACTTCAGCTCGGCTCGGCGGCCTGACCGCCGGTGCCGACCACCGCGGATTCGACATCTCTCTATGTTGACGTTTTTCGATCCAAGACGCAGTCTTGTATCAATGAACATCGATACAGGCCGTTCGGGTCCCCTCCGCGGCCTGTCGCCTGGGAGCGAGACATGAGTGAACAGACCACAGACCTGCGCGAAGACGTCCGCCGGCGGTACGCGGCGGCGGCAATGAAGGTCACCGGGGGCGGCACGGCCTGTTGCGGATCCGAGCCGGTCGAGGTCGACGAGAACTTCGGATCGACCCTGTACACCGCCGATGATCGCGACACCCTCCCCGCGGAGGCCCTCGCCGCCTCCCTCGGCTGCGGCAACCCCATCGCCGTAGCCGAACTGCGCGACGGCGAGAGCGTTCTCGACCTGGGCTCCGGCGGCGGCATCGACGTCCTGCTGTCCGCCCGCCGCGTCGGACCGACCGGCAGGGCCTACGGGCTGGACATGACCGAGGAGATGCTCGCTCTGGCCCTGGCCAACGCCGAGCGGTCGGGTGCGACGAACGTCGAGTTCCTCAAGGGCACCATCGAGGCGATCCCGCTGCCCGCGAACACGATCGACGTCGTGATCTCCAACTGCGTGATCAACCTGTCCACCGACAAAGCCGCCGTCTTCGCCGAGACCTTCCGCGTGCTCAAGCCCGGCGGCCGGATCGGCGTCTCCGACGTCGTCGCCGACGACACCCTCACGCCCCGGCAGCGCGCCGAGCGCGGCGACCATGTCGGCTGCATCGCCGGCGCGTTGTCCTTCGCCGAATACCGCGCGGGTCTGGAGACCGCCGGATTCACCGACGTCTCGATCACCCCGACGCATCCGGTCGCGGACGGCATGCACTCCGCCATCGTCCGAGCGGCCAAGCCGGCACCGGCCGACACCTCGGCGGCGGCGGAGGAGGCGGCCGACGTGTGTTGCGGAGTCAACGCCTGCTGCACCCCGGCCGAGAAGTCCGCGCACCCGGCCCTGACCGTCTCCGAGGCAAAGAGCGCCTCGCAGTGCGGCTGCCGGTCATGACGGTGTCGTAGCCCTCGTCCCCGACGGAAGTCGTGCTCCGGCTCAGCCGTGGGACGAAGCCATGGGGTTCAGGCGTCGGCGCATTCGGCGACGAGGGCGCAGGCGAGGCGGATGCCGCCCACGTAGGCGGAGATGCCGCCGTCGCCGCGCATGTGAGGCGCGTCCCGGAACCACTGCCGCCACAGCCCGCCCTCGTGGAGGAGCCGGCCGGCCCGGTCGTCGTCGAGCACGGAGTCGGTGTACGCCAGGGCGCCCATGGCCGTCGGCTGGTCGTAGGCGAGGTCGGGCCGGCGCAGATAGCGATCCAGGTAAGCGGCGAGCAGGTCGGCGTCCCGTGCCGTGCCGAAACTCGCCAGCGCCACGCAGTAGGCCACGCCCGCGCAGCAGACCTCGCTCTCCAGCAGCAGAGCTCCCAGACACTCCCGGAACTGGTCACGGCGCGAGATGGCGGCGAGCCATGCCGCGGTCCGCCGCTCGCGCCAACTGCCTTGGAAGAGGAGGGTGAGCTCGGCGTCCGAGACAGCCTTCGCATCGGCGGCCAGGGCATGAACGAACGGCTCGTACTCCTCGCGCGACATACGAAGTACCGCTCCGCCGAGCTTCAGGTAGCGGCGCCCCGGCGCGCAATAGCGGCGGAACAGAGCCAGTATCTCAGGGTCGTGGCGGATCACCACCCCATCCTCCCGCACCAAGCGCGCAGCGCGGACGGCCTGGGACGTCTGGGCTCACGTGGTCAAGTGCCGTGCGTCGACACGGCACGCCCGGTGACGCACCGAACACAATCAGTGACCGCTTCGGGCGGCTTGGCGGCTGTGCCGGGGACACGGTGCACACGATCTGAGCGCGGGCTGAACACCTGGGCTCTGGCCGCCGTAGTGAGGGGGAGGTATCTCTGCACCACAGCCCGCCGGAGGTGTCAGACGCGTGGCCACCACGAGACCAGCCCCCACCACCGGGGCGGACGACCGGTGCGTGAAAGCAGGGGCGCCCGATGGCCCCGGTCGGCCGGCGCAGACCGCGGGTGAGCGTGCCGACGAGGAGCGCAGGGCAGGTGGCGGCCGCCACGGGAACTCCTCCCTGGTCCTGGTCACGGCCCTGCTCCTGACCGTCATGGTGCAGGGCCCGATCCGCAGGGCGCTCGCCGCTCCGGTGATGCAGAGCTGGATGACGGTGTTCGTCGCCGTGGTACTCCAGGCGCTGCCGTTTCTGGTGCTGGGCGTCCTGCTCTCCGCGGCGCTCGCCGTTTTCGTCCCTTCCTCGTTCTTCGCCCGCGCACTGCCCAGCCGTGACTGGCTCGCCGTGCCCGTCGCGGGCGTGGCGGGCGCCGTGCTGCCGGGCTGCGAGTGTGCGTCGGTCCCGGTGGCGGGCGCACTGGTGCGTCGAGGCGTGACGCCCGCGGCGGCCATCGCGTTCCTCCTGTCTGCGCCGGCGATCAACCCGGTCGTGCTGACGGCGACGGCAGTGGCGTTCCCCGGCCATCCGGACATGGTGCTGGGCCGTCTCGTGGCGAGCCTGCTCGTCGCGTGCGTCATGGGCTGGCTGTGGCAGCGACTGGGGCGCACGGACTGGTTGCGACCGCCGGTACACGCGGGGGGCGAGGGGCGGAGCAGGGGCGCGGCGTTCTGGGACTCGGTCCGGCACGACGTCATGCACGCGGGCGGGTTCCTGGTTCTGGGCGCGATGGCGGCGGCGACGCTCAAGGCGGTGGCCCCGGCCGACTGGTTGCGCACGGCGGCCGGCAACCCGTTCGCCGCGGTGGGGGCGTTGGCGGTCCTGGCCGTGCTGCTGTCGATCTGCTCGGAAGCGGACGCGTTCGTGGCGGCCTCGCTGACGCAGTTCTCGCTGACGGCGAAGCTGGTGTTCCTGGTCGTCGGCCCGATGATCGACCTGAAGCTGTTCGCGATGCAGGCCGGTACCTTCGGCCGCGGTTTCGCCTTCCGCTTCGCCCCGGTCACCTTCATGCTGGCGATCGCGGGAGCGGTCCTGACCGGGGCGGTGCTCTGGTGAACCGGCAGGCCCAGGCGGTGGTCATGTTCCTGGTCGGTGCGGTGCTCGTGCATTCCGGGTGCACCGACCTGTACCTGCGGTACGTGAAGGCGGGGTTGCGGCCGTTGCTGCTGGCGGCGGGTGCCGTGTTCATGGCCGCGGCGGCGGCAGCGGTGTGGTACGAGGTCAAGAGCCGCAGAGGACGCGACCACCGTACGGAAGACCATCATGGCCATCGCGACGACGACCGACAGAGCCGTCGTGACGACGACCGACAGAGCCGACGTGACAGCGACCGTCATGGCCACCGTGAACCCCTCGTCGCATGGCTGCTCCTGATCCCCCTCCTCGCGCTGATCCTGGTGGCGCCGCCGGCGCTCGGCTCCTTCAGCGCGATGCGCGCGGGTACGGCGCTGCAGCAGCCGTACGGCTACGCGAAGCTCCCGGCGTCGGACCCCCTGCCGATCGGCCTGGCCGACTACGCGGGCCGCGCGGTGTACGACCACGGCCGGTCACTCGGCCACCGAAAGGTACGGATCACGGGTTTCGTCGCCCTGGACGCGAAGGGCGCGCCCTACTTGGTCCGCATGTCACTGAACTGCTGTGCCGCGGACGCCCAGCCGGTGAAGCTCGCCCTGACGGGCGACACCCCGCCGGTTCTGCAACCGGACACCTGGCTGAGCGTGACCGGCACCTACACCCCGCAGCAGACCCGGGACCCGGTGAACAACCGTCCGATCCCGTACCTGCGCGTCACCGAGGCGAAACCGGCACCGATCCCACGCGATCCCTACGACGAGAGCTGGAACCAGTGAGGCCGGCTGCATCCCTGTGCGGGAACGCCAGTCCGTGACCTGGATGGCCCGCCGAACCACGTAGGCGCAGAGCACGGGCTGTGGACGTCCGACGACAACCGGCAACGGGGCAACCGGCAACGGCAGCCGGTAGCCGGAGCCGCCCCGCCGGTGCCAGGCCGGCCGGCCGCCACCGGCTCAGCCTCGGCCCATCCCAAGAGCGGCCCCTTCCGGGTGCTCACCGCAGAAGGAACCACCGTGCCAAGTTGCGCGTCCCCAACGCGACACGAACGATGGAAACCGGCTATGTCCAGCCCGGAGGCCGGTGCTGATCTCGGCCGGTCGGGGCCACACTCAACGGCGCCCGCACACCCCGCGAGACGGAGTCGACATGACGGAACTTCCGCCGCCGATCACCCCCTACCTCGAGCCCGCCGCGAAGGAGCTGTGCGAGGCCACCGACCCACACCCCCGGATCTACGAGGTCCCCCCGGAGAAGGGCCGCGACATCCTGCTCGGCCTGCAGTCCGACCCCGGCGTGCCGCGCCCGCAGGTCGACGAGGAATGGGTCGACGTGGACGCGGGCGAGTGGGGCACTGTCCGCACGCGGATCATCCGGCCCGAGGGATCATCGGGGCAGCTGCCCGTGCTGCTCTACATCCACGGTGCCGGCTGGGTCTTCGGCGACGACAAGACCCACGACCGCCTCTTCCGCGAACTCGCCGTCGGCGCCGGCGCCGCGGGCGTCTTCCCCGTCTACGACCGGGCCCCGGAGGCGAAGTACCCCACCCAGGTCGAGCAGAACTACGCCGTGGGCCGGTGGATCCGTCAGTACGGCGCCGAGCACGGCCTGGACGCCTCACGCATCGCCGTGACCGGCGACTCGGTCGGCGGTTGCATGTCGACGGTGTTCGCGCTGATGACCAAGGAGCGCGGCGGTATCGACCTCAAGGCCCAGTGCCTGCTCTACCCCGTCACCAACGCCGACTTCGACACCCCGTCCTACCTCCAGTTCGCCGAGGGCTACTACCTCACCCGCGACGGCATGAAGTGGTTCTGGGACGCCTACACCACCGACCCCGCCCAGCGCGCCGAGCACCACGCGTCCCCGCTGCGGGCGAGCCTCGACCAGCTGAGAGGCCTGCCCACCACCCTGGTCATCACCGACGAGGCCGACGTCCTGCGCGACGAGGGCGAACAGTACGCCAACAAGCTGCGCGAGGCGGGCGTGGACGTCACCTCGGTCCGGGTGGGCGGCATGGTCCACGACTTCATGCTGCTGGACAGCCTGCGCGACACCCGGGCCGCCAACGTGGCCCGCAAGCTCGCCGTCGACTTCCTCAGGACGGCACTGCACGACACCTGAGACGCGCCGCAGGCGCACGCTCTGCCGGCAGAGGGCGGGGCGGTTCGGCTGGACAAATGAGCGGCAGGTCGCCCCTGGTGCGCGGTATGGTGCGCCGATGTCAGCGATCAAGAAGTTCCAAGTCACCTTCGACTGCGCAGAACCCGAGCGCCTCGCTCGCTTCTGGTGCGAGGTGTTGGGGTACGTCATACCGACGCCGCCGGAGGGATTCACCACCTGGGACGACTTCAACCGCACCCTGCCTCCTGAGGAGCAGGACGCATGGTTCGCCTGCAGTGACCCCTCAGGCGTGGGCCCGCGCCTGTACTTCCAGCGCGTCCCCGAGGGCAAGACCGCGAAGAATCGGGTGCATCTCGACGTCCGGGTCGGCACCGGCCTGGTGGGGGACGAGCGTCTCGCCGTGCTCGAAGCCGAGTGCGACCGCCTGGTCGCACTCGGCGCGACGCATGTGCGCACCCTGTATGCCGATGAGGAAAACGAGTCGTGCATCCCGATGCTGGACATCGAGGGCAACGAGTTCTGCATCGACTGAGCACGCCGCGGGCGAGCGCCGGGCGGCGCCACAGCGTCGCGTTGCGTTCCGTTCCCTTGGACGATCACCGACGGTAGGCGGCAGCCGATGTCACATCGCCGCGGTGCGCTGCTCGCTACGACGAGTGGCCAGTTTCTCGTAGAACCAGGGCCAGCGGGCCACCACCACGAGTGCCCACACCAGGGCGGCCGGGGACCCACGGCCCGCGAAGGCGCCCAGGAGGATCGCCACCACGACCATGGGCCCGCCGGCTCCCAGAGCCCAGCGGGCGCCTCGGCCCGACACCACTCCTGCCACCAAGCCGATGGACAGGAAGACGACGACGCTGCCGCACATGAGCCAACGCATCCCCGACGGCAGCCGCCCCTCCACGTGCTCCACGGCCCCGCCGAGGGAGGCGGCGAGCGCACCGAGCGCACCCGTACTCACGCAGTGCAGCGGCAACGCGAAACGGGGAGCGAGCACGCCGAAGCCGAGCAGCGGCACCCCGCACGAGCGGCGCACCGCGAGAGCCCACAGTGCGAGCAGGAGGACGAAGGAGCCGACCGCCATCGAACCGAGGCGTGAGGTCCACTCGGCTTCCGAGGAGGCCTCCACGCTCAGGGCGACGCTTTCGCCGATCACGATCAGGGTGAACAGTCCCAGCCGCTCGTCGAGATGCCGGGCGTCGAAGCGGACGGCTGCCGGCCTCGGGCGGGCCTTCCCCTCGTGGCTCGCAGCATGCTCCTCCCATTCCTCCTGGGCTCGGGCCAGGAGCCGGTTGCGGGACAGCACGAACGTCAGTCCCAGGTCGACGGCGAGTCCGGCCGTCCACAGCCAGTAGCGGATCGGCGCTTCGGCCCACACGGACACGAGCCACGGGACGACCCCCACCGACAGCTGCGCGACCGGCCAGTCCGCGACGATCTCTCCCCGATGCTGCCAGACCCGCGACGCCAGGACCCGTACCAGCACGTACGCGAGAGCGAAGGCCCGTGCGTGGTCCGTACGGACACCGGGAACGGCGGCGGCCATGACGGCGAGCCCGAACATGCCGATCAGGACGGTTCGGGTGTGCACCTTGTCCGCGGCAACGTTGCCGTACGTCGTGAAACACATCCACGCCGTCCAGAACGCCAGATACAGCAGGCAGTAGAAGCCCAGGTCAGCGGCGCCCGGGGCGCCGTGCAGCAGGTGCGCCAGCTGGGCCACGCCCGCCACGGCGATCAGATCGAAGAACAACTCCAGCCATGAGGCGTGTCGCTCGGACTCGGCAGGACGAGGGGAGGGCGATGCGGCGGGGGAGGCGCTCTCGGAAGCCATACCCGAGAGATCGGCCGAACCGCTCCTCCGCTTCACCCCGGCAGCTGGAGAAACGGTTGCGAACCCTGTGATCTCACCGCGAGGCCGGCGCGCGGTCCGGCTCTCGGTGTCGGCGCTTCCACCACGCACGGGCGATGAAGAGCACGAGGAGCAGGGCGAGGGCGGGCAGCAGCAGGAGCTGATAGCGCACCGCCTGGTGGTAGAGGGGGCCGATGTCCGTGCCGGCGCCGTAGCCGAGCGCCGTCCACGCACCGGCCCATACGGCGGCGCCCACCGCGTTGGCGGCGGAGAACCGTGGGTGAGGGAGGTGGTTGGCGCCGGCGAGCAGGCCGTTGGTCTGGCGCAGCACGTCCACGAAGCGGGCGGCACAGACGATGGCGACGCCGCGCCGCCGGTAGAAACTCTCCGCGCGCTTGTAGCGGTCCGCGGTGAGACGCACATAAGGCCCGTATCGGTCGATCAGCGCGCTGCCCTGGCGGCGTCCCAGCAGGTAGGCGGCTTCGGCCGCGGCGGTGGCGGCCGCCCATGCGACCAGCGCGACGGCGACGACGTTCATCCGGCCGGTCCCCGCGTAGACGGCGGCCACGATCAGCATCGTCTGCCCGGGGACGGGGATCAGCATGTTGTCCAGACCCACCAGCAGCGCCAGCGCCGCGTAACCGCCCTTGTCCAGCAGCGGCTCGAGATGGGCCAGCGCGCCGGGCAGCCCCGGCCCCCCGCTCACCACCGCCTCCCGGGCGCCACCTGCAGTCCGGCCTCCTGAGGCGCGCCGGACGGACGCGGGCAGCGCTCAGGGCCGAGCGGGGACACGGCTTCACCGTCGCCCGCCCTGGTCAGCCAGGCCGGCAAAACGAACTTCACGCCGAGAGCTCCCGGGTTCTGTGCACACGTCTTGATGAACCCGCGGTACCCGCCCTGGGCCGTGCGATACCGGCATCGGTTCAGGTGGCAGCCGCGGTCAGCCCTCGTCGTCGTGACGCGCGGACGGGAGGGCCGGCACACCGCACAGCAGTGTGCCAGCCCTCCCGCGTCGCCGCGTGGCCCACAGGCCGCCACGCTCGGACCTGTGCGACACGACCACCGCCTTGTCCGGGCGCTGCGGGTGCTCCGGGTGGCGTCCGGGCCGACAAGGTCGTTCCACAGCTGATGCACGACTGCTGCGACAGGGCCGACCGATCGAGAGGCTCTCAGGGCCTTGATTGCCGGAGAAAGGCGAGCAGTGCAGCTGTGAGCTCGGCGGGTGCGTCTTCTTGGACGAGGTGTCCGGCCCCGGCGATCGTTTCGAGCCGCGCACCTGGGATACGGGCGGCGAGTTCCCTTCCCTTCGCCACGGGGATCCAGGTGTCGTCCTCGCCCCAGCACACCAGCGTCGGGAAATCGATCTCCCCGTACCGGTCCTGCACCTCGTCCGTGTAGAGCTGGTCGGCCTGGGCGATCTGGCGGTAGAAGGCCGCTTGGCCGAGGTCTCCGGCCCAGGGCTCCATGAGCCGGCCGAGGACGGCGGGATGCAGGCCCGGGCTGCTGGCCGAGCTCACGTACTCGCGTACCAGGGCCTGGTGCAGTGCGGGCGGCAGCTGCTCGAACACGTGGGAGTGCTCGCCCACGAGCCGGAAGAACGGCGAACCCCACGGGGCCAGTGCGACCGGGTCGACCAGGGCGAGCGCACGGTAGCGAGCTCCGTGCAGCAGATGTGCCCGCAAGGAGACGGCACCACCGAAATCGTGGGCCACCACCGACGGTTCTTCGAGGCCCCAGTGCGCCAGCAGTCCGGTGAAGATCCGGCTCTGGGCTGCCAGCGACACATCCTGACCGGCGGATTTCTCCGACGCGCCGTAACCGGGCATGTCCCACACGAACACCTGGTGGCGGCGGGCGAGCGCACGAGCGACGGCACGCCAGACGTACGAGGAGAAGGGCGTGCCGTGAAGGAGTACGACCGGATCCCGGCCGGGATCTCCGAGAGTGCCCCAGCGGACATCCCCCGAGGTGCTGCGGTACGTCTCGGACAGTTGCCAGTCATGCACGGGTGCTGTTCCTCTCCCCTGGCTCTGTGGTCATGGCGGGGCCGGTCGGTGTACGCAACCGCACAGGCTCGGCGCACCACACCTGCCCCGCTCGGAACGCACGTCACCAGCCCATCCCACCGCTCCTCCCACCGACCCGGCGAACTATTCCGCGGTCGAGGCAACGGCCGACGCCCAGCCCGCGCTGAGGCGGGCGACGAGGGCGCCGGCCGGCGACGCGCGTCGGGCAGCTCCCGCCCCGTGCTGGTTGCCTTCCACGAATAGTTGCCATGGAGCAAATGCCGGAAAATCATTTCATGTATGTGAGGCCTGGTGTCTTCGGGGTAGGGGTGGCGGAGCAGTAGTCGACGCTTCGGAAGTGAGGCGGCCGGCATGGAAGTGCCTGTCCACAACGGCGGCCGTGGGGTGTCCACGGATCGCCTGCTCATGGTGTCCGCGGCCTTCGAGGGCAGTGAGGACATCGCCGCGGCCCGGGCCTTGGCCCGATCGTTCCTGGCAGACGTGCACAGGGTGCACGGGGTGCCGGTGTCCGACAACGCCAAGGGCATGGTGCAGCTGGTGGTGAGCGAGCTGGTGACCAACGCCCGCAAATATGCTCCCGGGCCCTGCCTTGTCACCCTCGAGCTCCGTCAGGGTGCGGTGGAGGTGACGGTGTGGGACAGCGAGCCGAGCCTGCCCGTGGCCCAGGCTGCCGACCCGGGCCGGGTCGGCCGGCACGGCCTGGAGATCGTGACGGCGGTCTGCCGCGATGTCGAGATGCACCGCGAACCGGTGGGCAAGCGGCTCGTGGCGGCCGTGGTCCTGGCGGACGATCCGGTCGGAGACGAGGCCGGTGATCAGGTCGGCTGATGCCGAGCGGCCCGCTGACGGGGGGACAGGGGCCGCTCGGCACCGCCATTATGCACGTGATCAGGCCCGGCTGAACCCGAAGCGGCTCGGGCAAGGTGCGTCCCAAGGCCTCGGCGACGGCCTGCGCGGCCCGGCGACGACCGGGCCCTCGATGACGTGGAGGTGCCCGCCCCGCCCCCGGCCCTCGCCGCCCCTTGACCTGGAGAGCACTCCAACAGGCAGACTCGCCGCCGAAGCCCCAGCCACCCCCTTCGGAAGGCACCCGTATGCGCTACCGCACCATCGGCCGGAATCCTGACACCCGCCGCAAGGTCAGCGTCCTGAGCCTGGGCGCCATGCGGTTCGGAACCACCACCGACGAGGCGACCTCGTACGCGATCCTCGACCGGTACGTCGAAGCCGGCGGCACCTTCATCGACACCGCGAACAACTACGCGTTCTGGGTCAACGGCACCCAGGGCGGAGAGAGCGAACAGCTCCTGGGGCGCTGGCGGCGCAGCCGGGGCGTCGGCGACGAGATCACGATCGCCACCAAGCTCGGCGGCCGCCCCAACCACCCCACCTCGACCTTCACCAAGGACGTCGAGAGCCTCACCGCGAAGACGATCCGGGAGTCGGCCGAACGCAGCCGCGACTACCTCGGCGTGGACAAGCTCGATCTCCTGTACGCGCACATCGAGGATCCCCGCGTCCCTCTCCAGGAGACGGTGGACGGCTTCGCCGCAGTCGTCGCCGACGGCACGGTGGGCCTCCTCGGCGCGAGCAACCACCGTGTCTGGCGCCTGGAACGGGCCCGCGCCCTCGCGGCAGCCGCGGGTCTGCCCGGCTACGAGGTTCTGCAGTACCACCACAGCTACCTCCGCCACCGCACCGACGAGCCCACGCTCCGCTCTCCCGACGGCGACCTGGGCGTCACCTCCGGCGACCACCTCAGCTACCTCCGTGAGGACCCGTCCCTCTCCCTCGTCGCGTACTCCCCGCTCCTGAACGGCAGTTACGGCCGGACGGACAAGCCCCTCGACCCCGGATACCAGAACGCGGGGACGGCCACCCGCCTCGCCGCCCTGGCCGAGGTCGCCGCGGAGACGGGGGCGACGCAGAACCAGGTCGTCCTCGCCTGGCTGATCGGCGGCGACATTCCCGTCATCCCCCTGGTGGGCGCGTCCTCGGTGGCTCAGCTGGAGGAAAGCCTGGCGGCGGCGGACCTCGACCTCACCCAGGACCAACGGGCGAAACTGGACGCCGCACACTGAGGGGGCCGGGCACCTGGCGGTTGTGATGCTGAGACTGCCGCCGCGATGCGCGCGCCTGCCGTTCCGGTAGGCAGCAGCCGGCATTCAGCCGCAGTACACGCTGTCTCCAGGTCGGTTCTGCACAGTTCCGCCTCGTGCCTACTTCACACTCGCGCGTCGGCGTCGCCTCGGTATGCGCCGCGGCTTTGACGTTCTCAGGTCTGGTCGCCACCGGGCTGGTTGTCGCCCAGCCCGCGGCAGCCGCTGACCCGGCCGGCTATCAGAATGTCCGCATCAACGAGGTCACCTCCTCGAACAACGACACGGTGGAGCTGTACAACACCGGTTCGACCGCGGTGAGTCTCAGCGGTTGGAAGATGTCCGACGACAGCTTCTCGCCGCAGTCGTTCTCCCCGTCCTCGAGCACGATCGCCGCCGGCGGTTACGTCACCTTCGACTCACCCAAAGGACTCGGTGAGTCCGACAAGCTGGTGATCTACACGGCCGACGGCACGGTGGTCGACCGTGTCGAGTGGGCCACCGGCAAGGCGAAGCCGGCGATGGCGCGCTGCGAGAGCGATGGCACGGGAGCGTGGGTGACCGCGACTGCGGCGACCACGTTCGGCGCGCCGAACACCTCGGGCTGCCCGACCTCCGCCCCTGCGGCAAGCCGGGTGCGGATCAACGAGGTCACCTCGGACGGCGCCGACACCGTGGAGCTGTACAACAGCGGAACGAGCGCGGTCAGTATCGGATCGTGGAAGTACGTCGACAGTGACACCGGCCACTCCCCGGTCTCGGTCTCGTCCTCCACGCCGAGCGCGACCAGCATCCCCGCGGGCGGCTACGTCACGTTCAACTCCACTCTCGGGCTGGGCGACAACGACTCGCTGTTCCTCCTCGACGGCAACGGCAGCACGGTCGACTCGGTGACCTGGGCCGCCGGTGGCGCCAAGCCGTCGGACGAGCGCTGCACCAACGGCACCGGATGGTTCCGGACGTCCGCGACTGCCACACCGGGCAGCGCCAACTCCTGCTCCGGCAGCGGGAACGGTGGCGGTGGCGGTGGCGGCCAGACCGGTCATCTGCTGGGCGGCGGCGGCTCACTCACCAGCGGCTGCACCACCGAGGCGCCCTCCGGCACCGGTTCCACCCCTGCGGGCACCCTGGCATGGCCGGGCGGGCTCGACGTCACGATCTCCGACAACGTCTGCGCGTTCACCACATCCACCGGCCCGGAAGGCCGCGACGTGAGCGGGCTGGCGTTCGACCCGGCGAACCCGTCGGTGCTGTGGGCCGCCAAGAACAAGAACTGGCTGTACAAGCTGGTCAAGAGCAACGGCAAGTGGACACCGGACCCCTCGTGGAGCGCCGGCGGCAAGCAGATCCGCTTCGCGGGCGGCACGGGCCAGCCGGACTCCGAGGGCGTGACGGTCGGCGGCAACGGCCACATCTATGTGACGTCCGAGCGTGACAACGCCAACAACACGGTCCCCAAGAACACGATCATGGAGTTCGACCCGGCCGCCACCGGATCGACGCTGACGCCCCTCCACCAGTGGGACATGACGTCGCAGTTCCCTCAGCTGGACACGGGCAGCAAGGACGACGCCAACCTGGGCTTCGAGGGCGTCGGCTACGTCCCCGACAGCTGGCTGACCGCGAACGGCTGGGTCGACCCGCTCACCGGGGCCGCCTACAACCCCGCGAACTACCCGCTGCACGGGTCGGGCCTGTACTTCGCCGCCCTGGAGTGGGACGGGTCGCTGCACGCCTACGGCCTGAACTCCGACGGTACGTTCACCACGTTCGGCACCATCCCGACCGGCAAGTCGTCCGTGATGGACGTGACGTTCGACGCCGGAACCCAGCGCATCGTGGCGACCTGCGACAACACCTGCGGGGAAACGCACACCTTCATGAAGATCGACGCCGCCGGCACCATCGTGCCGGACGTGACCTACACGAACGCGGCCGTCATGCCGATCGACAACCTGGAGGGCTTCGCGATCGCGCCCGCGTCGACCTGCGTCAACGGACTGCGCGAAGCGGTCTGGAGCGATGACGGCGTCTACGGCTTCGGCTCCGGAAGCTCCTCCTACGGACACGCCCTCTACAGCGGCACCTTCCCCTGCTGACCCCCTGACGGAAGCGAACGGACGGGCCGGGTCGAGGGCACCGGCAGCCGGCCAGAAGTCCTCGGCCCGGCCCAGCCGTTGTGGGAAATGAGTTTCGAGGGTTGCTGCGGTGTCTCTACTGTGGCGCGGTGACGACTGCGGTGATTGTTCTCAACGGTGGTTCCAGCTCGGGCAAGTCCGGTATCGCCCGCTGTCTGCAGGCCCTCCTGCCGGATCCGTGGCTGGCTCTCGGGACCGACACGCTGGTGGACGCGATGCCCGCGTCCATGCGGGCGTCGGATGCCGGGATCGAGTTCGCTGCCGACGGAGAGGTGATCGTCGGGCCCGAGTTCCGGACGCTGGAAGCGGCATGGATCGAGGGGATCACCGCGATGGCCCGTGCGGGCGCCCGCGTCATCGTCGACGAGGTCTTCCTCGGCGGAGCGGACTCGCAGCGGCGATGGCAGCAGACCTTGGGCGACCTGCGGGTGCTGTGGGTCGGCGTCCGATGCGACAGTGCGGTCGCCGCAGGCCGTGAGGTCGCACGGGGCGACCGGGTCATCGGGATGGCCGCGTCCCAGGCGGACCTGGTCCACCGGGGCGTGGTCTACGACCTGGAGGTGGACACCACGCACACCGAGTCGATGGAGTGCGCGCGGGCCATCGCCGCACATGTCCGCTGACGGGCGGCCTCGAGAACCGGCGGATCACCTGAGGCCGCCGTTGCCGGCGTCACGGACGGTGTCCTCGTCGGCCCGGACCAGCTCGGCCGCAAAGAGCACCCACGACGGCCCGCCGCCGGTCAGCTCGCGGCGAGGACGTCGACGACGAAGACCAGGCTGGACCGGGCCGGGATCCCCTGCTGCGCCTGGGAGCCGTAGCCAAGCGCCGGAGGCACGACGACCAGCAGCCTGCTGCCCACACTCGCCCCCACGAGCGCCCGGTCGAGGCCCTCGATGAGGTTGTGCCGGCCCACGACCACCGGGGTGGGGCCGGTCGTCCAGGAGGCGTCGAACAAAGGCGCGTCGTTCGTTCCCCGGTTGCTGTTCCAGACCGCACCGGCTCGCCGGAGCACCACCGTGCCGCCCGCGCGGACCCGTGGCCCGGTGCCGTCGACGATCCGGCGTACGACCAGGCCCGCCGGCGGTGCCGTGTCGGGCACGCCGATCGAGAGGGCGGAGGCGCCGGCGCGGACGCTCGGCAGGCCCGCGCCGTCGCCGTGCTGCCGGCCGTGGACGGTGGCCTTGGCCGCCACGGCGTCGACGATGTCCACCGCGAAGACCACCGTCTCGGTCGGTGACACCCCGAGGGCGGGATTGCCCGAAGTGCCGTAGGCGGCCGAGGGCGGCGCCACCACCAGGACGCGGCTGCCGACGCTCTGCCCGCGCACGGCCAGGTCCAGCGCGGGCAGCACCGAACCGGTACCCACCGTGAAGAGCACGGGGTGAGCGGGCTTGCCACCCCCGGCGAAGGTGGAGGGCAGTTCCTTGCCGGTCTTCCACGCGCGAGCCGCGTAGTGGACGACGGCGATGTCGTGGTCGGCGACCACACGGCCGCGACCCCTGAGGGCGGGAGTCACCACGAACTTCCCCGTCGGGCCCGCCTCGGGGAGGGTGATGACCGGCTTCTTCCCGAAGTCACCGCTCACCTCGGGCAGCACGGCGTCGGTGTGCACCACGGGCGGTACCGGCCGACGCGCCACGGACACGGTCGGAGCCGGCAGGGGACGGTGACTGTCGCCCCCGGTGGGCGAGGTCTTGTTGGCGCTGCAGCCGACGAGGGCCAGCGCGCAGGCGAGCAGAGGCAGGGCGATTTTGCGCATGTTCTTTCCCGGTCGGAGGGTAAGGCCGTGACCGCCGCGTCGGATCAGCGGCGCCGCCCGGCGGCCTGACGCGTGTGCAGCAGCCCGGCGAGCCAGGATCCCGCCAGCAGCGCGCAGGCGGACTCGATGAAGGCCCTGGGGCCGTCGCCGCCCGTCGTGAGGTCAGCGACATAGAGGATCGCGAACACGGATCCGAAGACGAACAGGACGAGGGAGGCGGCGCCGAAAGCGGGTCCTCGCTTCATCGTGGGTCCTTGAGGGGTGTAGGGGGAGGGGGGTGGGGAGTGCCCGTCCGGTGGCCGGGAGCGGCCACCGGACGGGCTCACCGCTTCGCGGTGGTGTCAGTCGGTCAGCAGCGGACGTACGCGTAGGACACGTAACCCACGGGATAGGTGCCGACCCACTTCTGTGTGCTGAACAGCTTCAGGCACTTGCCCCGTTCCTTGGCCCGGTACGCCGCCCACACGATCAGCGCGGCGTACAGACCGAGAATGGCGGCCACGGCGCCCGCGTACACGTTGATGCACGCGATGATGGCGGCGATGAAGCCGTAGGCCGTGAGGGCGTACGGGCCCTCGTTGGCCATCTTCTTCGTCGCCCACCAGTTGAAGTAGACGCGGACCGAGGAGCCGATGTGCAGGCCCGCGTCCCAGCCCCAGTAGTCCCAGTAGCGCCACGAGTGGCCGACCACCTTGCCGAAGAAGTAGTGCTTGGTGCGCCAGCGGTGCCACTTGCCGTCGAGGTCGACCTGGTTGACCGGGTCGGCGCCGGCGTACTCGTAGGCGTTGTCGCTGCCACCCGGGACCGGGTCCATCGACAGGAAGCGTCCCTGCGTGGGGTCGTACAGGCGAACGCCCATCAGCACGGCACCGGTCGGTGTCTCGGCGGAACGCGCCTCGCTGCCGAGCCATCCGTAGCGGGCGGAGGCGGTGCCGGCGACGGCGTTGCCGTACTCGTCCTGGCGCAGCACCGTCGGCGCCTGGGTGGTGTCGAGCGGGAGCGTCAGACCGATGTCGCCGTGCAGGCCCGCCAGTTGGAGGACGACGCCTCCCGAGGCGCCGGTGACCGCCTCCAGTTTGCCGGTCAGGCCGTGGACGTTGCGGGTGATGAGCCCGGAGGAGTTCTCCGTCACCCAGTCCGGGCTGTCGTCGGCCGAGCCGTAGTGGTTCGTCTTCTGGCCCGTCTGGCTCCACGTACCGTCGGCGTTCTGCGTTTCCGTGGTCCACGAGGCCAGGCGTCCGGCCGCGTCGAGGTCCCACGTCTGACGCTGGGTGCCGGCAGTCTGCCGGCGCACCAGGTCGTGCGCGTAGTACTCGATGGTGGTGCCGTTGGCCTGGGTGGTGGTCCGGCCGAAGGCGTCGTAGGCAACGCCCGTCCCGATGAGCCGGTCGGCGCTGTCGTAGGCGCTGGTCACCGTGGTGGCGCCGGTGTCGGTGCAGCCGTCTCCGGGTGCGCTGACGCTGGTGGTCAGACCGGTGCGGTTGGTGTTGCCGTCCAGCGCGTAGACGCGGCGCGTGCAGGTCTGGTCGGCGGCGGTGTCGTCCGTGCGGGTGAGCCGTCCGGCGTTGTCGTAGAGGTAGTCCTGCTCGGTGGTGTCTCCTGCCGTGCCGTTGTGGTGGACGATCTGCCCGTGCGCGGAGTAGTCCGCGGTGTCCGCCAGCACGATGGCGCTGTCGGTGTCACGGGTGTAGATCCGGGAGGTGTTCTCGCCGATCTCGTTGAAGCCGAGGTTCAGCGTGTAGCCGCCGGGCAGGGTCTCGGTCGTGAGCTGCCCGTCCGGGCCGTAGGCGGCGGTGAAGGTGCCCGCCACGGAGTCGGTCAGCGACGTGGGAAGCCCGCGGGGTTCCTTCGTCGTGTCGTAGGCGTAGGTCGTCGTCGACGGGGACGAGTCGCTGACCTTCAGCGGGCGGCCCAGGACGTCGTACTCGGCGGTGCGGGTGTTGCCGGCGCCGTCGTTGTAGGAGATGACCCGGCCGAGCTTGTCGTAGGCCGTCGTGATGGTCTTGCCGTTGGACGTCACCGTGGTGGTGCGCCCCGTCGCCGGGTCGAACGTGTTGGTGGTGTCCGGCACCGCGGTTCCCACGCCGCCGGTGAGCGACGCCTTGACCGTGCGGCCGGCGCTGTCGGCGGTCAGGGTGGTGGTGCGGGTGACGCCGTTGGCGGACTCGGTCACCTTCGCCGGGTTGCCCCACCAGTCGTACTCGACGGTCCGGGTGGGCGCCTGGGTCGGGTTGGAGCCGCCTCCGGTGATGGCGGCGGCGGGAGCGGTGGAGCACTGCAGGTCGGCCCACTCCGGGCGGCCCTGGCAGGCACCCGTGCCGGTGGCCGACCAGTAGGTCGTCACCGTCGCCCCGGCGTCCGAACCGTTCGACTTCGGCAGGGTCGCCTTGATCACCCGGCCCTGGGCGTCGTAGGAGGTGGTCCGGGTGAGGTTCAGACCGCCCGCGTCCTTGACGGTGGAGGTCTCAAGACCGGTGGCCCAGTCGTACGTGGTCTTGTCGACCCGGACGTCGGCGTCCGACGGGTAGCCGTCGACATGCGCGCCCACGCTCACCTGGGTGGGCAGGTCGGAGGCGTTGGCAGATCCGTCGGTGGGGCGCCCCGCGTCGTAGGCGGTGACGGTGTGCGTGCGTGCGGCGACCTCGGTCCCGGCCGGCAGGTCGGTGCCGCCCGTGCCCGCCTTGAGGGCCGAGGTGAGGGTGGTCAGATGCAGCGGCCCGAACTCCTCCAGCTGCAGACGGCCGTCGCCGCTGTACACGTACGAGGTGGACAGCTGCTGCGCGCGCTCGGCCGGGGAGGCATCGCTGATCCCCAGCAAAGTGAGCCGGTTCAGGTCGTCACCGGAGGTGGCCAGCGCGAGCCGGCGATCGCTCGCGGTGAGCTCACGCACCTGGTTGCCGAGCGCGTTGTACTCCGTGACGTCGATGTGACCGCCCGGATCGGCCGTGTTGACCCCGCGCCCGGAGGCATCGATGTAGGAGATGGTGGCGCGCTTGTAGTCGCCGGCGGACAGGGTCCGGCCGTCATTGGACGCGGCCGTGACATCGGCCGGGAAGATGGCCGTGGCGTCCGTCGGAACGTCCGTCTGCCCCCAGGCCTGCACATCGGTGGCGCCCATGGCGTACGGCGCCGTGGTGCCGGTCAGCGGGACGTCGTAGACGACGTTGGTGTCCGCGGTGCCCTCGGTGACGTCGGCGCTGCCCTGGTGCAGGGCCGGACGGGACGTCTTGAGCAGCATGCCGTCACCGGCGGTCGCTGCGTTGCCGGCCTTGCCGTAGGAGAAGGTCCACGGCAGATCACCGGGCGGCGTCAGCTTGGTGACCCGGCCCGCGCCGTCGTACTCGTAGGCGGTCTTCAGCGCCGGCGTGATCTGCGGGTTCCACGCCTCGCGCAGGTGCCCGGCCGTGTCGTAGGCGAAGGTCTGCACCGCGACGGCCGTCGACGAGGACGCGCCGGGCGCGGTGGAGCGCAGTCTGATCTCCTTCACCTGGCCGGCGAAGTCACCGAACGCCGAGGACGTGGCCGTCGTCGTCGACGCGTAGACGTACTCCAGCATCCGGCAGCCCTTGGTGGCGGGCGTCGTGGCGCAGGTGTCGGCGGACACCGCCGAGGTGGGCGCGATCACGTACTTCGGCCGGGCGAGGGTCTGCGTGCCGGAGACGACCTTCTCCGAGACGACCATGGTCGTCGAGTTGGAGGTCGGCCGGTACGACGTGGTCGCCTGCCATGTCGTCGCGGCGGGGTCGACCTTGGCGAACGACGTGGTGGTGCCGGCGGTGTCCTTCAGAGTGAACGAGCCGGTCAGCGAACCGGTCAGGGTCAGCGACTCCGAACCGGGCTCCGGCTTCCAGCCACCGGCGTTCGTCGCCGTGAAACCGATCCCGCGGCCCTGCGCGTCGACCAGCTCCACGGAGGTCGCGGAGGTCTTGCTGATGCTGGTCCAGTCCGACCCGCTGCCGTCGGCCGTGATGCCGGAGATCCAGTCCGGGCCGTAGATCGCGGCCTGCCCCTCGATGCCGTCGTCGGTCGTCGCCCGGCGGGACGAGGTGCTGCGCGAGGCCGTCAGGCCGAAGCCGCCGGCGTCGTTGTCCGTCAGCGAGAAGTCACCGGTCAGCAGGTTCACCTCGCCGGGACCGACCTCCTGGGTGGGCGCGTCGCCCGCCTCACGGTCCACGGTGACCGTGACGGGCTGGCTGTAGCCCGTGGCCGTGCCGTCGGTGAACGCGGCACGGATGTCGATCGGGCCGTCCTGCGCGATGGAGGTGGTGATGTTCCACGTCAGCGCGGCAGGAGCGCCGTTCGGCGCGGCCAGCGGCCACGAACTGATCGCGGCACCGTTGGAGTTGACGCTCACGTCGGCGAGCGGCACGTTCTGCCACGTGTCCGTCTCGCCACGGCGGTACTGGTACGTCACACCGGTGTAGCTGGTGCGGCCCGTCGAGGTGAGCGCGACCCGGCGAGCCGGTCGGTCGCCGTCACGCGGCGAGACCATCGCCGCCCCGTCGGCGCCCACGCCGAACCGGTACTCGGTCGTCGTCGTGGACAGGTTGCCGCCGGAGTCGATCGTCTTGGCGTACAGGCTGTGCCAGCCGTCGCCCGGCTGCACGGTCACGGTCAGCGGGTCGCCGCCGCTGCCGTCCGTGGTGTCGTCGACCCGGTTGGGGGCGTTCGGGTCGTCCAGGCCCCAGTAGTAGCCCTGCCCGTCGGTGGAGGACGTGTCCAGGGTGCACTGGGCCCCGCCGGCCGCCTTCGCGGTCCACGTGTCCCTGGCGTACGGCGTGCAGGAGACCGTCGGCGCCACCGGCTTGGCGGTGTTGAGGACGAAGGTGGTGTAGCCCGTCCAGGAGCCGTAGTCCGTGCCGTCGTAGCCGCGCACCCGGAAGCGCAGGTGCGCACCGGCCGGGAAGGCGTTGGCCGAGGGAATGGTGAGTTGCGCGGTGCCACCCGAGGCCACGGACGAAGTGGTGGCCGTGTACGCGTAGGTGGTGTCGTTGTACGCGGGGTCGGGGGTCACCTCGAACTGGGCCTTGACCGTGCTGCCGTCGGCGTCGCTCGTCTTCGCCGACAGGACCGGCGTCAGGGACGTGACGTAGCGCTTGCCGTTGTAGGCGTTCGCGGCGCTCGGCGAGATGGCCGCACTGGCCGGGACGGCCGGGTACGAGTTGTACGTCACCGTCAGGTGCGGCTCGACGGAGTTGTCACCGCTGATGTAGTTGGCCGAACGGAAACGCCGCCAGGTCGTCGGGTCGGTCTCGTCGGCACCGGCGATCCGCAGGCCGTAGTTGGCCGAGCCGTTCGCCCAGGCCTGCACGATGGCGTCGATGTCGAAGTTCATCGTGCCGCCAGGGCAGCTGGAGCTGTAGCCCAGGGCAGCCTTGTTGACCACCGCGCCTGTGGCCGTGGTCGCGGGCTGGGCGCTCCAGGTGATGGCGGAGGAGCTCCAGTCGGCGGTCACCCGCCGCACCTCGGTACCGGCACCCGTCGTGGCGCACGTCGAGGAGTAGTACGAGTACAGGGCGAGGTTCGTGTCCAGGATGTGCTTGCCCTTGAACGCCGACACGTCGAACTTCAGGTAGGAGCGCGCCTTGTCCGCACCCGTGTCGTACGTCCCCGACTTCAGCTCGGGCGAGGAGACCTGGGAGTCCGGGTAGTCCGGCGTCTGCACCCACGTGTCGGTGGTGACGGCGAGCGTCGACGTCGGGTCCACCGTGACGGGGTACTTCAGGTCCTTGCGGGCGAGGTAGTGCGCGTCCGGGGAGAGGACCAGGGTCTGCGATCCGTCGGCGGCCGTCTCGATCTTCGTGCCGACCGGGGCCACGTTCTTCGACTCACCGGAGCGGGAGTCCCTGGAGGAGTCCCACATCCGAGGCGCAGGGGCCTCGGCGACCAGCCGACCGGCGTCGTCCTTCAGCAGCAGATGCCCCGACGGCGCCTTGGACACCCTCAGGCCGTCCAGGTGCAGCGGGATGCGGTACGACACCGGGGTATCCGGTGCCTGGGCCAGGACGACGTTCTCCGAGAAGCCCTGCTCCAGAGCGGTGACCTCGAGCGTCTGGCCGCGCCCCAGGTCGTAGGAGGCGGTGGAGCCCTTGAGCCGGGGTGCCGGGAGCTTGCTCTGCCAGCCCAGACCGAACTTCGTCCTGCCCTTGGTCACGGAGGCCAGCTGGTCGTCGCCGCCGTCGGACAGCCGCACGTCCGCTGCCGCCGCTCTCGGCTCCACCGAGGGGCCGGTGTCCCGCAGCGAGGTGTCGATGTCCTGCCAGGCACCGTCCTTGCGGGTGCGTATCGGTCCCGCATAGACCGACGTCTGCAGAGCGCCTGACGGCAGGGCCCAGGTGGTGGACTGCTCCGTGCGGGCCGACAGCACCTCGATGTTGCGCTTCTGCAGGCGCGCCATGAGCAGCGCTGACGCCTCGTCGGAGGCCTGTGCGGGGCCGTGTATCGCGGAGCTCGACCCGGTCGGGGCCTGCGCCGACGCGGCGGCGCCGTCCAGAGCGGTCAGGGACAGGGCGAGTGCCAGACTGCCGGCCACGTAGCGCATGCGTCTGTCGCGCCAAAGCCGCCGTCTCGCCCAGGGCGAGGGCGGCTGGTAGCGATTCATTCGGACTTTTCCAGCCTTTCGTCGAACGAGAGAAAGACGTTGAGCGGGAAAAGCTAGCGAGGTCGATATAGCGCGAAGATCAGCTAAAGAAGGAGGCACTGGACATCTTCATCAGTCACGACTTGATCACAACCGCTCGGTAGGGGAACCGCCTCAACACCACGCCCCACCAGGCAAGTTGAGGACAACCGGCCGAAGTTTTGCCAGAGCATGGCCAAGCAGTTGCCCGGCGATGAGACGCCATTGGGGAAAGGATTCCAGGGAAAGGCACCGGAACGATCGAATTCACCCAAGGTGCACGGCACGGCGCCCGGCATACCCGACCGCAGGCCCTCACAATGGTCAATTCCAGCGCATGCCGAGCGCGTCGAGTTCGGCGGGGCCTTGCCGTCATGGACGGCAAGCCTCGGCGTCGCCGGGCTGACCGTGGGCGTCCAGAGCACCTGCCTTGCCGATGCGGGCGCGTCGGCAAGGCAGGCCGGCCCGGCCCCGAGACGCCGGAGGGGTCGCCGAGAACACCGACCGCTTCCACATCGTCTACCGCAGTTCCCACCTGACCGGCCGGGCGTTCCACCCGCACAAGACGAACCGGTCCGGCGCGCTGGTGCGGCGGCCGGCCGCAGCGGATCCGGCCGGGTGGGTGTCGATGTCGCCTCGCTGGGAGACGGCCCTGTGGAGCCGAGGCGCGCCTGCCCGGCAGGCTTCGCGAGGTGTCAGTCCCGCTTGCTGGAGTAGGGCAGCAGGGCCATCTCGCGGGCGTTCTTGATGGCCGCGGCGATCTGGCGCTGCTGCTGGGCCGTGACATGGGTGACGCGCCGGCTGCGAATCTTGCCCCGGTCGGAGAGGAACTTGCGCAGCAGAGTGGTGTCCTTGTAGTCGATGTAGGTGATGCCGGCCGCTACCAGGGGGTTGGTGCGGGACTTCACCGGCTTGCGGGCGTTGATGCGTCGCGTCATGCGGATTCCTCGAATCTCAGTGATGGGGTTGGCAGTTGCACGCGTCGGCGGGTCAGGCGGCGTCGAGCAGGGCGTCGAACGCCGCGGGCAGGCGCTGCCACCCCTCCGGCCCGGCCGCGTACTCGGCGTCGGTGAGCAGGCAGGAGTCGAGCAGCTGCTCGACGCCGGAGCGGTCGAGACCTGGGGAAGTGAAGACCAGATGCTGGCAGCGGTCGCCGTGCTCGGGATGCCAGTCCAGAGCGGCGGCCGCCCGCCGTACCGGGGGGACCAGGTCCCAAGCCGCGTCGGGCAGGGAGGCGAGCCACGGCCCGGCGCTCTCCACGCACAGGGCGCCACCGGCCGCGTCCCAGGCGAGCAGCGTGTCGGGTCGGTCGGCGAGCCAGAACCGCCCTCTGCTGCGCGCCGCCGCACAGCAGAGGTCTTCCAGTGCGTCGTAGAGACGTTCGGGGTGGAAGGGGCGGGTGCTGCTGTGCCACACCAGTGTCGTGACGCCCGCTTCGTCGGCGTCGTGCGGCAGGAGGGCGCAGGCCGGGTGCTGGGCCGTGGCCGCCGCCTCCACGTCGAATCCGGCGAACGCCAGGTGCGCGAGCTCACCCGAGGCCGCGTCGACACGGCGGGCGGTGGGGTGCAGCTGCCTCAGCAGGGCGTGGTCCTGCTCGTCCGCGTTCTCGCTGTCGACGAGAGCGAGGACGGGCGCGTACTCCAGTTGCCGGGCCCAGGTGTCGCCGACGGTGCGCTGGTCCGTCGCCGCTGCGGCGAGTCCCGCCTCGGCGAGGTCGTCGCCGTTGGAGAGGTACGGCAGGACCAGAGCCGGGTCGACGGCAGTGATCACGTTGGTGAGCGTCAACTCCTCACCACTGTGCGCGGCGACGACCTCCGCCATGGCCTTGGGCTCGACCGAGTCCCACAGCTCCACGATCGCCAGCCGCGTCAGACCGTGGCCGGCCAGCCGCTCCAGCTCCGGTACGAGGTCCTCGCGCAGTGCGCAGCAGGCGCAGTCGTTGACCAACGGGGCCTGCCCCGAAGCGAGCACGCCCGACGCGTCGCGCAGAAGACGTCGTACGGTTCCCTCGCCCGCAGTGGACAGGTCGTGATGCAGGGCGATGCTCCCCGGCACCGCCTTCAGCAGGCGGTCGACGACCTGGGTGCGGGCGTCGGCGTGCAGCCCGCCGACGATGACGACAGGCAGTCGGTCCTCTCCGCTCATCAGCGGCCTCCGGAACGGCCGTAGCGGCGCTCGAAGCGCTCCACGCGGCCCGCGGTGTCGAGGACCCGCGCGGTGCCGGTGTAGAAGGGGTGGCTCGCCGAGGAGATCTCGACGTCCACGACGGGGTAGGTGTTGCCGTCCTCCCACTCGACGCGCTTGTCGCTGGTCATGGTCGAACGGGTCAGGAAGGCGAAGTCGGCGGCCCTGTCGCGGAAGACGACGGGACCGTAGGCGGGGTGGATGCCGGGCTTCATGGCGTGCTCCTTCGAGCGAGGGGTGATCGGGTCAGCGTTCTTCGCGGAAGTCGACGTGCCGGCCGGCGACCGGGTCGTACTTGCGCAGGACCAGGCGGTCGGGGTCGTTGCGGCGGTTCTTGCGGGTCACGTACGTGTAGCCGGTCCCCGCGGTGGAGCGGAGCTTGATGACCGGGCGGAGTTCGTTGCGAGCCATGACCGCTACTATATGGGAACGATTGTCATTATCGACAACCCGTTTCTTCAGTGAGAGGCAGGTCATCCTGTGTCCGCCCACTGCCAACTGACCGGCGCACAGCCGGGATTCGGCAACACCATCTCCCACTCGCACCGGCGCACGTCCCGCCGTTTCAACCCGAACATCCAGCACAAGCGGTACTGGCTGCCCAGCGAGTCGCGGTACGTCCGGCTGACGCTGAGCGCCCGCGCGATCAAAACGGTCGACACCATCGGCGTGGAAGCGGCTGTCGCGCGCATCCGCGCCCGAGGAGGGAAGGTCTGATGGCCAAGCGGAGCAAGATCGCGAAGAACGAGAAGCGCAAGGCCGTCGTCGAGCGGTACGCCGCCCGGCGCGCCGAGTTGAAGGAGATCATCCGGCGTCCGTCCTCGACGGAGGCCGAGCGCGGCGCGGCCGTCGCCGAACTGCGCCGCCAGCCTCGCGACGCCAGCCCCACCCGGGTCCGCAACCGCGACAGCGTCGACGGCCGTCCACGGGGCCACCTGCGCAAGTTCGGGCTCTCCCGTGTCCGGGTGAGGGAGCAGGCACACGCGGGCTTCCTGCCCGGAGTGACGAAGTCGTCCTGGTGACGGCAGCCCTTCCGCGCTGACGGAGGGGTGTCAAGGCGGGGGGCAGGGCTCATGCCCGGGCCGTGCCCCTCGCCCGAGGAAGAACGAGCAACCCGAAGCAACGGGCGCGCTCGTGGCCGTTGTCCGTGCGGATGCGCGAGGTACGGCAGCCATGCAAGCCGTCGACCGTGAGACCCGGCAGGAGTGCACACATGAGTGACGCCGCACACGGCCACCGTGGCCGTCCCTTCACCCTTGTCGTCTGCGCCTCGTGTGAGGCCGCGACCGAGCAAGTGATGGATGAGTTGCGCCGGGCGGTTCGGGACAGCCGCCACGGGGTCATGATCTCCGCAGGATGCCTGCGGAACATCGTCCACTGCCCGGGCGGACGCGGCGTGCATGCCGCGGTACAGCCGTGCACGGCCGATCGCAGGCCCGCCGGAGCCCTCGTGTGTCTCGGCCCGCTCGTCACCACGGCCGATGCCGAAGCGGTCGGAGCGTGGCTGCGGGCTGGGATGCCGGACGACGGCACTCTGCCCGACAGGCTGCGGGCGGCGCCCGCCCCTCAGCGCGTCGCGCACCTGAACTGAGGGGGCGGCGTGAGCAGAAGTCTGCTGAGCGCCGTGACCGGCAACACGCCCTGTGTTCGCGGCGCTGTGGTCGACCGGTTACTGAAGCTCTCTCCACGTGCCGTGGTTCTGGCGGTGTCGATCCAGGCGCAGGGCGAGGGGTACCCCACGGTCCAGCGCTTCCTCTCCGGCAGCGGCACAGCGCTTGCGGGCACGGCGTTGCCGGGCGCGACGGGGGACCCGGTCGTCATCCTGCGCCAGGATCTGCTGTCGCTGCGGCGTTCCGCGGACGCGAGCCACGTCGTCCTGGCGGTCCCGGGCGACGTCGACGTCCTGTCCCTCATGGTGGAACTGTGGCGCCCCCGGGTGAGCAGCGGATCCCTGGGCGACCACTACGACGCGGCCCCGCTCGTGGTCGCCGTCGACACGGAGGCGTTCCTGGCGGACATCGGGTGCGTCCACCGGACGCAACTCCTGTGGAGCGGGGGCGACCGCGGTGAGTCGGTGACGCGCGCCGAAGCCGCCGCCCGCCAGGTGGAGGCGGCCGACATCCTGGTCGTGCCGCGGCCGGCGGGCCGGGCCTTCGAGCCCGGCGATGTGGAACTCATCGGTCAACTCAACTACAGCTCCCTGCTGCTGACCTCTGCCGGGACGGACGGTGCGGAGGGGGAGCTTCCTGCGTCGCTCGTCCGCCGCCTCCCGCCGGGCGCCGACGAGGGGTGGCGGTCCCGGCTGGAGCCGGTGGGGCCACCGCGTGCACGCAGAGGCGGCAGTGGTGAGGTGCGCACCCTGTGCTGGCGCGCCCGCCGTCCGCTGCATCCCGAGCGGTTGGCCGAGGCGCTCGCCGTCGTCATGTCCGGTGTCGTGCGCGGGCGCGGGCATCTGTGGCTGTGCAGCCGGCCTGACGTGGTCGTGGCCTGGCGGTCGGCAGGCGCATATCTGGAACTGCGCGAGGCGGACCGATGGCTGGACGAGGACCCGCGCTGCTGGGCGGCCGCCTCCCCGCAGCGGCGGATGCTGGCCTCGTGGTACTGGCACGACTACTACGGCGAACGCCGCAGCGAGATCACGCTGACCGGAGTGGGGCTGGACCAGGAGGCGGTTCGCTCCGCGCTCGACAAGGCTTTGCTCACCGACCAGGAACTGTCGCTGGGACCACTCGGTTGGACGTCGATCCCGGATCCTCTGCTCGGCGACATCGATCGCGGGTGATGAAGAGCATCCGGGCAGGGAAAACTGCTGAGCAGCGCGAGAGGTCCTGGCCGGGTCGGGGTACGTACCCGGGCCGGGCGGTGCCGTGGCTGCGACCACCGCCCGGCCCGGAGCTTTCAGGGCCCCGCTACGAGTGTCGGATGCTCGTGTTCGCAGGCGTCGTCGATGCCGTAAGTGTCCCAGGCGGGGAACGGGTCGACGGGCGGCAGGACCTCGCCGCCCGCCATGAGGCAGTCGGTCAGCGCGGCTCGGAGCGCGTCCGCGCACAGGCCCGTGCCGATGAAGACCAGCTCCTGAGCATGGGAACTGCCCGGGTCACGGGCGGCGGAGGGCTCGAAGCGGGCCACGGAGCCGGCCTGCGACCACAGGCCGGTCACGTGCGGTCGGCTGGCGAGGGTGAAGAAGCCCTTGGAGCGCAGGACCCTCCCGTAGGCTCCGCTGTCGAGTTCCTCGGTCACGAACGCCCACAACCGGCCCGGGTGGAAGGGCACCGCGGAGCGGAACACGGCGGAGGAGATCCCGTACTCCTCCGTCTCGGGCACATGGTCGCCGTTGAGTTCCCTGACCCAGCCGGGCGCCTGCTGGGCCCGCTCCAGGTCGAACAACCGGGTACCGAGCACGGCGTCCACCTGCACCCGGCCGTGGACGGCCGGGACGATCCGGGCGGCCGGATTGAGGCGGCTGAGCGTCGCACGAAGCGCGTCGGCGGCCTTGGTGCCCACGAGGTCCAGCTTGTTGAGCACGATCACGTCGGCGAACTCGATCTGGTCCATCAGCAGGTCGCTGACGGTGCGTTCGTCGTCCTCGTACTGGTCCAGGCCGCGCTCGACGAGTTCGTCCCCGCTGTCCAACTCGGCGAGGAAGTTCGCGGCGTCCACCACCGTGACCATGGTGTCCAGCCGGGCGAGGGCGTCCAGCGTCGCCCCGTCGTCGCGAGCGAAGGCGAAGGTGGCGGCCACCGGCATGGGCTCGGAGATGCCCGACGACTCGATGAGCAAGTAGTCGAAGCGGCCCTCGCGGGCCAGCCGGTCGACCTCCTCCAACAGGTCGTCGCGCAGGGTGCAGCAGATGCAGCCGTTGGTCATCTCGACCAACCGCTCCTCGGTGCGCGACAGGGCGGCCTCACCGCCGCGCACCAGGGCGGCGTCGATGTTGACCTCGCTCATGTCGTTGACGATGACGGCGACCCGCAGGCCCTCACGGTTGCCGAGGACGTGGTTGAGCAGAGTCGTCTTGCCGGCGCCGAGGAAGCCGGACAGGACGGTGACGGGGAGACGATCAGGTCGGTCGTACGGCACGGCACTCAGCCTTCGGGGCGCAGCAGCCCGCGCTCGTACGCCTTGGCCAGCCTCTGCGGCACGAGATGGGGGACACCGTCGATGGTGACGGGCACGAGCTGAGGCGTCGTGGCCTTCCACTGTGCGCGGCGGTGACGGGTGTTGCTGCGGGACATCTTCCGCTTGGGCACGGCCATGGGGGGCCTCCAGGGGATGGGTCGGGTGAGCCGGGTGAGTCGATGAACGAGGAGAGACGTTACATGAAAATGGTATCCATTTCTATTTGAGGGCGGCGACGGTGCGGGACAGGGCCGTAAGAGACCCGTCAAAGCCGTACGTGCCCCCGTAAGAGAGCCGTCAACGGACGACCGGAACCGGTCGGACACGCGGTTTCCTCTAGTCGTCCGTTCAATCGAACCTCACTCCAGGAGTTCGCGATGGCCGATCTGGCCTTCGTCGTCACCGTGCTCGCGGGATTCGCGCTGGTGGCCTGTGTCGCCAAGGGGGTGACGAAGCTGTGACCGTCGAAAACGTCGTCGGCCTGGTCGTCGCCGCCTCCCTGCTGGGTTATCTCGTCCTCGCCCTGATCTTCCCGGAGAGGTTCTGAGAGCCGTGGGTCCCGTTCCGGCCGGCGTGCTCCAGCTGCTCGCCCTCATGGGCGCACTGGCCCTCGCCTACATCCCTCTCGGCTCCTACATGGCCCGTGTCTACTCCTCCAAGCGGCATCTGCGTGTGGAGCAGTGGATCTACAAGGGCATCGGCGCCGACCCCGACACCGAGATGACCTGGCCCGCCTACCTGCGCGCGGTCCTCGCCTTCTCGGCCGTCGGTGTCCTCTTCCTCTACCTCCTCCAGCGGCTCCAGGGCGTCCTGCCCGGCTCGCTGCACTTCTCCTCGGTCGACCCGGCCCAGTCGTTCAACACGGCCGTCTCCTTCGTCACCAACACCAACTGGCAGTCCTACTACGGCGAGCAGACCATGGGGCACGTGGTGCAGACCGCCGGACTCGCCGTGCAGAACTTCGTCTCCGCGGCCGTCGGCATGGCCGTCGCGGTCGCCCTGGTCCGGGGCTTCGCCCGCTCACGCACCGGTGAACTCGGCAACTTCTGGTCCGACCTGGTGCGCGGCACCCTGCGGATCCTGCTGCCGATCGCGGCCGTGGCGGCAGTGATCCTGGTCGCCTGCGGTGTCCTGCAGAACTTCTCCGGCATCCACGAGGTCGGCCAGTTCATGGGCGGCACACAGCAGTTCAACGGCGGTGCGGTCGCCTCGCAGGAAGCCATCAAGGAACTGGGCACGAACGGCGGCGGCTACTTCAACGCCAACTCCGCCCACCCCTTCGAGAACCCCACCCCGTTCACCAACCTCCTCGAGATCTTCCTGATCCTCGTCATCCCGTTCTCCCTGACCCGCACCTTCGGCGTCATGGTCGGCTCGGTGAAGCAGGGTTACGCCATCCTCGCCACCATGGCCACCATCTGGCTGGGCTTCGTCGCCCTGATGATGTGGACCGAGTTCGCCCACCACGGCCCGGCACTCCAGGCAGCGGGCGGCGCGATGGAGGGCAAGGAGGTCCGCTTCGGCATCGGCGGCTCCTCGATCTTCGCGGTCACCACGACGCTGACATCGACCGGCGCGGTGGACTCCTTCCACTCCTCCTTCACCGGACTGGGCGGCGGCATCACCATGCTCGGCATGATGCTGGGCGAGATCGCGCCCGGCGGCGTCGGCTCCGGCCTCTACGGCATGCTGATCATGGCGGTCATCGCGGTGTTCATCGCCGGGCTGATGGTCGGCCGTACGCCGGAGTACCTGGGCAAGAAGATCGGCGCGCGGGAGATGAAACTGGCCGCCGCCTACATCCTGATCACCCCGGCGCTGGTACTGGTCTTCACGGCGGCTTCGATGGCGCTGCCGACTCCGCCGCACTCCACGCTGAACTCCGGTGCGCACGGCTTCTCCGAAGTCCTGTACGCCTTCACCTCCGCGTCGAACAACAACGGTTCGGCCTTCGCCGGCCTGAACGCGAACACCGACTGGTTCAACACCATGACCGGACTCGCGATGCTGCTCGGCCGCTTCCTGCCGATGGTGTTCGTCCTCGCGCTGGCCGGTTCGCTCGCCGGGCAACGACCGATCCCGGTCACCGCAGGCACCCTGCGCACCGAGAAGCCACTGTTCACCGGCCTGCTGGTCGGCGCGATCCTCATCATCACCGGTCTCACGTACTTCCCCGCCCTCGCGCTGGGCCCGCTCGCCGAAGGACTGGCGTGATGACCACCCGTACCGAGAAGACCGAGCAGACAGAGAAGTCAGAGGACTCCATGTCCACAGCCACTCCCACCCGGGCGCCGCACAGCGACGTCCCCACCGGTCACAGCCCGTCCGAGGGCCGTGTCGGAGCGGGCCTCTTCGATCCGGGGCAACTCCTCACGTCCCTGCCCGACGCCTTCCGCAAGCTCGATCCGCGGGTGATGGTCAAGTCACCGGTGATGTTCGTCGTCCTCGTCGGCTCGGTGCTGACGACGGTGTTCTCCTTGAAGGACCCGGGGGACTGGTTCGGCTGGACCATCAGCGCCTGGCTGTGGCTGACCGTGATCTTCGCCAACCTGGCGGAGGCGGTCGCCGAGAGGCGCGGCAAGGCCCAGGCCGACACACTGCGCAAGGCCAAGACGGACACGGTCGCGCGGCGGCTCGGGCGTGACGGCTCGGAGGAGCAGGTGCCCGGCATCGACCTGAAGATCGGTGACCTGGTGGTCTGCGAGGCCGGTGACGTCATCCCCGGTGACGGCGACGTCGTCGACGGCGTGGCGTCCGTGGACGAGTCCGCGATCACCGGCGAGTCCGCCCCGGTCATCCGTGAGTCCGGCGGTGACCGCAGCGCCGTCACGGGTGGCACCAAGGTGCTCTCCGACCGGATCGTCATCAAGATCACGACCAAGCCGGGTGAGACCTTCATCGACCGGATGATCAACCTGGTCGAGGGTGCCGCACGGCAGAAGACGCCCAACGAGATCGCCCTGAACATCCTGCTCGCGTCCCTGACGATCGTGTTCCTGCTGGCCTGCGCCACGCTGCCGCCGTTCGCCGGCTACGCGGGCACGCACCTGACGATGGTCGTGCTGGTGGCCCTGCTGGTCTGCCTGATCCCGACCACGATCGGCGCGCTGCTCTCCGCGATCGGCATCGCCGGCATGGACCGCCTCGTCCAGCGCAACGTCCTGGCCATGTCCGGGCGCGCGGTCGAAGCCGCCGGTGACGTCTCCACGCTGCTGCTCGACAAGACCGGCACCATCACCCTGGGCAACCGGCAGGCCGCCGAGTTCGTACCGGTGCGCGGCACCACCGAGGCGGAGGTGGCCGACGCGGCCCAGCTCTCCTCGCTGGCCGACGAGACACCCGAGGGACGCTCCATCGTCGTCCTGGCGAAGGAGAACTACGGCCTGCGCGAGCGTCACCAGGGCGAGCTGGCGCACGCCGAGTGGATCGAGTTCACCGCCCAGACGCGCATGTCGGGCGTCGACATCGACGGCCGCCGGATCCGCAAGGGCGCCGCCGCCTCCGTCGTCGCCTGGGTGCAGGAGCGCGGCGGCGAAGTCGCCGACGACGCCCAGGAACTCACCGACCGGATATCGCAGGCAGGGGGAACCCCGCTGCTGGTCGCGGTGGACGACGAGCGGGGCGCCCGCGTCCTGGGGGTCATCCACCTCAAGGACGTCGTCAAGAACGGCATGCGGGAGCGGTTCGAGGAACTGCGCCGCATGGGCATCAAGACCGTCATGATCACCGGCGACAACCCGCTGACCGCCAAGGCCATCGCCGAAGAGGCCGGCGTCGACGACTTCCTCGCCGAGGCCACCCCCGAGGACAAGATGGCCCTCATCAAACGGGAACAGGCCGGCGGCAAGCTCGTCGCGATGACCGGCGACGGCACCAACGACGCCCCGGCCCTCGCCCAGGCCGACGTCGGCGTGGCCATGAACACCGGGACCTCGGCCGCCAAGGAGGCCGGCAACATGGTCGACCTCGACTCCAACCCGACCAAGCTCATCGAGATCGTCGAGATCGGCAAGCAACTCCTGATCACCCGGGGCGCGTTGACCACGTTCTCCATCGCCAACGACGTCGCGAAGTACTTCGCGATCATCCCGGCGCTGTTCGCCGCCGTCTATCCCGGCCTGGACAAGCTGAACATCATGCACTTGTCCTCGCCCGACTCCGCGATCCTGTCGGCGGTCGTCTTCAATGCGCTGATCATCATCGCGCTGGTGCCGCTGTCCCTGAAGGGCGTGCGCTACCGGCCGATGAGCGCCGACAAGATGCTGCGCCGCAATCTCGGCATCTACGGCCTCGGTGGCCTCGTCGCCCCCTTCATCGGCATCAAACTCATCGACCTGCTCATCTCTGCGATCCCCGGAATCGGGTGAAGGACATGAACACCTCCTTTGTGAACACGGCCCGGTTGCTGGGAGCGGGCCTGCGCGCCCTCCTCGTGCTGACCCTGGTGACCGGAGTGATCTACCCACTGGTCGTCACCGGCATCGCCCAGGGCCTCTTCCACGACAAGGCCAACGGCTCCGAGATCCAGGCGGACGGCAGAGTCGTCGGCTCCTCCCTGATCGGGCAGTCGTACAACCTGCCGCTGAAGCAGGGACAGCGCACCGCGGACCCGGACCTGCGGTGGTTCCAGGGTCGCCCGGCGAACGGGCTCGGCACCAACACCGTGAACACGCGGTACAAGCTGATCCTGTCCGGCGCCACCAACCTGTCCGCGGACAGCAAGGACCTCATCCAGCAGGTGGAGAACGCCAAGTCCGCGGTCGTGAGGGACAATTCGGTCCCCGGATACAGGGTGGACCCGTCCGACGTCCCGGCGGACGCGGTCACCTCCTCCGGCTCCGGCCTCGACCCGGCCATCTCCCCGCAGTACGCGGCCCTCCAGGTGCACAGGGTCGCCGCGCGCAACCGTCTCAGCGTCGCCGTGGTGGAGAAACTGGTCGAGGACCACACGCAGGGCCGCACCCTCGGCTTCATCGGCGACCCGCAGGTCAACGTCCTGGAACTGAACATCGCGCTGCGGAACCTCACGGCCGGGACGTGACAGCCTGACGTGACCGTCGCGGGTGCCGGGGTGCCGGGGTGCCGGGGTGCCGGGGTGCCGGGGTGCCGGGGGATGCCCCGGCACCGCCGGCTTCCTACGGCACGACAAGAGGCGCACACACTCATGACCCGGATGCTCGTGGTGGGGGAGGACCCGCAGCTCGTGCGGGTCCGGATCTGGCCGTAGCGGTCGACTCGCTCCCACATCAGCAACCACGTCCTAGCGGTGCTCCTCCGCGTCCCGCCGAGAGCGGCACCAGCCACTTCGACGATTCCGCGGGTGGCGAGCCCGCCCCGCGGAGGGAGGGCCGCCTCGCGCGGCGGCCCTTGAGCGGAGGAGCTAGGTCGGGGAGACGGGGCCGCGGTAGGGGAGAGTCTGGCTGTAGACGACGCTCGTCGTGGTACTGCCGAAGCCGGCGAGTTCGTCCATGAGGGTCTCCAGGTGTGCCATGGAGGTCGCGGCCACCTTGAGGGTGTAGCAGTCGTTGCCGGTGGTGCGCAGGCACTCCAGGATCTCGCGGCGTTCGGCCAGCAGGCGGCGCAGGGGCTCGTGGCGGTTGCCCGGGTATTTGAGGCTGACGACGGCGAGGACGGGATAGCCGACCTTGGCCAGGTCGATCTCGGCGCGGTAGCCCGTGATGACGCCCGAGGCCTCCAGATTGCGGACGCGTTCGGTGGTGGCCGATGGGCTGAGGTTCACGCGGCGGCCCAGCTCGCTGAGAGAGACGCGGGCCTCTCGTTGCAGCTGCTCGATGATCGCCCAGTCGACGTGGTCAAGATTGCCGGCCATGCGGCGAAACTACCAGCAAATTCACGGAGAATCAGCAGCTGAACAGCGAGAAGTGAGTTCCCTGCGCCATGATTGCCGGGATAGCCTCGAGTCATGCAACTGGGCGTAAACGTACCGAACTTCGGCCCGGGAACCGACCCCGGCATCCTGCGTGAATGGGCGCGGCACGCCGAAGGGCTCGGCTTGGGCGCCCTCATGGTGTCGGACCATGTGGCGGTCACCCCGGACGTGGCCGAGCGGTATCCGGAGCCGTTCTACGAGCCGTTCACCACCTTGTCGTGGCTGGCCGGTCTCACCACCAGGGTGCGGCTGGGTACGACCGTGCTCGTCCTGCCGTACCGCCACCCCCTGCTGGTGGCCCGCATGGCCGCCAACCTCCATCAGCTGAGCGGCGGTCGCTTCGTCCTCGGCGTGGGCGTGGGCTGGGCCCGGCAGGAATTCGAGGCCCTGGGCGTACCGTTCACGGCACGTGGCCGGCTGACGGACGAGTGTCTTGGCATCCTGCGGGAGGCCAGGAACGCGGGGCGCCAGGAGGGCGACGTTCCTGTGTGGATCGGCGGCCACAGTGAGGCGGCTTTGCGGCGCGCCGTGAGATTCGGTGACGCCTGGCATCCGCTGCGCCTGTCCGTCGCCCACATGCGCGCGTCCTTGCGACGGCACACGCTGCCGGCATTCGCGCCCCGCATCGCCCTGCGTATCACCGGCGCACCGGTCGACGCCTCCGACCGGGCCGCCGGCGTCGGCACCGTCGAGCAAATCCTCGACGACCTCGACCAGTTGCGCCTGCTGGGCGCCGACACCGTCGTACTGGACCCCTACCACGGGGACCCGGAAGAAACACGTCGGCCAGACGCGGCATGGCGGGCACTGACCCTTGTGGCCACTCACTGGAGCACTCGATCATGATCACCTCGGCCGACGAGGCCCTTCTGCGGCGAGCCATCGGCATCGCCGCCCACGCCGTCATCCTGGGCGACGCGCCGTACGGATCACTCCTGGCCGGGCCGGACGGCACCGTGCTCGCGGAGGCCCACAACACGGTCCGGCGGGACGACGACATCACCGCCCACCCCGAACTCAAGATCGCCCGCTGGGCGGCCCGCGAACTCGACCCGGACATCGCCGTCCGAACCACCCTGTACACCAGCTGCCAGCCATGCGGCATGTGCGAAGGCGGCATCGTCCGCTCCGGCATCGGCCGGGTCGTCTACGCCCTGTCGACCGAGCAACTCGTCGCGATCAACCCCCCGTCGGGCGCCTGGCCGACCGTGCCGCACGACGGTCCGGCCCTCCACCAGGAGGCCCGTGATCCCGTAGCGTCCTATTACCGGCCCACGCGATGACCACGACCGGCAGCCCAGCCGGGCCCCGAAGGGGCAGACCGGCCCGCTTGCGACAAGTTCCTGACCCGTGCGGCGCACGTCACGGAGCACGGGGCTGTCCGATGCGGCTGAATGCGCGCCGCCTGTGCTTCCGCGCGCCTCTACTGGCCTGAACATGATGCTGCCATCATCGCGCTGCGCGGCTGACGGCCGCGGTCACGGACACGGCGACCGGGGGACGCATGACGCGGCGATGGCTGGTGACGGGGTGCTCTTCAGGACTCGGGCGGGCGCTGGCAGGCGCCGCCGCGGAAGTCGGCGACCGGGTGGTCGCCACCGCCCGCAGACCCGCCACCCTGAGTGACCTGGCTGACCGGTACCCGGACCGGGTCTCGGCGGTGGCTCTGGACGTGTGTGACGCCGACCAGTGCGAGGCGGCGGTCGCCCACGCGGTCGACCGCTTCGGCGGCGTCGACGTGCTGGTGAACAACGCCGGGGCAGGGCTGTTCGGCGCGGTCGAGGAGGTGTCCGACGCCGAACTACGCGCGCAGCTGGAGGTTTTGACTGTCGCGCCGTGGCGGCTCACCCGCTTGGTCCTGCCCCTGATGCGCCGCCAGGGCTTCGGGCACATCGTCAACGTCTCCTCGATCGCCGGACGGATGGGGCTGCCGGGCCTGTCGGCCTATGTGGCGGGCAAGTACGCGCTGGAAGGCATGAGTCAGGCTCTGGCGGCGGAGGTCGCGCCCTTCGGTATCCGGGTGCACGCCGTCGAGCCCGGCGGTTTCGCCACCCACTACGGCACCTCGCTGGCCGAGGCCGCCGGCCGCATCCAGGCCTACGCGCAGAGCACGGGAGACGTCGAGGCGGGCCTGCGGGGCATGCCCGACAACCCAGGGCTGAGCCGGCCCGAGGTTTTCGCCCACCACGTCCTGCGCCTGGTGGCGTCGCCCACGGCACCACTGCGCGTACCGATCGGCGCGGACGCCTACGATTTCCTGCAGGCGGTCGAGGCGGCGAACCGCGCCGAGCTGGCGGCCGCGCACGCCTTCGTCCACGACCCCGCCGAGCGCCCGGGGGAAGACGCGGCACCCGTGACGCCCGCTGTGTGACAACGGTGCCCGCGGTGAACCGCGCCCGCCGCCCTGCCTGCCGTAGGAGAGCCAGCGGTGCAAGCTGGTCCGGGCGCCGGGTCGGCCGTCGCGCTGCGGCGGTCGTTGTACGAATGCTGGCGTGGTCACGGGACAACCCCAGGTTCGAGGAGCATGTCAGCTTCTCGATAGCCTGCGTCACCATGAGGCGCGCCTGGATCTTGCCTGTGCTGTTCGTGCTCTGCGGCTCAGCTGTCGCGACGAGCCTGATCTTCAAGGGGAACGCCGACGCAGCCGCTGCACTCCTCCCGGTGTTTGTGGTGCTCGCGGTCGTGCACTCACCCCTGATCTTCCCGCGGTCGATCAGCGCGCTGGAGGCACAAGCCCGCAGCGCGGCCGACGGCCGACCGGTCGTCTTCTGGCGGCCGGGCTGCACGTACTGCATGCGACTGCGCATCCGGCTGGGACGCAGCGCCCGCCGGCTGCACTGGGTCGACATCTGGCGTGACCCAGCAGGAGCCGCAGCAGTGCGGGCAGCCAATGACGGCAATGAGACCGTGCCGACCGTCATAGTGGCCGGCCGGCCGCACACCAACCCCGATCCCAGATGGGTGCGCGAGCAGCTTCCACCCGCAGCGTGATCAGAAGCCGTGCCCTGTCGGTGGGAGGCGCCGGCGAACGAAGTCTGACGGTCGCCGGCTTGGGGGAGCGGTGTCCGCAACGTCGCGCGATACGCCGTCCGCCGAGGTGAGCACGGCAGCACACTCACCTCCGCGAACCCTGGCCCCGTATCAGCGGCGGACCAGCACCGCGTGCGTGACGGTCGGCGAGCCGACCAGCTCGGACACCCGGTAGCCGTCGATCCCGTAAGCCAGACTGTCGAACAGCCGCTCCCCGCGCCCGATGAGCAGCGGCGCGATCACGACGTGGAACTCGTCGATCAGCCCGGCATGCAGATACTGCTGGATGACCGCCGCGCCGCCGCCGATCCGGACGTCTTTGCCGCCCGCGGCGTCGAACGCGCGCTGGAGCACCGTCTCCAGCGGCTCGTCGGTGAAGTGGAAGGTCGTTCCACCGGCCATCTCCAGCGTCGGGCGCAGATGGTGGGTGTGGACGAAAACGTCATGGTGGTAGGGCGGGTTGTCGCCCCACCAGCCCTTCCAGGACTCGTCCTCCCACGGCCCGCGCTGCGGGCCGAACATGTTCCGCCCCATGATCGTGGCGCCGATGTTGTGCTCGCCGCGGGCGAAGTAGTCGACGTCGATTCCGGTCTTCCCCGCGGCGAAATCCGCCCCCGCGGAGACCAACCAGTTGTGCAGGTCGTCACCCCAGCCGACACCGTCGCCGAACGGGGCGTCCAGTCGCTGGTTCGCGCCGGCCGCGAAGCCGTCGAGGGAGATCGTCACGTTGTGTACGCGGACCTTCGGCATGGCCTTCGCCTCTCGTGCTGATGTCGTTCTCTCACCCCTGCGTCGTACAGAGCCTGGCTGGATCGACATCCCCGCGCACATTCTCTCGACGGCCATACGGGCGCCTCGGCATCGCGCCCCCGGCACCGCGCCCGGCACCGCGCCCCCGGCACTCCGCCGTCCCGGCAGAAGCCGGTCCGGAGGAGTGGTCCGGCGTCCCGGCACGAGCCGGTCCGGAGGACAGCCGGTCAGGCGTTCCGGGCCGTGCGGATGACCTCGTCCAGGGTCTCCCGGGAACGGCGCAGGTCGGCGATCATGCGGTCGATCCGGTCGCGTTCGGCGCTCAGATCCTGCACCAGACGGGGAGTGGCGATCGCGGAGGGCCCGCCGTCCCGGTCGCGCATGCAGGGCAGCAACTGCCGGATCTTCTCGCTGTGCAGCCCGGCCGCGTACAGCTCCTGGATGCGGATGACCCGGTCGACGGCCGTCTCCGGGTAGTCGCGGTGCCCGCCCGGGGTGCGCTCGGCGGTGAGCAGCCCCTGGGTCTCGTAATAGCGCAGCGACCGCTCGCTCACGCCGGTGCGCCGGGCCAGTTCACCGATCCGCATGTCGGCCTCCGACAGAAGAGGGCTTGAACCTCACATCAATGTCAAGTTCTACCGTGCCGGCATGACGCGCACAACCGACTTCCTCGCCCCCGCCCGGCTCGGCCGGCTCGCCCTCCCCAACCACCTCGTGATGGCCCCACTCACCCGCAACCGTGCGACGGTCGACGGTACCCCGACGGACCTGATGGTCACCCATTACGCTCAGCGGGCTTCTGCCGGGCTGATCATCGCCGAGGGCTCGACGCCCAACCAGGCCGGACAGACGTACCCCGACATCACCGCGATCTACACCGACCGGCACGCCGCAGGATGGCGGCGGGTCACCGATGCGGTCCGCGCGGCCGGCGGACGGATGTTCCTGCAACTCCAGCACGGCGGCCGGGTCAGCCACCCGGCGACCACCGGCCTCACGCCCCTCGCACCCTCCCCTGTCCCGCTGCCGGAGACGATCTTCACCCCACAGGGCCACCGGCAGGCCGCCGTCCCGCACGCGATGACGACCGACGACATCCGGGCCACGATCACCGACTTCGCCGCCGCCGCACGCCGGGCCGTCGACGCGGGCTTCGAGGGCGTGGAGGTGCATTCGGCCAACGGGATGCTGCTGCACCAGTTCCTCGCGGACAACACCAACCGCCGCACCGACGGCTACGGCGGCTCAGTCCAGCGGCGGGTGCGATTCGCAGCGGAGGTGACCGAGGCGGTGGCCGATGCGATCGGCGCGGACCGGGTGGGCATCCGTATCTCCCCGGCGAGCACGGTCAACGGTGTCCTGGAAGAGGACACCGACAGCCTCTACGCCACACTCCTGGACCACCTCAAAGGGCTGGACCTCGCCTATCTGCACCTGGTGCGCGCCGACCCGGCGACCGGCTGGTACCGGCGGATCCGCGCCGACTGGCCCGGCATCCTGATCGGCAACCCCGACCTGACCGGCCTGACCACGCAGGCCGTCACCCGGGCCACACGGGAGATGCTGGCGGGCGGCGCCGACCTGGTCGCGCTCGGCCGCCCCTTCCTCGCCAACCCCGACCTGGTCACCCGCCTCCGCCTCGGAGCACCGCTCAACCCGGTCCGGGACCGGTACTTCATGTATGTGGGCGGAGCCACCGGCTACAACGACTACCCCGCCCTGACGGATCAGGCGAAGCCGCCGTCCAGTCCCTCGCCCGAGGCGTTGGAGGGGACACGGGTCGCGTGAAGACCACGGACCATGTCCTCGGCCGCAGCCCATCAGGACGCGGGGCGGAGTTACCGATACGTCGGACCGGTCGAGGTGAAGACAGCAGTCAGGCCTGGCCGCGGCGGGTGCCGGATCGGCTCGGCGGCACGGGTGGCCGGGCAGCGATCGCTCCCGCCGCGACGGCGGCTGTCATCTCGCCTCGCACGGATGGCGTACGGGCGAAGAGTCACCGTGCCATGGGGTGGCCCGGCGGTAGACCCGGCCGGGCCACCCCGCTGTCAGCGAGTGCCGGTGCGTTTTTCGAGGCGGGTGCCGTCGCGAAGGGTGATCGACATGAGGTCGCTGGGGGCGTCGAGCTCAAGGCGGTGCCAGCGGCCGCGGGGGACGATCACGGCGGTGCCCGGCTGCAACTGCACCATTTCCTCGGTGTCGTCGGGCCTGGCGGGACGGAAGTAGAGGCGGATACCGCCGGTCAGGCAGCACACCGCCTCCTCGGCCTGCGGGTGCATCTCCCAGTGGTCTGCGTGAACGTCGGCGTCGGTCTCCACGTGAAATGTCGCGAGCTGCCAGGCGCCCGATTCGTTGCTTGTCATCCGCCGTTCGGCGGCTCGGACGTCGCCGTCGGGGTGGATGTGCAGCGCCGCGGCGAACAGATCCACGGGTGAGAGGGGAGTCGTCGTCATGAAGGCGTTCCTTCCAGTCGGTTCTCTGCGGGGGTGGCAGGTCGTGGACCAGGTGTTTCGGTCCGGCGGCGGGGCAGCACACCGATCGCCACGATCGCCGCGATCACGAAGAGGGCGGCGGCGACGGCAAGGCCCAGGGCGTAGCCGTCGTTGAGCGCGGCGGGGCCGGTGGCCGCGCCGGTGCGGTGTGCGGCGATGGTGGCGAGGGCGGCCAAGCCGATGCAGCCGCCGAGTTGGCGGGAGCTGTTCATGAGGCCGGAGGCCATGCCGGCCTCATGGGAGGCGACGTCGGTGGTTGCGGCGGCGACGGTAGGGGCGATGACCAGTCCGACGCCGATGCCGGTGACGATGCAGGGGCCGAGCACGTCGGTGAGGAAGCCGCCGTCGGGGCTGATGCGGGTGAACCAGGCCAGGCCCGCGGTGGCGAGGAGGGCGCCGGGCACCAGCGACGCACGGGGGGTGCGTGCCGCGGTGACGCGGGTCGCGACGATGCTGCCCGCGACCAGGCTTGCGGAAAAGGGCAGGAACGCGGCACCGGTTGCCGCGGCACTCATGCCCAGAACCTGCTGCATGTACAAGGACACGAAGTAGAACGCCGCGAACTGCCCGGCCGTGGAGAAGAAGACCAGCACGTTGGCGCCGGCGACCCAGCGGTTGCGCAGCATGCCGAGGCGCAACAATGGTGCGGAAGCCCTGGATTCGGTGACGACGAAGGCAACCAGGAGGATGGCTGCGGCGACGAGCATCGTCCATGTGGCCGGGGAGTCCCATCCTTCGGCGTCGGTGCGCACGACTCCGGTCACCAGCAGCCCGACTCCACCGGTGGCCAGGACGGCGCCGAGCGCATCCAGCCGCTCGCTTCGGGCCGGACGCGCTTCGGCGGGCACGCCTGCGCGGACCAGCGCGAGAGCCACCACGACGATGGGAAGATTGATCAGCATCACCCAGCGCCAGCCCGCGTACTGGGTCAGCAGCCCACCCGCCAGCACGCCCAGCGCTCCGCCCGCGGCGTTCACCCCACTCCACACCCCGAGCGCGCGCACGCGCTGCGGGCCCTCGGGGAAGGCGGTGGTGAGCATCGCCAGCGTGGCCGGGGTGGCCGCGGCGGCCCCCAGACCCTGGCCGGCGCGCGCGGCGATCAGTTGCCAGGGCGCCTGGGCGAGCCCGCCGGCCAGTGAGCACAGTCCGAAGACGGCCAAGCCGAGCACAAACAACCGCCGTCGGCCGTAGAGGTCACACGCGCGGCCTCCCAGCAGCAGGAATCCGCCCAGCGTGAGCGCGTAGACGTGCACGACCCACGACAGGTCCAGCGGTGCGAACCCCAGCGCGGTACGGATCGCGGGCAGGGCGACGTTGACCACGGATAAGTCCAGGGCGACGGCGAACTGGGCGACGGCTGCGGCTGCCAGCACCGTTCCGGGGCGCCCTCGCGAGTTTTTATACATGTAAGGAAAGTAGCGCCAAGGGATCGGCCTTGTCGACACCTGGGGGATGATGAGGGCATGCCGCAACCGTCCGCACCGCGCAAAACCCTCGGCCGACCTCCCCGCATCTCCCGCGAGGAGGTCGTCACAACAGCCCGTCGTATCGTGGACGCGGAAGGCGTGGACAGGCTGACCATGCGGCGGCTGGCCACGGAGATCGGCAGTACGCCGATGGCGCTCTACCACCACGTCCGCAACAAGGAAGAACTGCTCGTCCTGCTGCTGGACGACTACGCCGCGCGGACGCTGCACCGACCCGAACTGCCCGCTCAGCCTCGCGAGCGGATCGTCGTTGCCGCCGCCTCGATCCACGAGGCACTCGCAGCCTGCCCCTGGATCGTTCAGGTGCTGACCGCCGACGATCTGATGGCCACATCCGCCCTGTGGTTCGTCGAGCAGATCGTCGATGGCCTGGTCGCATGCGGGCTGACCCCCGAGCGGGCCGTACACGGCTATCGCGCGATCTGGTACTACACGGCCGGAGAAATCGTGGTCCGTGCGACAGCCGCCCGCAGGCGCACAGACGACGACCGCCCCACCTACCGCGAGCGGGTCTTCGCAGAGCTCGACCCAAGCGAGCTACCCCGCTTGGCGCAGGTCGCGGACCGCTGGTCACCACTGACCGCTGAGGACACCTACCAGGACGGGCTGCGAGCCCTGGTGGACGGCCTTCTAGCCTCCCGTTGACCTGCCCTTGTATCGGCCCTCCGTGCCCCTGCTGCTGCTCACACCGGCCGCCGTGCTGCTCGCCCCCGTCCTGAACGGCGCCCGGCCAGGCTGTCAATGCCGTAAGACTGCGGGGTTGGAGTGGGTAACCGGTTCGGCGCCGACCGCCGCCATCGCCGTGCGGGGCAGTGCGTTCCTGCGCTGCACCGCACGCTGATCAGCGTGATGTCAGGGCCGGGTGTCCAGCTTGAGGGTGTCCTGGCACCACTGGCGGAAACCGGTGGCAGCGGCGGAGCCCGGGTTGCGGGGTTCGGTGTCGTAGATCCCGTTGTTCTGCGCCTCAACCATGGCCGCCATGTCCTGGGCGAATGCCGGGCTGGCGCCGCGCTGCACCATCGCGGTCCGGAAGTCCGACAGCGGGATCTGGTGGTACCGGACGGTGCGGCCCAGGGTGTCGGAGATGACCTCGGCCATGGCGTCGGGGGTCAGATTGTCGGGGCCGGCCAGGGGGACTCGGGCCTGCCCGCTCCAGGAGCTGTCGAGGAGAAGCGCTGCCGCGGCGGCGGCGACGTCCCGGGTGGCGACGGTCGGCAGCGGCCGGTCTGCGGCGTTCGCCATGGAGAATGTCCCGTGTTCCTTGATCGCCGGGGCCTGGCGGAGCAGATTCTCCATGAAGAACGGCAGGGCCAGCGCCCGGTAGGGAACGCCGCTGGCCTCGATCAGCTCGTCCATGGCCAGCGCGGCCGACAGGAGTCCGGCCTCGCCCTGGTACCCGCGGCCCAGAGAGGTGACGCCCACCACCCGCACGCCCCGGGCTGCGGCTTCCCGGCAGACGGACCGGGTGAACTCCAGGTAGTGACTCCGTGCGCTGCCGGCATCGTGGAATCCGGCCGGCGGCACGAGCCAGAACATCCCGTCGGCACCCTTGAGCGCCCTCGTGATCGTGTCGGCGTCGGCGTGGGAGCCCTCAACCACCTCGGCCCGTGCGCGCACGTGCGCCGGCAGCCGGGAGGGGTCACGGACGATCACACGGACCGGCTCGCCGCCCTCCAGGACACGGTCCACGACCTGTCGGCCGATATCGCCGGTCGGTGTGGTGATGACGATCATGAATTCCTCCGTGAAAGACGGTCGACGGCGGCACCCCGAGGCCGTGCCGATTGCTTCACAGTCAACCTGGCGCGAAAGTGCAGCTGAAGGACCGACCTGGTCGCCATTGATACCCTGAGGATATGAATGACCTTGAGGTGCGCCAGCTGCGGTACTTCGTCGCGGTCGCGGAGGAACTGCACTTCGGACGCGCCGCCGCCAGGTTGGGCATGGCGCAGCCCCCTCTGTCCCGCACCATCCGGGACATCGAGCGGCAGCTCGGTGTGTCGCTGTTCGAGCGGACCACCCGGCAGGTGAAGCTCACCGCGGCCGGGGAGGTCCTGCTGCGCGATGCCCGTACCGCCCTGGAGGCGGTCACCGCCGCCGCTCACCGGGCCAGGCAGGCAGGCAGTGCGTCGCCGCGGCTGCGGGTCGCCCTCAAAGCAGACGTCGACGGTGGTCTGCTGCCGCAAATCCTTGACACCTACGGCGCCGACGACGCGTCCCTGCCGGCCGAGCTGGTCCTCGGAGGGTTCGGCGAACAGCCGCAGGCACTGCGCGACGGCCTCGCTGACGTGGGACTCGTACTGTGCCCCTTCGACAGCCGCGGCCTGGACAGCGAGCCGCTGCTCACAGAGCCGGTCTTGGTCGCCCTGGCCGCCGCCGATCCGTTGGCCGCCCACACCCGGCTGTGCCTGGACGACCTGGCCGGCCGCAAGCTCCCCGACGGCTCACCGGCCGACCACGGCCGGCCTGTCGAGCACGCCCCTCAGCGCGGGGAGGCGCGGCCGGCATCGAACCTGTCGGAGATCTTCAGTCTCGTCGAGACAGGCAGCATCGTGTTCTTCGCGCCCGCCTCGGTAGCCCGACGCTATCCGCGATCCGGGATCATCTACCGCCCGGTCAGCGACCTCCCGGACGCCACCCTGGCGGTCGCCTGGCCGCAGGACGCCCGATCACCGGCCGTCGCTGCCTTCGTGCGCGCCGCCTGCAGCGTCGCGGCCGCACAGGCAGAACGCCTCCTGCAGAGCACCACCACCTGAGCAGCGTCCGCCTCGGCCTGGTGCCACCGACCCTCCCAGCCCGGTGACGCGCACAGCAAGTGAGCACCAACGCGGTCTTCGAAGAAGAGCGGGTGGCGCGGGCGTGTTCACGGGATCGTCGGAGTCAGGTCCTGCAGGCCGACCACCCGCAGCAATTGCAGGCGCTCGTACGACTCTGTGCCCGGGCGGGCCGTGTGGATGACCAGCTGCTGGTTGTGGTCGGAGTTGACGAGGACCTCGCAGTCGAGTTCGAGGGTGCCGACCGCAGGGTGCCGGAAGCGTTTCGTGGTGGCGCGGCGTACCGCGACTTCATGCTCGTCCCACAGGTGAGCGAACTCCTCACTCAAGGAGCGCAGTTCGGCAATAAGCGAGGCGGGTTCGGGGTCCGTGGGACGGGCTGAGGACACCGCTCGCAGGGCGGCGACCTGCTCCCGGGCGCGCTGCGGGCGGTCCTCGGGCGGGAACAGCTCCTGCGCCGCCGGGTCCAGGAAGAAGCGGCGGATCATGTTGCGTCCCCGGGGCGGGCGGGCGAGGACGTCTCCGCTCAGCGCCCGGGACAGCGCGTTCTGGGCCAGGACGTCACCGCAGTCGGTCACCACCATGGCCGGGGTGTCGTGCAGCCGGTCCAGCACCAGGAGCAGGCCCGGGCGCACGTGGGTGCTGGTCGCCTGCCGGCGCGGCGGCTCTTCACCGGTGAGGTGGAAGAGGTGATCGCGTTCGTCCTCCGTCAGGCGCAGGGCACGGGCCAGCGCGGTGAGCATCTGGCGGGACGGGCGCGGGCCGCGGGACTGCTCCAGGCGCGTGTAGTAGTCCACGGACATGCCCGCGAGCTGGGCCACCTCCTCGCGGCGCAGCCCCGGCGTACGGCGGCGGGCGCCGGCCGTGAGCCCCACGTCGGAGGGGTCCAGGCGGGCGCGAGCGCGGCGCAGGAAGTCGGCGAGTTCGGCTCGGTCCACCCCTCCAGGGTGCGGGACGCCGGCCGGCTTATCCAGGGACTCCCGATCCCCCGATAAGGAGGTCTCTCCCGGCCGTCACCGCATCCACCGAGGCTGGAGGCCGACGACAGGCCACGCAATGCGTGAGGAGCACATCATGCTGACTTTGGTGACCGGCACGACGGGACAGGTCGGACGCCGCTTCGTACCGAGGCTGCTGGCGCAGCGGCAGCCGGGCGAGGAGGTGCGCGTCCTGGTCCGGGACGCGGCCCGCGGCGAGCGCTTCGCGGAACTGGGCGCCCAGGTCGCGGTGGGAGACATGCGCGACGAGGAGACACTCGGCAAGGCACTCGCCGACGTGGACGCCGTCGTGAACATCGCCGCCTCCTTCCGCGGGGTGCCGGACGAGGAGGCGTGGGCCGTCAACCGGGATGCCGCCGTGCACCTGGGCCGCGCCGCACAGGCCTCCGGCGTGCAGCGGTTCGTCCAGGTCAGCACGGGCAACGTGTACGGCACCGGCCGGGGCCGCCCGCTGACCGAGGAGGACGAGAGCCGGCCAGGCGGCGCGATGTGGGGCGCCTACCCCGCCTCCAAGGCCGAGGCTGAGCGCGAACTGCTCGCCCTCAAGGGCCTGGACGTACGCATCGGACGGCTCCCCTTCGTCTACGGCGAGGGCGACCCGCACCTCGCCAACTCCCTGCACTGGGCCGCCGGCTGGGCGCCGCACCAGCGCCTGCAGATGGCCCACCACGCAGACGTCGCCCAAGGCCTGATGCGTCTGCTCTACGCGCCAGGCATCGCCGGCCGGATCTACAACATCGCCGATGACGCCCCCGTCACCACGCTCGAGCTGTACCGGCTCAACGGCGTCGAGATGCCCGCCGGACTCTACGACCTCGCAGACCCCGACCCATGGTTCGGAATCATGTCCAACCAGCGCATCCGCCGGGAGCTCGGCTTCCGTCCGATCTATCCAAGCGTCTGGACTGCCCGGGACGCCGGGGCCTTGTGACAGTCACCGCGCGAGGTCACTCCATTCTCTCTGGCACAACGGTCACCAGAACTACTTCCGACGCATGCCGAGCTGGTTGAGCTGGGTGCGGCGTTCGGGGGTGAGTGGGTTGGCTCGGCGTCGGGCGTTGTCAAGCCATGCCCCGAGTTTGTACTCGACGCCGCCCACGCTTTCGACGTGCTTACGGGGAACGTTGAGATGGCCTTCGTGGGCGTGGTAGTGCCGCGCAGCGGTGAGGTTGGCGGCCCAGCGTTCGTCTTGGCTGCGCCGTACCGGCCGCGCCGTCTCGCCTTCGGCCGGCGGCTCGATCCCGAGCACACCGGAGAGCAGCCACTGCTGCGCCGGCCGCAGTTTGTCCAGCTCGCCCGCTGCGCCCGCACCCACGCGCCGAGGTCTTCGCCTCGCACGATCACTTCGCCCGCGGTTTGGGGGAGTGTCCTGCCGCCCTGGACGTGCGCGAGCATGAGCCGAAAGCACCTCTGCCAGCCGATGTCTCATACCGGCCCAGCCGGGGTCAATGTCCTCCAACGCTTCCATACGCGCCTGTGACAGCTCTCCAGCAGCGCTCACACCCGATTCCCCGGCCGCGCGCCGTTCGGCGCTCTGGCGCTTCCTGCGGCCGCATCCCGGGGTTTAGAAGTCATTTCAGTTGGCGTGATCTTGCGGCAGTCTTGGGGTGATGACTGCTGCGCTTGTCGAGCGGATGGCGCCGGATGACCTGTGGGCGTTGTTCAGCGGGTGGTGCCGTCGGCGCGGGTTCGCCCGCAGAGGGGAGGGCACCGTCGGCGAGGGGACCGGGAGGTGCTGGCTCCATCATCTTCGTGGCCACCTCGGGTTGCACCTGGAATCAACTGCCCCCGGGCTTTGGTCCTTCGGGGGTCACTGCCTTCCGGCGGTTCACTGAGTGGACGGACGCTCGGGTGTGGGCCAAGCTGCACCGCCCGGTCCTGGACGAGCTCGGTGCCAGAGGTGAGCTGCACTGTTGCGGTGCGCGAATGACTCCGTCAGCGTCCGGGCCCTCGAAGGGGGCAGCTGACGGGACCGAATCCGACCGACCGCGGACCCAGGCCTGCTTCCCTGAGCCGGTGCACGCGGCTGCGGACCTGCCCGAGGGCCTGGTCCTGGATGGCGAGCTGGTCGTGTGGGCGGGGGAGGGGATGTCGTTCGCGGCGGTGCAGCGGCGCGCGGCCGCCGGCCACCGCAGTCCCCCCGCCTCACGGAGGAGCTGCGCGGCCACTGTCCGCGGCCGCGCGGTTGCATGCCTGCCGGCCACTGCCCGTCAGCCGGGTTTGCTGTGACGGCGCGTGAGGTACGGTCGCGCCACGACGAGCCGCCGGGGAGGGCCGCTCCGCCCGGTGCGGCTGGCACCCTGCGACGGCCAATGGAGTTGCCTTTGAGTCGAGGGGGTCGTTGGCCCGCGTTTGACGGGGTGGGACGTGGGCCGGCGGGTGCCAGTCGCCCACGGCGATTTCAGACCAGGAGATCTTTGTAGTAGAAGCTGGCCTTCTTGTCGGTCCGGGTGACGGACTCCTCGGATCCGAAGCCGAGGAAGAGCCGGGCGGCAGCCGGGTTGGTGGTGTCGGGGATCTGAATGGCCAGCCCTTCCGGCTCGCGGTAGAAGAGGCTCTCGCCGGCGTTGCTCAGCCGCCGCTCGTAGACGGTGCCGGTGTTCCAGTCGATCGAGGTGACGTAGGTGTTGCTGGTACTGGTCTGCTTGCCGGTGTTGTCGTAGGTGTAGGCGGTCCCGTCCAGGGTGTAGAGGTACTGGCCCATGGTGGTGTAGCCCTGGAAGGTGGGGCCGGTGAGCACCGAGGGCTGGGTGATCGTGGCCAGCGCGGTGAACGTGCCGGCCTTGAACGCGGCCAGGTCGTACAGGCTGTACTTCCAGGTGCCGCTGAGCCGGTAACGGTGCGCGATGCGGTTGTTGACGGGGTCGACGGCCACGGTGTTGTGGTCCGAGCCGGGCACAGGGTCGTACCGGGTGACCTGCGCCGAGTCCGGTTGGAGGACCGCCCCGTTGGTGAACTTGAACCGGGCGACCTTCGTTCCGTATCCGTCGTTGTTCCCGTCGGGAACCGAATTCGTTTCGGTCCACACGTAGGTGCCGTTGCCCGAGGGTTCGGCGCCGATGGACACACCGTGGCCGAATCCCTTGAGGTACATCCGTCCGATGATCTGGCCCTGCCAGTCCAGGCGGGTGATGCACAGGTCACCGTTCGTGGAACGGTCGGCCCCCGTGAAGGCGCGCGTCTCACCGGGCAGGAGGCGCCCATCCTGTACCAACTGTGCCGTATACAGGTGTTTGTTGATGTTGTCGAAGGCGAACGACTGAAGAATCCGAGTCTCGTTGAGCAGGATCTCGCGGAACCACTCGGTGGAAGCGTCGGTGAGGTCGAAGCGCTTCGAGGCGGCCACGGCCGCCGAGGCGGTGCCGGCCTGGGTGAGGGCCATGGAACCGACGAGGGCCGTGGCGGTGATTCCGCATGCTCGTCGCAGTATCTGCCGCCGGGTCAGGTGGCTGGGTGTCTCGCGCTTCATGTGTCTTTTCGGGACCCTTCATCGACCTGAGGCAGCAGGGCAGAGGACATGTTCACGCTGTGTGCGCCGCAGGATTCAACCACTCGGGACGCCCGTGCGCCAGACGGCTTCCGCAGGTCACGACATGGTTTGCCAACGCCAGGCAACAGGTTTGCAAAATTACTCCTGTGAGCGCGTGGTGAAGAGATGGTTCTTGTGGATCAGTCCGGTTTGAGGGGCTGTCCCTGCCGGGTGCCTGCCGCTTAACGTGCGCCTTCGGCCTGGCCCCGACCTGGTGGGCGCATCACCAACGACCCGATGCCATGGCCCTTTTCTTTGCAGGCGTGCCGGGCTGGGTCCCGGCCTTCTTTGGGTTGGGGATGGTCCGTGCGATTCGCGCGCAGACAGGGAAGAAGCGCCCCATGGGCCTTGGCCGTGGCACTCGCGGCATCGCTGCTGGCCGCGCCGGCCGCCGAGGCGGCCGGTACGGTCAAGGCGGCCGCGGCGGGGCGCCAGCACTCGGTGAACGTGTCCGGACGGGCGTCCGGCGGCGCGCGGCGTGACGCCGCAGAGCCGACACAGACGAAGCCCGTCCGATCGTCCTGGCCGGTGGTGGCGCATGCCCGTCTTGCCCTGTCCGGTCTGAAGCCGGGCCGGAGCCTGCCGGTGACGCCTCCCGGCGGCAGCACCGGTGCCGCCGTCGTGCACGTCGGCCCGGCTCCTGCCAAGGCCCTGGCCAAGCAATGGCCGGCGATCGCCGCACCGGCGCCCGCGACCGTCGACGTCAAGGTCCTGGACCACACGCAGGTGCGGCGGGTGGGCGGCATCGGGGTGGGAGCCCAGCTCACCCGGCGCGACGGCCGGGGCACCCCCGGCCCGGTGAACCTCACCTTCGACTACTCCGGTTTCCGCAACGCCTACGGCGGCAACTTCGCCGCCCGGCTGAGGGTGGTGGCCCTGCCGGCCTGTGCGCTGACGAAGCCGAAGGCGAAGGGTTGCTCGCCGGCCGCCGCCCGGCAGCTGCCGGTCAGCAACAACCTGGCCAAGGGCACGATCACTGCGACCGTTCCGGTCGACGGCGATCCCAGGCCCAAGGTCTCCCTCTACCAGCCGGGCGGCCGGGGCACGACCGCCTTCCAGCCCTCGGTGATGACCGCCGCCGCGACGTCGGGCAGCACGGTGTACACGCTGGCGTCCGGCTCCTCCTCCGACGCCGGTGACTACCGGGCCTCCGTGCTGAGCCCTTCCGGCTCCTGGAACGTCTCGGTCGGCTCGGGCGCCTTCACTTACAGCCTGCCCGTGGACATCCCGAAGCCGCCGGCGGGGGTGGCTCCGGAGCTGTCGCTGCAGTACAACTCCCAGTCCGTGGACGGACGGACGTCGGCCACCAACAACCAGGCGTCTCCGCTGGGCATGGGCTGGGACCTGTCGGTGGGCTACATCGAACGCCGGTACCGCAACTGCGCTGACGACGGCCTGACGCACATCGGCGACCTTTGCTGGGACTCCCCGAACTCCGGCAAGGAGCCGGACGGCGCGGTCTACGTCATCAATCTCAACGGTCACAACACTCAGCTGATCCAGGACAACACCGGTACCGGTTCCTACCATTTGCAAGACGACCCGGGCTGGCGGGTGCAGCACCTGACCGGCGGTCACGGCGCGGACGATGAGTACTGGGTGGTCTCCACCCAGGACGGCATGCGGTACTACTTCGGCTGGGGCCGCTCCGAGCGCACCAGCTCGGCGACCGATTCGGTGCTGACGGTCCCGGTGGTCGGCAACGACACCGGTGAGCCGTGCCATGGACAGTTCCCCGAACCGTGCACCCAGGCCTGGCGGTGGATGGTCGACCGGGTCGTGGACCCCGACGAGACGGAGAATGCCTACTTCTACGACAAGCAGGTCAACCACTACCGGTCGGTGGCCAACACCGACAAGGCGCGGGCTTACGACGCCGCTGCCTATCTGACGCGGATCGAGTACGGCTGGGCCGCCCAGATCCCCGGCGCCCAGCTGCCGGCCAAGGTCGAGATCAGCCATGTGGGCCGCTGTGTGGAACGCATGAGCTACGCGGACCCGCTGAAGGACGAGCCCCCGGCCTGCCCGGCCCTCTCCACCAACCCCAGCTCCTACCCGGACGTGCCGACCGACCTCCTGTGCGACGGCTCGGCCAGTGACGACTACTGCGCCGGCAAGACGTACTACCCGACGTTCTTCAGTACCGACATGTACTGGGACATCAAGACCTTCGTCCGGGACAACGACAGCTCTGCGTGGGACCCGGCGATGCAGTACCAGATGAAGTACGGCCTGCCGAACCCCAGCGGTGACGTGGGCAGCATGCTGTGGCTGGACTACGTGGAACGCAAGGGCTACGGCGACGGCGCCGACATCACCCTGCCCACGATCAACTTCAACGGCGAGTGGCTGGACAACCAGGTCGGTTCCAGCCTGCTGAACTTCCGCCGTGTCAACCAGGTCCACGGCGACCTGGGCTCCTTCGTCAACGTCACGTACGGCCAGCCCGACGCCTGCGACATCAACAACCCGCCGAGCGAGTCGGACGACCACCAGGACTGCTTCAAGCAGCAGTGGACGCCCGAGGGCTCGAGCACCCAGTCCACCGGGTGGTTCAAGAAGTACGTGGTGACCAAGGTCGAGGTCGACCCCGGCGTGGGCAAGGGGGCGGGTGACGACGGTGACCCGGTGATGACCACCACCTACGACTACGTCGGCACTCCCGCGTGGGCCTTCCCCAACGACCCGCTCGTCCCCGACAGCGACGAGTCGTGGTCCGACTGGCGCGGCTACCAGCAGGTCGAGGTGCACACCGGAACCAAGAGCAACTCGGCCGGCACCTACTACTGGCTCTACCGGGGTCTGGACGGCGACCGCACGTCCAAGACCGACTCCTCCCAGGCCCGCAGCGTGCAGGTCACCGACGGTGAGGGCACCCACTACACCGACTCCGCCTGGCTGAGCGGAAAGATCATCGAGACCAGTCAGCGCGACGGCAGCGAGAACTCGCACCAGCGGGTCTGGCAGGACTACTGGGTGTACGACACCGCGCAGTACGACGGGCTGCCCGATGCCCGGTTCGTCCGCAATAGCAAGACCACCACGGACGAGCTGACCTCCAGCGGCTGGCGCGAGCACGTGGTCAACAACGAGTTCGACAACACCTCCACGACGAGCACCGTCTACGGCCTGCCGCTGCGCACCAACGACTGGGGCCAGACCGGCGTCGACGACAACCGGTGCACCACGTACGGCCGGGCCTACAACACGGACTACTTCCCCAACTCGCAGGTGCAGCGCTGGATGGTGCTGCAGGACGAGGTGCGCCACTACGACGCCGACTGCGCCTCGCGGGACGCCTCCAACCAGGACTCCTACACCTACACCCTGTACGACAACGCGACCGACGTGGCGAGCGACAAGCCGACTGACGGCAATCCCACGCTGGTCCGGTCCTACAGTGACGCCACCCACTACCGGGACGTCACGTACACCTACGACCAGGCCGGCCGGGTCACCGGCACCACCGATGGCAGGGAGCACACCACCACCACCTCCTACAACCCGCCCACCTCCTGGCCGGTCAACGGCGTCGAGGTCACCACGCCCGACCCGGACGGCTCCGGCCCGGGCACCGCGCTGAGGACCACCACGTGGTACTCGCGGCTGTGGGGTGAGGCCTACAAGGTGTGGGACGAGTCCAACAACCAGACCACACGTATCCTGCTCGACTCCGTCGGCCGTATCTCCAAGGTCTGGCGCCCCACCGAGGTGGCCTCCTACCCGGACAGCAACTGGTCCGACGCGTACGACTACACCATCGACACCGCCACCAACAGCGACGGTGTGCCCAACCTGGTCACCGGTGCGCCGCGGATCACCAGCAAGCAGCTGCAGAGCGGCAGCACCTACACCGCGTCCTACACCTACATCGACGGCCTCGGCCGCACACGGGAGGTGCAGCAGCCCGCCCCGGGCGGCACCGGCCGCACGGTGGTCTCGACCCGCTACGACACCTCGGGCAACACGACCGGCACGTCCGCGGCGTTCTACAACGCCGACGCCGCCGGGTCCGGCATGGTCAACCCGACGGTGGCCGATCTGCCCTCCTACACCGACCTGCTGATCGACTACGCCGGTCGCACCACCGGCACCCAGATCCTGGTCAAGGGCGACGCGCAGGCGCAGGGCCGCACCTTCACCGAGTACCAGGGCGACCACACCACCACCGTGCCCGCCGTCGGCGAGCGTACCGACACCTACACGGACGTCTTCGGGCAGATCACCAAGGTGGTCGAGCACGGGCCGTCGTCCAACTACACGACGACCTACGGCTACACCCGCAGCGGTCAGCTCTCGCAGATCACCGACGCCAAGGGCAACATCACCCGCTATACCTACAACTGGCTCGGTGAGCGCACCTCCACCACCGACCCGGACACCGGCACCTCGTCCACCTTCTACGACGGCAACGGCAATCCGGTCAGCACCACGGACGCCACCAACGCCACCATCACGACGGAGTACGACTACCTCAACCGTCCGACCAAGGTGAGCCAGGGCACGACCACGCTCACCAGCAACACCTACGACACCGCGGCCGGCGGCAAGGGCAAGCTCGCCTCGTCCACCTCCTATGCGGGCGGCTTTGCGTACACCACCGGTGTCACCGGGTACGACGCCCGCGGGCGGGTCCAGGGCAGGACCTACACGGTGCCCGACGACGGATCCGGCCTGGGCGGCTCCTACACGTTCCGCTACGGCTATGACGCCGCGGACCACACGACCAGCGTGACGTACCCGGACGCCGGGGGACTGGCCGGGGAGACCGTGACGACCGGGTATGACAACCTCGGCTACCTGGACACGCTGTCGAGCCCGCTCGCCACCTATGTGGGCAGCACCGGCTTCGACACCCTCGGCCGCCTCAGCAGCCGCACTTACGGCACGACCGGCACCACCGGGACCACGGCCACCCGCAGCTACAGCTACGAAGACGCCAACGGCACCGGCTGGCTGAGCAACGTCACCACGACGACCAGCACCAAGGGTGCCGTCCAGAACGACGACTACGCCCATGACGCCGGCGGCCAGATCACCGGCATCAACGACAAGGTCCTCGGCCAGCGGCAGTGCTTCACGTACGACGAGCTCGACCGGCTGACCCGGGCCTACACCACAGAGACCGCCACGGGCTGCGACGGAGCGTTCAGTCCCGACCTGAGCAACACCGCGCTCGACCCGTACCAGCTCGACTACACCTACGACGGCATCGGCAACCTGCAGAAGGAGACCCGTACTACCGCCACGGGCAGCACCGTCCGGGACTATGTCTACCCCGGCTACTCCGCTGACCAGTCGACCTACACGGCCGGCGCCCAGTGGCCGCACGCGGTCACGGGCATCAACGTCACCGGGCAGGCGTCGCCCGACACCTACAGCTACGACAACGCGGGCCGCGCCCAGCACCGCACGGTCGCGGGTGTCACCTCAGACCTCGCGTGGAACGCGCTGAACCAGCTCACCCAGTACACCTCCCATACCACCGGCGGTGACAAGACCACCAAGTACGTCTATGGGCCGGACGGTTCGCTGCTCGAGCGGATCAGCCCGACCGAGAGCGTGCTTTACCTGGGCAGCGAGGAGATCCACAGGTCAGGCACGCCGACCACCCTGGCCGCCACCCGGTACTACCAGGCCGGCGCGACCACCGTCGCCATGCGGGTGTCCACCGGCTCCGGCACCGGCAGGCTCTCCTGGCTGATCTCCGACCTGCAGGCCTCCACGCAGCTCACCGTAGACACCGCCACCGGTACCGCAACCCGCCGCCGCTATCTGCCCTTCGGGGCCCAGCGCGGCACGACCGGGCTGGACGCAGGCAGCGACCGCGGCTTCCTCGGCAAGACCGAGGACGACTCGACCGGCCTGTCCATCCTTGACGCCCGGCCGTACGACCCGGTCCTGGGACGATTCCTCAGCGCCGATCCGCTCACCGCGCCGTACGATCCGACCACCTTCAACGCGTACAGCTACGCCGACAACAACCCGGTCAACGTCTCCGACCCGAGCGGCCTGTTCGGTGTCTCGGACCTGCTGGACGCTGGAAAGGCCGCACTGAACGCTGGCGGGAAGGCTTTCGCGGCCTCGTTCGTGGGCGCCGTCGACGTCGGCGGGCACGCGGTGGGCAACACGCTGCTGTTGATGGACCCGGTGGTCCGCGCGGTGGCGCCCGAGAGCGTCATGGGAACCCCGTCCGACCCCACGGCCATCGGCATCGGCTGGGAGTGGGCCACCGGCACCGGCCCTGGTCACCGGGACCTTTCCAAGGGCGACCGTTTCACCCAGTCGCTGCAGCAGCACTCCAACGTTCAGGTGGCACGGGAGAAGATCGCTGCCAAGGTGCTGAGCGGCGAGTACCACTCCGGTTCGAAGGGCACGCAGAACTACAGCCTGGGCGAGGGCGGCGGTATCGAGAGTCTGAAGAAGCTGTACAGCGACTTCACGTCCAACATGTCCGGTGCGTTCCTGGGGTCCTACACCCTGAAGTACACGGTCGGGAAAATCGACAAGCGGGACAACAGCGTGACCGTCACCTTCCAGGTCAAGAACCGCAGCACGATCAACTCGGCCGTACACACCTCCCCGTCCCTGGGCGGCTACAGCAACTGGTGGGACGTGAACATCGCCAAGCCGCTGAACTCCGCATTCGGTACCAGCGGCGTCATGTCGCTGAAGACTCAGACGATCACATGGACCGAGACCTTCAGCCTCAGCAGCCCGTCGTACTCGTCGGGGGGGTCCTCCGGAGGATCGTACGGGGGATCGTCCGGTGGCGGAGCGTCGACCGTCGCCGTGGCGGCGGCCGCCGGAGCCGCGGCACTGGCGGTACTGTTCGGCATCTTCTAGGTCATCCGGCCCGGCCGGACGGCGTTCAGCCCCCGGGTAGGGTGCCGTCAACACACCGAGGCCCCCGGCGGGCGTCCCACCGGACGCCCGCCGGGAGCCGTGCCCCCACCGCCGTCCACGGCGGTGGTCGCGCCCTGGACAGCCAGGGTCAGTTCAGGAAGTGGGATATGGTCCGAGTTCGAGTGGTGAGTGCCCTGGGCGCCGCGGCGGTGGCCCTGCTGGTCGGCGGCTGCGGAGGCGGCGCCCCCAAGGCGACGCCGCCCGTCACCGAGGCGCAGGTCGTGGGGCACTGGTCGGGTGACTGCGGATCCACACTGACGGTGGCGGCGGACCACACCTTCACCGCCACCGACTTTCCCGTGGACTACTCGCTCGCCACCGGTGCGGTGCAGCGGGTCGGCGCTGGGCATGGGACCTGGTACCTCTTCGCCGGGGTCAAGGGTGACGCTCGGCAGACGCTCGACCTGAAGTTCGGCAAGGAGTTCCACGATCTGGACTTTGTCCGCAGTGGTAATTCGATCGCGCTCCGCACGGCGCTGGGCGATCCCGACGACAACCGGTGGTGCCGGTTCTCCCGGCCTTCCGGCGCCTAACCGCTCGGGCACGACCGGGCGCGGAAACGAGCACGTCGGCTTGGCGTGCGTCGAGGCTGCCTGCGGGGGAAGAGGTGTCATTGGGCGGTGGAGCTGCCGTGCCCAGCTGCCTACCGACCTGGACGTGTGTCAGGGCGCAGAGGTCAACTTCGCCAAGGACGAGGACGAACTGCGTGCGATGGTCGCCCCGCGGAAGAAGGGGCTCGCCTTCAGCCTCGGCGGGATGGGGTCGGCGAGCAGGAACTTCTACAACGATGCCTCCAGCCGTCAGGGCTGGGCCGATGCCGCGGCCGAGGTGCGGCAGCGTTGGCAGGCCGGGGACCGTGACGGCGCAACCGAACTCGTCACGGACGACTTGGTGCTGGGTGCGACTCTGATCGGCACCGAGGACATGGTGCGCAGGCGCCTGCGGGTGTGGTGCGACGCCGGGGGGGGAGGGACATCGTCCGCTTCTACCCCGCCGGCGAAACGCTGGACGCCCGGCGCACCACCCTGGCCACCGCCCTTGACCTTGTCGGGAGACCTGGAGCACGACGGGCCCCTGGCCCCCGCTCAGTCTGTCTCCGTGGAGAACCACCGCACGTATCACGGCTCCATACGGCGAGCAGGTATGTAGGCGTCGGATTCCCCGCCATCAGAAGGGGAGCGGCGAGACGAGACCGGTCCGCAGCGACCGCGCAGCTCGATGAACGGCATTTGTTTCGCCGCGCAGTGCTCTAATCACCATGAAGGAGAAGTCCGCCGCGACGGGCAGCGGCGAATCCTTTGCGCGCGTTTCCCTTACTGCCGTTGATCGCATCGTTGAACCTGTCCGTGGCCCACGCCGCGCGCAACCCGAGGCGCCCCATGATCATCGGGACCGCACGGCCGAACTTCGGTTCGTCGACCCAGATGGTGCGCAGATCGTCTGGGGTGATGCCCGTGGCGATCCGATCCGCGATGAGTGAACCGATATAGGTGGCCTGCGCGAGTCCATGGCCGTTGCACGCCAGGGAGTAGTGGACGTCGTCGCCGATCGTCCCGGCCACCGGCAGCCAGGTCGAGGTGATCCCGATCCAGCCGCCCCACGCACGGTCGATCGCGACGTCCGCCAGCGGCGGGAAGCGCCGCGCGAACGCACCCGCGAGTTCGGCGACCACCGCCGGGTCGGGACTGCGCTCGGGGAGCGGATAGCTCGCGGCACGTTCGATTCGCCGTACGCCGAACACGATGGTGTTGCGCGAGGTCAGCCGGTAATTCTCCATGATGTTGTGCTGGGTGATGAGCCCGGATCGGCTGGTCCACCCGAGAGCGGCGAGACGCTCCGGGGCGATCGGCTCGGTCTCCACCTCGGTCACCCACATGGGCGACGACAGACGTTTCGGCGTGATGTTCCATTCGCCCGCATAGGCGTTCGTGGCCAGCACTACCTTCCGTGCCCGCACCACGCCGTGGGCAGTGTTGACGGTGACGCCGCCATTGCCGTCGCCATGAACGACATCGACGACCTTCGACTGCTCGAAGACCTGCACGGTCGAGGCGAGCACGGCGCTCCGCAGGCCACGCAGGAACCTCCCGGGGTTCATGATTCCGCCCTGGATTTCGCGCATGCCGCCGAGGAAGCCGTGCGGGATGCCCAATTCGCGAGCCGTTCCCTCTTCGACGTGGGCCCCGGCGCGACGGAGGATCTTCGCGATGCGACGCGTTCGGCCCAGCTGGCCGCGGGAGACGGCCGCGAAGACGTTGCCGGTGGCCTCGTAGTCGCAGTCGATGCCGAGCTTCCCGATCAGGCTCTCGACGTGGCCGGCGGCGTTCTCGGTGAGGCGGATGATCGCCGGCATGCGCTTGCGGTACAGCAGATTCAGCATCTGGATGTCACCGCCGGGCGCGCTCGCCAGTTGGCCGGCGTTGCGGGAGCCCGCGCCGTATCCGCAGAACTCCGATTCCAGCAGGACAACGTCGACGCCGTGCTCCGCGAGGCGGAGCGCGGTCGCCATGCCCGCGAGTCCGCCGCCGATGACCGCGACAGAGCAGGTGAGGCTCTCCGTCAGCGGCGGGCGGACGTTGGCGGGCGGATCGATCCATCCAGTGAAAGTGGTGTAGGTCGTGTTCGCGGTGGTGCTCATACGAGGTCAAGTCCTTGAGCAGGGGAAGCGGAGGCCGGGGCGATGCGTGTGCCGCTGCGCTTGGTGTGGGCCGCGAAGGCTGCGTACGCCCGGTAGATGACGAGCATCGCCAGGCCCCAGGTGAACAGCGCGAGGATGTAGAAGCGGGTGTGGTCGGCGTCGTCGCCGGGGATGCGCCAGAAGTCGTAGATCGACGCGACGACCACGTTCAGTGCTGTGGCGCCGGCCACCCACGCGGCGTGGCCACGCACGCCCAACTTCCGCAGGCGCAACGCGAAATAGCACAGGAAGCCGGAGGTCGCGAGCGCAGTGACGAGGAAGAATACCTTCCCCGGCGTGCCTATCTCCTCAGCGAACTCGGAGAGAAGGAAGCCGAGGATCGCGGCGAGGGCGAAGGCGCCCACCTCGGCCCGGAGCGTGGGCTCGTACCTGTGTGTGACGACCAGCAACCCGAGGATCAGGATCAGCGTGAACCCGATCGAGCGCGAGAAGGCGTCCAGGAAGAAGGCGATGTGGTGCATCGGGGACTGGGGGCCGGCCTTGGTGACCCCGTAGATCAGGAAATTGGTTCCGGATACCCCCATGATGATCCATTCGAGGCCGATCAAATAGTTGTGATGGCGTCGAATGAACCGCACACCGCAGATGAGGCCGACTGCGACCATCCAGATGTCCGACGCGGCGAACATTACGTCGCGCATGGCAGCGCCTCCTTGAGGGTGACCGTGATCTCGTGCGCCTCCCACGGTGGCGTGCCTGCGGGGACTCGCGCTACGCCGACGTGCACCCAGGTGTCACGACCGCCGCAACACACTGCACCCCGGCGGCGCCGTACGAAGGGCGTTGCCGCTGCTCGGGCAGTGCACTGTGCACCGCCCCGTTCTGCAGGACGGGGCATTGCGGTGTAGAGGCCCGGCCGCCGTGGCGGGCACCGTGGAATCACACATCGACGTGATCACCACGCAAAGACGGAAAGGCGGCGCGATGAACGCATCGAAGCACCGACCCGAAGAATTCGACATCGTCATCATCGGTGCCGGTATCTCCGGCATCGGCGCCGCGCGGTACTTCGTCGAGGCGTTCCCCGGCAAACGTGTCGTCGTGTTCGAGGGGCGCGACAACATCGGTGGCACCTGGGACCTTTTCAAGTACCCCGGTATCCGATCCGATTCCGACCTGCACACCTTCGGCTACGAGTTCAAGCCCTGGAGGGACCGCGCCGCCATCGCGGAGGCCCCCAAGATCTTGAACTACCTGCGTGAGACGGTAGAGGAGAACAACCTGGGCGGGCTCATCCGCCTCGGGCACAGCGTGCAGCGCGCCGAATGGTCGAGCGCCGACGCGCGCTGGACGATCGACGTGCACACGGCCGACGGCGACAAGCGTGTCACCGCCAACTGGATCTTCGCAGGCACCGGGTACTACAACTACGACGAGGGCTACACCCCGCACTTCGAGGGCCGTGAGGACTTCGCCGGCGACATCATCCACCCGCAGCACTGGCCCGAGGGCTACGACTACGCGGGCAAAAAGGTGGTCGTCATCGGAAGCGGCGCGACCGCCGTGACGCTGATCCCGTCCATGCTGAACGGCGAGGGCGCCGCCGCCCACGTGACCATGCTCCAGCGCACCCCCACCTACGTGATGCCATGGCCGAAGGTCGATTCCCTCGCACTCCTGCTCACCCGGCTCTTCGGTGAACACCGCGGCTACGCGATGACCCGGTTCAACAACATCTGGATCGATCGGGGCGTGGTCAAGTCGCTGCGCACGTTCCCACGCCTGGGCCGCGCGCTCATCCGGCGCATCAACAAGAAGTTGCTGCCCAAGGGCTTCGACGTGGACACCCACTTCAACCCGCCCTACAACCCGTGGGATCAGCGCCTGTGTCTTTCCCCTGACGGCGACTTCTTCGCCGTCCTGCGCGACGGCAGCGCCTCGATCGTCACCGACCGGATCACGCGTTTCACCGAGTCGGGCATCAAGCTCGCTTCGGGCCGGCACCTCGACGCCGATGTGATCGTCACCGCGACCGGCCTCAACGTGCGCCTGCTCGGCGGCATCGACCTGGTGGTCGACGGTGTGCCGGTGAACCTCGCCGACCGCGTCGTCTACCGCGGCACCTTGCTCTCCGGGGTTCCCAACCTCGCCATCGCCATCGGCTACACGACCTCGTCGTGGACACTGAAGATCGGCATCCTGTGCCGCTACTTCTGTCAACTGGTCGGGCACATGGACGCCCACGGTTACGACAGCGTCGTCGTCGAAGCCGATCCCGCCATGGAGACGCGACCGGTCATGGACCTCAGCGCGGGTTACGCGCAACGGGCTCGCGAAACCACCCCGAAGCAGGGCACGGGCCGGTGGCAGATGTCGATGTCCTACCCGCAGGACGCCAAGTCGCTGCGCGGCCCCCTGCTGGATGACGCGCTGCAGTTCGGGTCCACCAGGGGTGAAAGCGTGACCACGACCGCGCGAGAGGCGTCCCGTGCCTGACCACCCCGAGGACCGTTTCGCGACCCTTCCGGGCGGCACACGTGTCTGCTACCGCATCAGCGGAGAGCCGAGCGCCCCGCCGGTCCTGCTCATAGCCGGCCTCGCGGAGGACTTGACGACGTGGTCCGAGCGATTCGTTTCCGCCGTCGCCACGACCGGCTATCAGGTGATCCGCATGGACAACCGCGACTGCGGCCGCTCCACGTACGCGACCACTCCGCCACCGAGCACGCTACGGCAACTGCTCGCCCGGCCCCGTCGGGACGCCTACACGCTGGCCGACATGGCGGCGGATGCCGCGCAGCTGATCGAGCACCTCGCTCTGGGACCGGTACACCTTGTCGGGCGCTCGTTGGGTGGGATGATCGCGCAGACCGTCGCGGCGCGGTACCCCGAACTGATCAGGTCGCTGACCTCTTTGTACTCCACCACGGGCGATCCGAAGGTCGGCCGGCCGGCCGCGTCGACCATGGCGCTGCTCGCCGCCCCGCCGCCGCGGAACCGGGTGCAGGCCGTGCGTGCGCACCTTCGCATGACGGCGCATCTCGCAGGCACCGAGTTCCCGATCGACGAGGTCGAGGAAGCGGCCCACGCCGTGCAGACGTGGGATCGCACGGCCGGTGACGGTGCGGCGGGGACCGCCCGGCAAGTCCAGGCCATCCATGCCTCGGGCGACCGGACGGCTGAGATCGCCCGCATCACGGTTCCCACCTTGGTGATCAACGGCGATCGCGACCTCATCGTCGCGCCCTCCGGGGGAGACGCCACCGCGGCCGCGATCCCGGGTGCGCGGCACGTCGTGATTCCCGGAATGGGCCATCACCTGCCTGATGCGGTCGTGCCCCTCGTCGCCGACCACGTCGTCAAACACCTCGAAAGGGCATCAGCATGACCGAGCTACGCACCACGGACGTCGTCGTCATCGGCGCCGGAATCTCCGGGTTGACCGCGGCTCGGCGGCTGACGCAGGCCGGCCGGTCGGTCGTGGTGATCGAGGCCGGTGACCGGGTCGGCGGCCGCACGATGAACCTCGACGTCGCCGACGGTGTGATCACCGAAGGCGGCGGCCAGTGGGTCGGACCGGGCCAGGACCGGGTCCTCTCGCTTCTGGACGAGCTGGGGCTGGAAACCTTCAAGACTCACATCGCAGGCGAGTCGATCTACCACCGCCGCGGCCGCACGAAGCGGTACGACGGCCTCATCCCGCCGCTGAACCCGCTCGCGCTCGCCGACTTCGCCCAGTTGCAGCTGCGGCTGGAGCGGATGGCGAAAACGGTGCCGCTCGACGCCCCGTGGACCGCGCGCCGCGCCCGTTCCTGGGACGCCACGACCTTCGGGCACTGGCTCGATGCGAACGCGACGACCGCAGAGGCCAAGGAGGTGTTCACGGTCGCCTTCTCGGTGACCAACGCCGAGGACCCGCACTGCACGTCGCTGCTGGTGCAGCTGGCGCGAATCCGGGGCGCCGGCGGGATTGACCACATGCTCAACGTCCCCGAAGGCGCCCAGGAGTCGCGGGTGGTCGGTGGCACGGTCCGGATCGCGGAGCGCCTGGCCGAGGAGCTGGGGGACGCCGTGCTGCTCGACTCGCCCGTCGTCGAGATCGCGCAGGACGGCGGCGGAGTCTCGGTCCGGTCGGCGCGGGCCGACGTCCGCGCGGACCGGGTGATCGTCGCGATGTCGCCGGCGGACGCCGCCGGGATCCGCGTGACGCCCGGCCTGCCCACCCGCCGCGTGATGTTGCAGCGTCGCTGGAGCAGCGGCGCGGAGAGCAAGCTCTTCGCCGTCTACGACCGCCCGTTCTGGCGAGAGCAGGGCTTGAGCGGCCAAGCGGTCACGGATCTGCCGGTGGCCCAGTTCGTCATCGACAACTCCCCGCCCGACGGCAGCGTCGGGATCCTGCTGTCCTTCCTCGGCACCGCCGGGGCCGGAAGCGGCCGGCACTGGCCCGACACGATTCTCGACGACCCCGCGGTGCGGCGCTCCGCCTTCCTCGCCGACCTGGCTGTGCTGTTCGGGCCGCAAGCGGCCAAGCCGACCGCGTACCTCGAGAAGGACTGGACGCACGAGCCGTGGATCAACGGCTGCGTCGGCTCCCGCGCCCCGGGCTCGCTGACCCAGTACACGGATGCGGATCGCCGGCCGGTCGGTCGTATCCACTGGGCCGGCACGGAGACGGCGACGATCAACCAGGGCTATTTCGACGGTGCGGTCCGCGCCGCCGAGCGCGCCGCCGAGGAAGTTCTGGCTTTCGCTCCTGTCAGGGTTTCCGGCTGACCCGACGGAAAGCCATGAAGTAGACCACGTGAACACCCCCTGGACATCTCCCCCCGTCGCGAAGCGCACACGGCCGAAAGCCCATGCGGGCGCATTCGTGGGAGGTCGACGCACCGTCACCCCCGAACCGGTGCCACTCGAGCGCAGCGACGAGAGCGCGGTCGGCGTCGGTAGCGGATCAGTGCCGCGAACGGTGCGTCGCCCTGCCCGTTCCCCACAGTGCGCCCCTGCGTAGGTGTTCGTCGCCGCAGGCCGACCCTCTCGGCGTGACCGGCACTCATCGGGGCGACAGCGCGCGATATCGCCGTGTGGCTGCTGCGTTGACGACGCCGGCACGGGAGAGCACCACCGAACGGAGCAGTTGTCATGAGTCAGCAGCGCGAAGAGCGGGCGCAAGAACTCAGTACGGGCCTGGACCGGACACTGGGCGTGCGGCAGATCGTCTTCATGGTCGTGGCGATGGCCGCGCCGCTCACGGTGTTCGCCGGCCTCATCCCGTTGATGCTCGGCTCGGGGAACGGCATCGGAACGCCGATCGACTTCGCGATCGTCGGATTGGTGCTCATGCTGTTCACCGTCGGGTACTCGGCGATGACCCCCGAGGTACGCAACGCCGGTGCCTTCTACTCCTACGTCCAACGCGGCCTCGGCACCGGCGCCGGGCTGGGCGCCGCAGCGCTCGCCCTGGTCACGTACTCACTCCTCATGGTCGCGGTCTCGGCCTACCTCGGAGCCGCCGCCCGCAATGTGATCGAGACCTTCTTCGACGTCCCGGTGCCGTGGTGGTGCCTCGCGGGCACCGGGCTCACCGCTGTGGGATACCTGGGATACCGCAACGTCGAGGTCAGCGCGCGGGTGCTGGGCGCGCTGCTCATCGCGGAGGTCGGGATCGTCGCCCTCGTCGACCTCGCCATCGTGCTGCACGGCGGCGACCGCGGCCTGTCCGCACACCCGCTGACCTGGGACGCGTTCACCAGCGGCGCCACCGGCACCGGGATCATGTTCGCCGTGTTCGGCTTCGTCGGATTCGAGGCCACCGCCGTCTTCCGGTCCGAGGCCGGGGACCCTGACCGGACCATCCCGAGGGCCACCTACATCGCGGTCGTCCTGATCGCCGTGATCTACGCCTTCTCGTCCTGGGCCATGATCAACGGCCTCGGCGTCGCACATGCCGTCGATCTCGCGGCGCGCGACCCCGAAGGACTCGCACCCGGGCTCGCCACCCGCTATCTGTCGGGTGCCGCCCACGACGTCATGCAGCTTCTCCTCGTCACGAGCTTCTTCGCCTGCGTGCTCACAGCGCACAACGTCGTGGCCCGCTATCTCTTCGCCCTCGGCCGCCAGGGCGCGCTGCCGGTTTCGCTCGGCTCGGCGCACTCCGCGCACCGGTCGCCGCACGTGGCCTCTCTGCTCACCTCCGGGCTGATCGGCGCCCTGCTCGCGGCCACGGCGATCGCCGGCCTCGAGCCCGTCGTCGAGATCTACGCCTGGTTCGGCGGCGCCGGGACCCTCGGGCTCATCGTGCTCCTGGCCCTGACCTCCGCGGCGATCGTCGTGCACTTCCGCAGAGTCCGCACGGCGACCGCATGGACGGGCACCGTCGCGCCCGCTCTGGCGCTCGGCGCGCTCGGAACGATCCTCGGGCTCGTCATCAGCAACTTCCAGCTCCTGATCGGGTCGCGGACCGGAGCGAACGTCTTCCTCGCAGTCGTCGTCGCAGCGTTCGTCGGCGGCCTCGTGTGGGCGGCGCTCCTGCGCCGGCGTCGGCCGGAAAGCTACGCGGCGCTCGAATGACTGCCCCGCCCACAGCACAGCGGCACCACGCCCTTCACCGAAAGGTACAACAGTGACGGAAACCCCTACGATGCCAACAGGCCGGGTGGCTCAGCGCGCGCCGGTGCGGATAGAGATCGACGACGATGCCTCGCCCGTCGTCCGGCTGCTCGGCCGGACCCTGCGCGACGCGGTCCGAACCGGTCACGCCCGCGAGGTACTCGAACGCGGCACGGGGACGGTCGCCGTCTGCTCGCACAACACCCCGCAGTCCGCCACCATTGCGCTCCACGACCGCGTCGTCACCGTCACCGGCGGCGTCTTCGCGTCGGCCGACGCCACGCTGGTCGTCGACCTGGAATCCCGTTTCGCGCCCACGCGGGATGCGGAGGGTGACGCGGAACTGGCCGACGGGATGCTCAACGCCCTACGGCCCGCGTTGCCTTCGTGGCGGGAGGCTGCCGCGCACTTCTGGGACGTGACCCGCGGCATCCGCGGCATCCCCGACGTCCTCGTCGCGGTGGCGCAGGAACCGGACGGCCCTCAGGAGGCCAGGTTCGGTGCGGGCCCTACCACGTACCGCATGGTCGGCACGCCCGACGCGCTGGCAGGCGTGTTCACCGGCGCCGACTACCTGCTCACCTCCCTGGAGTCCGGCCTGCGGGTCCAGGGGACGCTCTCGCAGATGTCCGTCATGACGGCCGCCTCGTGGAAGGTTCGATTCGATGTCTGAAATCCCCCGGTCGGCATCCATCAGGTCCGCGGAGACAGGAGCCACGAGAGCGGTCCGCTTGGAGGCCACCGGCCACGACGGGAGCTTCCTGGGAAAGACGGTCACGCCGGCGAAGTTCGCGTCCGGCAAGGAGTCGGGCTTCGCCTTCGCCGACATCCTGTTCGCGATCGACCTGGGTGACGCGTTCGTGTTCGGCGACGCGTTCCCGGACTGGCGCGGCAACCTCTACGACATCGCGATGATCCCCGACATGGACACGCTGGTGCAGTGGAAGCCCGGCCTCGAAGCCGTCATCGGTGACTACTGGTTGCGGGACGGGCGGCCGGTGCCGATCTGCCCGCGCAACATGGTGCGCAGGCTGGTCGAGCGCCTGGGGGCGCTCGGCTACACCGCGAAGGTCGCGGTGGAGATCGAAACGACGCTGTTCGAGGAGTCGGTCCAGCAGGCGCGCGCCCGCGGTTACCGGGATCTCACCCCGCTCGGGGGAGGCGGCGGGGCAACGTATCACCTGGCGAGGTCGAAGGACTGGGTCGACTACATGCACGCCGTCACCGACCGGCTCGACGAGCTGGACATCACCTGGGAGGCGTGGACAGACGAGGCCGCACCCGGCCAGACCGAGTTGAACCTCGCACCCAGTGATCCGGTGTCGCTCGGAGACTCGTGGGTGCGCACCAAGCAGGTGATGCGTGAAGTCGCGTTCGAGCAGGACCGGTCGGTGACCTTCATGGCCAAGCCGACCGCCGGATTCGGGCAGGGCGCGCACATCAATCTCTCGCTGCACCGGGACGGCGAGAATCAGTTCTTCGCACCCGACGGACCGTCCGAGGTGATGCTGCACAGCGTCGGGGGGCTGCTGGCCACGATGGCGGGAAACACCCTGCTGGCCCTGCCGCAGATCACCTCCTACCGGCGCTTGGTCGACATCAGCGGCCCACCGACAACGATCAGCTGGGGAGTCAACAACAAGACCGCGGCGGTGCGGGCCATCGTCGGGCACCCCACGTACTCGCGGCTCGAGTACCGGCTACCGGGCTCGGACGTCAACCCGTACTACGCGCTGGCCGGTGTGCTCGCCGGAGTTGTGGCCGGCATCGAACGGCGGATGCCGGCACCGCCGCAGGTCGACGACATGGCGTGGTGCCTGCCCGAGGACAGCGGGGTCGGACGGATCCCGGACTCGATCACGAAGGCCATCGCCGCGCTGGACGGTGACGAGATACTCCGCGAGTACCTCGGCGAGGAGTTCGTCGACTTCTGGGTGGCGTCGCGCCGGTGGGAGTGGATGGAGTTCCACACCAAGGGCGGGGACCCGTACGCCGAGCTCTCCGCGTGGGAGAGCCGTCGCTATTTCGAGTTCTCATGAGCGGCAAGCCACTGGTCGGAATCACCGGCCGCCGGTTCCGGCTGGGCCTGGTCGCCGGAACGGACGACCGCCACACCACACCGTACGTGGACTCGTTCATGTCCGACTTCGCGACGCGCGTGGCGAAGGCGGGCGGGGTGCCCGTGCATCTGCCCTACGACGCCCACCCAGTGGACGTCTGCGAGTGGATGTCCGGGCTGGTGATCAGCGGCGGGCAGGACGTGCACCCGGCCCGGTGGGGCGGCGACACCTCAGTGGTCCGCGGCGTCGACCCTCGGCTCGACCCCCATGCACACGACGCCGAACGCGACGACTACGAGGTCACCCTGATCCGTACCGCCATCGACCGCGGCATCCCCGTGCTGGGGGTGTGCCGCGGGATGCAGCTGCTCAACGTGGCGCTGGGCGGAACACTCATCGCGGACCTGCCGCCCGGAACCGTGCCGCACTCGTCACCGCTGGCCGCGCCCACCGACGGCGACGCCGAGCACCTCGTCACCTTCGAGCCCGGCTCGACGGCCGCGCGGCTCTTCGGCGCCAGCGCCGTGACCAACTCGTGGCACCACCAGGCCGTCGACCGGTGCGGCGCGGGGCTCGTCGTCACGGGCCGCACGCCCGACGGGGTGGCGGAGGCCGTGGAGGCTCCCGGCGCGCCGATCCTCGGGGTGCAGTGGCACCCCGAGTTGATGGAACGGGACGACCCGGCCCTGGCCTGGATCGTCGACGAAGCGAGACAACGACAGGAGGCCGGGATATGCCCGCTGACATGACAACCGTGACCATACCCGGGGACGAAACACCGCGGCGCCCCGCCGTCGCGCTCGACCGGATGGGGGAGACGCCCGGGGTGCGTACCGTCACCGGCCTGCTGGCAGACGGTGCCGCCCGCACTCCCGGCGCCGAGCTGCTGCGGTTCGGCGACGTTTCGTGGACCTACGAGCAGGCGGACGCATCGTCGTCGCGGCTGGCACACCGCCTCATCGAGGACGATGGTGTGGCGCCGGGCGACCGTGTCGCGATCATGCTGCCGAACGTCGCGCAGTGGCCGCTCACCTGGTTCGCCGTGCTCAAGGCCGTCGCCGTCGCCGTACCCGTCAACTCGGCGTACCGCGCGGCCGATCTGGCGTTCGTGCTGCGCGACTCCGGTGCGAGAGTCATCGTCACCGACACCGAGCATCTCCCGCTGGTGCGCGAGGTGGCATCCGGCGAAGCCGCCCTCGCGGACATCCGCATCGTCGACGTCGCCGAGCTCGCCGACACGAATTTCCCGGCCACTGCCCCTGAAGTCGCGATCGCCCCTGACACGCTGGCCAACCTGCAGTACACCTCGGGCACCACCGGATTCCCGAAGGCGTGCATGCTGACCCACGACTACTGGACCCGCATCGCCTGGGGCTGCGCCGCGGCTGCCGGCCTCGGCGACGACGACGTGCTGCTCACGGCGCAGCCGTACTCGTACATGGACCCGCAGTGGAACACGGTGCTCGCCCTTACTACCGGCGCACCGCTGGTGGTGCTGCCGCGGTTCTCCGCGTCGGGGTTCATGGCCGACGTGCGACGCCACCGCGTGACCTTCTGCTACGTCCTCGGATCGATGCCCACCCTGCTGTTCAAGCAGCCGCCCGCCGCCGACGACCGGGACAACCACCTGCGCTCGGTCTTCTGCTCCGCGATCCCCGCGGCACTGCACGCCCGGCTCGAGGACCGCTGGGGCGCGCCGTGGCGGGAGGTCTACGGCATGACCGAGAGCGGAATCGACCTGATCAGCCCACTCGACGACGCGGCGGCCGTCGGGAGCGGCAGCATCGGGCGGCCCGTACCCACCAAGCGCGTCAAGATCGTGGACGCCGACGGCGCGGAGGTCCCCGTCGGCGCACCCGGCGAACTGACCCTGTACGGCGCGCCGATGATGCTCGGCTACTGGAACCGGCCCGAGGAGACCGCGCGGGCGCTGCGGGACGGATGGCTGCACACCGGCGATCTCGCGGTCGCCGACGACCGGGGCGAGATCCGTCTGGTGGGCCGCATCAAGGACATGGTGCGGCGCGGCGGCGAGAACGTGGCCAGCGCCGAGGTGGAGGCAGCGCTCGAAACCGACGACCGCGTCGTCGCGGCCGCGGTCGTCGCCGAGCCCGACGAGGTGCTCGGTGAGGAGGTCAAGGCCTTCGTCCAGCTCGCGGTGGGCGGCACCGGCGACCGGGCGACGGCCGAGGCGATCATCGCCCGGGTCGCGGAGCAGCTCGCGCGGTTCAAAGTGCCGCGGTACGTCGAGTTCGTCGCGGACTTCCCCCGAACCCCGTCGGAGCGGGTGTCGAAGCCCGCGCTCATGGCCCGGGCGGCCGAGGCCCCCGGCACCACCTTCGACCTGCGCGACGGGACCCCATCGACATCCGCGGCTTCCTCGGTCCCGGCCCTGTCGGACATGGCGGCCGAACACGTACTCGTCGACGTGATCCGCGATGTCGCCGTGATCACTCTGCGGCGCCCGTCGAAGCTCAACGCCCTCACCGTCGGGATGCGCCTGCGCCTCGCCGCGCTCATCCGCGAACACGGCACCGGTGAGCGGGCCCGGGGAATCGTGATCACGGGTACGGGCCGCGCGTTCAGCGCGGGCGAGGACCTCAGCGCTCCGCCGACCACGTTCGCCGAGATGCGCGAGACCTTCGAGACCTTCCACGACGTCACCCGCGCGGTGATCGAGACCCGGGTCCCCGTGATCGCGGCGATCAACGGGATCGCAGTGGGCGGCGCCTCGGAGATCACGCTGTGCTGCGATGCGCGGCTTGGCACACAGCAGACCACGTTCTTTCAGCCGGAGAACGCCCGCGGTCTCACGATCTCCAACGCGTCGAGCGTGCTTCTCCCTCGGCTCGTCCGCAATCACGCGATGCGGATGGTACTGGGCTCGGAGCGCATCGGCGCCGAGGAAGCGCTGCGGATCGGTCTGCTCGACCAGATCGTCGAACGGGACGACCTGCTGGACCGCGCGATCGACATCGTCCGTGCCTGGACACCGGAGAGCGGCAACAACACGGCACTGCACCTCGCGCTGCTGCGGCCCTCGCCCGAAGAGATCGAACGCGCCTTCGTGCGGGAGGACGATGCGGCCGACGCGACGTGGAACAGCGGCGCGCTGACCGCGGGCATCGCCGGCTTCTGGAACGCGAAGAAGCCCGCCACCACGACCGGAGAGAACGAATGATCAACACCCGCGCGGCCGTGCTCACGAAGGTGGGCGAACCCCTGCACCTCACCGACATACACGTCGACGAGCCCGAGCCGCACGAGGTGCGCATCGCCGTCACGCACGTCGGACTGTGCCACAGCGACCTGCACTACATCACCGGCACCGTCTCCACCGACCTGCCGGTGGTGGTCGGTCACGAGGTGGCCGGCATCGTCGAATCCGTCGGCTCGGCCGTCACGGACCTGCGCCCCGGCGACCACGTCGCCGGCGCGCTCACCCCGTCGTGCGGCCAGTGCGCGAACTGCAACACGGCCCGTTCGACGCAGTGCCAGCGGCTCGACGAGATCCGGCGCCGCCCGCGGCCCGCGTACACCCTGCCCGACGGGACCGCAGTCACCCGGCTCGGCGACCTGGGCGCGTTCTCCGAGCACATGCTGCTGCGCGCGAACGCAGCCGTGAAGCTGCCCGACGGCGTGTCCACCCGCGTCGGCTGTCTGCTGTCGTGCTGCATCGTCACCGGCGTCGGCGCGGTGTTCCGCGGGGCGCAGGTGCGGCCCGGCTCCACCGTGGCCGTGATCGGCTGCGGAGGCGTCGGCTCGGCCATCATCCAGGGCGCGCGTCTCGCCGGCGCGTCCGCGATCGTCGCGATCGACATCGACGAGCAACGGCTGCGCGCCGCCCGCGGCTACGGTGCGAGCCACACTCTCAACGGCAGCATCGACGACGTGGCCGCTGCGGTGCGTGACCTGCTGGGCGACGGCGCCGACTACTCCTTCGAGGCCGTCGGATCCGCCCGCACCGCGGCAGCCGCTCTCGGCGTGGTGCGCCCCACCGGCACGGCTTGCCTCGTCGGCATCGCTCCCGGGGGCACCGAGCTGACCCTGCCCGCGTCCGACTTCTTCTTCGGTGAGAAGCGCCTGATCGGCTCATACATGGGCTCGGGCCAGGCACGGGAGGACATCACCCAGTTCGCCCGGCTGTACCAGCAGGGCCGACTGCTGCTCGACGAGATGGTCACCGAGGTCATCGACTTCGACCGGATCAACGAGGGCTTCGAGGCGATGAAGTCCGGCGAGGTGACCCGCATCGTCGTCGCCATGCCGACCCATTCCGACAACCCACCCGCGCAGGAGACCCGATGAAGATTACGACGCCGACAACGTCTCTTGCGCAGCCGGTGAGCTACATCGCCGGTGAGTGGGTGCGATGCCAGGAGCTCGACGCGTGGAACGTCGACCCGAACACGGGCGAGGCGCTCCACTGCACGGTGACCACGTCGCCGACCGACCTGGAGCGCGCGCTGCAGCACGCACAGCGCGCCCACGACGCCCTGGACTGGGCGCATGACGACTTCCGGCATTTGCGGGCCGAGGCGCTCGAACGGGCCGCTGCGAACGTCGAGGAACGGCTCGAGGAGATCGCCCGCACCGACGCGATCACGAGCGGCACGGTGATCACAGCCACCCGCAAGCTCGCCGCGTTCCTCCCGGCCCGGATCCGGGCCGCCGCCGGCGAGGCGCGTCGGATCCCCCGCGTCACCGCGCTCGCCGCCGGCGGGCGCGACGTCCGGCTTCACCGGGTCCCCTGGGGGCCCGCCGCGATCCTCACGCCGTGGAACGGACCCAGCTTCATCCCCGCGGCGAAGATCGCAAGTGCGGTGGCCTCGGGCTGCCCCGTACTGCTCAAGCCGTCCGAGCACGCCCCCGCAAGCGCGCAGGTGATCGTCGAGTGCTTCGTCGACGCCGGCCTGCCCGAGGGCGCGCTGCAGCTCGTCCACGGCGCGGGTGACATCGGCGCCGCGCTCACGGGCGACCGCCGGGTGAAGGTGGTGTCCTTCACCGGCGGCCCAGGCGCCGGACGGGCCATTGCCCGCGCCGCGGCCGAGGACTTCAAGGTCCTCCAGCTCGAGCTCGGTGGCAACAACCCCGTCCTCGTGCTCGACGACGCCGACCTCGACGTAACCGCCGACGGCATCCTGACCGGCATGACGAACTTGAACGGCCAGTGGTGCGAGGGGCCGGGCAAGATCTTTGCACCGCACCGATTGATACGGCCCCTGCGGGAGGCCCTCGCCGATCGCATCGCGCGGCTACGGATAGGGCACTCGCTCGACGTCGAGTCCGACATCGGCCCCATCGCCAACGAACCGCACCACCGGAACCTTATGCAGCGGATCGAGGGCCTGCGCGCGCTCGGTGCCGAGATCGACCAGCCCGGGGAGCTGCCCGGCCTGGCGGGTTTCTTCCTGTCTCCCACGCTTGCCACCGGATCCGACCCGGACCGCACGACCGCCGAGCTGTTCGGGCCGGTCGTCTCCTTGCACGGCGTCGACTCGGACGAGGACGCGCTGCGCGCCGCCAACGCGCACCCGTCGGGCCTGGACGCCTATGTGTTCGGCACCGACACCGACCGCGCGATCGCGATCGGTGCGCGGATCGTGGCCGGCGAGGTGCGGGTCAACGGCGCGAAGCTGGCCGATCTCGGCGACGAGTCCGCCCAGAGTTTCTGGGGCCCGTCCGGCATCGGCGGGCACGGGCCTGCCGAATCGGTGCGCGTGTTCTGCGGAGATCGAGTCGTCGGGGTCGACTCACCGGATCTGCCCTTGTGATCGGCCCTGGAACGAGCCCAAGCCCCTCACGAGCGCCGCCGGAGGCGATGGCTTCAGTGCCGCAACTCCACGAGCATGAGCGCTGCTACCACGCTCGCGGCGTTGTCGGCGAGGGGCACCGGCAGCAGCTGATCGGCGCGGGCCAGCCGTCGCTCGATGGTGTTGCGGTGCGTGAACATCCGCTCCGCGGCGGCCGAGCCGTTGAACCGTTCCCGAACATAGGTCAGCACGGTTTGGCGCAGCACCGGGTCCGCAGTCGCGAGGTCGCCCAAAGTATCGGTCACGAACTGATCGGCCTGCGCCATGTCGGCCGTGAGCACCGACACCAACGCGACGTCCTCGTACCGGACGACACGGCGCGCCGAACCCATCCGCGTCAGTAGCCGATACGCGGCAGAGGCGTCCAGGTGGCTACGGCGAAAACCGTCGACATCCCGCCCGCACCGCCCGAACGCGACATGGACTCCCGGCTGGTCGGCCAGGGCGGCCTCCGCCGCCTCGGCCGACGGGACCACGTCCGCCGGGACCCACACCCACAGCGAGGCTGCGCTCGCGTTCAGGGTGAATCGGCATGAGGCTCCGCATACCCTCGTCACCGCCTCGGCCGCCGCGTCGAGACCCCCGGCCTGGTCGGCGGAGTCGCTCCAGATGATCGCGGCGAGGTGACTGCCCGCCAGCGCGTACCCGAGACGCGATTCCGCCAGCGCGCGGCCGATCGGCGCACCTTCGAGCAGGAGTTGGACAGTGGCGTGCCGCTCAGCGCTGGCGCCGCGCGCCAGACTCGCCCGTTCCTGTTCTACGTACTCGTCGAGCGCTGCGATCGAATCATCGATGAAGGTCGCCATCGCCCGCTCTGACACCTTCATCAAGTCGCGAAGCTCGTCGACTTCGGCGGTCGCAGCGAAGCAGGCGTCGACCCACAGCTCCCACGCCCCGTGCTGGGCACCCCGCCACGAACCGAGGTCGTGCGTGTCCAGGCCACGTCGCACCAGGTCGCGTGCGAACTGCAGGACCTCCGGGTCGACGCATGGTGCGACTCGCGCCCCAGGGCTTTGCAGGGTGGCCGACAGCCAGTGCCTGAAGTACGCCTTGCTCATGTGACGGTCGGCCGCCGCGAGCTGCGGGTCATCCAGCAGTGCCCGGTACTCGGCCCCCCGGTGGGCAGCGGCCACGACCTCGTCGACCGCCACGCTCGTCGAAGCCAGGAGGGACTCGGCGATGTCCTGCATCAGCTCAGCGGTACGTCGGCTCGGCAGCGGCCATCCTGAATCCACCGCCGCACTATAGCGCCACACGACGCCGGCCGGATCGTTCTCCGCGAGGGCATGACACACACTGCGGTGATCTTGAAAAGAGTGAGGGCCGCTGCCTGGTGCGGTCTCCTGCCGCCGCGGCGAGCCGGTCGATGCGCAGGTGGAGTACGCCGAGGTGGGCGTGGAGGGCGTCGAGGTGGCCGCGATCCGAGGGGCGCGGTGCGGTGGAAGGCACGAGCCTTGTCGCGCACGCCTGCGGTGGCCGCCGCCTCCCTCGCTCACGATGTGTCCGCGCGAGCCGATGGCCCTCGCACCGCCACCCACGAAGTGCGAGTCGCGCGCCTGGCCATCGGCGCACTGGGTGCCGTCGCCCTGACGCCGTCCGCAGCGATGAGCGTCGCAGCGTCATGTGTAGCCCCCGTGCTGGTCCACTCCTTCTTCTGGTGGGGGTTCAACCGAAGAGGGCTGTTGTGGTCCGTCTACGGGGGGCTGCTTCTGTGCACCGTCCTCACGACCTTCTCACCCACGGTGTCCGGTTCCGCGTACGCACTGGCGCCGGGGTCGAGCTTCAACTGGTACTCGTCCGCACCCCGGAACTGATCTCCGTGCCAGTGGCGTTCCTTCTCGGTCGGCTCGGCAGCAGGAACTCCCCGAGAGGCCCCGAAGTCTCCCTCCGGATGACCAGCCGCACCCACGGTCCGCCAGGCCGGCGTCGGTCAGCACGGCATCGCAGGTCGGTATGTACTTCGAGTCCCGGTCGCGTGCTGAGCGAAGCGGTGCACAACGCGCTGTACGGCCTCGCGGGACAAATGATCAGTCCCTGAGGCGCGCCGAGGCGCCGGGCCGGGTGCAGGCCTGTCGTGGCACGAGCGGTCCATGCTCGCCCGTGCAGACGACGACGGCCTCCACCGGCGCGCCGCAGTCGCGGTGACGCACCTCCAGCGGCGGTCCCTCGGGGTCTGCGGTGTAGCGGTCACCCCACTGCTTGAGCGCGATCATCACGGGCCACAGGTCCCAGCCCTTGCGGGTGAGCCGGTACTCGTGGCGCGTGCGGTGGCCGGGCTCGCGGTACGGGACGGTCTGGAGGACTTCGGCGGCGACGAGTTTGCGCAGCCGGTCCGCCAGTACCGCCTCGGACAGGCCCACGTGCCGGCGGAAGTCGTCGAATCGGTGCACGCCGTTCATGGCGTCCCGCAACACCAGCAGCGACCACTTCTCGCCGATCAGTTCGAGGGTGCGCTGCACCGTGCAGTTCTCTGTGCTGGTCTCCAGCCACGTCATACAGCCATCGTAGGCTGGCTTCGGCATTGACAGCCAGAGGCCCGCCCGGCTAGCTTCGATTTCAGAAGCCAGTGGAGGGAAGAGAAGCGGATGACGAGGTCACGCACGGTCGAGTGGCAGGATCCGAAAATCTCAGCGGCCGCCGTCGGCCAGGAGAGCGGTCTGGAGTTCCTGCGGAGCGTGCTGAGCGGGCGTCTGCCCGCCCCGCCCATCGCCGCGACCCTCGGGTTCACCCTGGAGCAGGTCGAGTTCGGCCGCGCGGTCTTCGTCCTGGAACCGGGTGAGCAGCACTACAACCCCATCGGCAGCGTTCACGGCGGTGTCTATGCCACCCTCCTCGACTCGGCCGCGGGCTGTGCCGTGCAGTCCGTACTGTCGGCGGGGACGGGGTACACCTCGCTCGACCTGAGCGTGAAATTCCTTCGCCCGGTCACCGTCGACAGCGGCAAGGTCCGTGCCGTCGGCCGGGTCCTCAACCACGGCCGCCGCACCGCTCTGGCCGAGGCGCACCTGCTCGACTCCGAGGACCGCCTTCTCGCCCACGCCACCAGTAGCTGCATGCTCTTCCCGCTCTGAGCGAGCTGGGGTCCGTCTTCTAACGAATCTCGCTCAGAGCAGGAACGAGGCGAGCGAGACCGCTGCTTCAGAAGAGGTGGCGGTCTTGACGTATCGGGGAGCAATGCCCCGAAAGTCCTTAACCGGTTGAAGCAGCGTTCGACGATATGGCGTTGACGGTAGATCTCTCGGTCGAACCGGGGAGGCCGGCCGCCGTCACGGCCCCGGTTGCGGCGATGGTGTTGCTGGTCGCGCTTCTCCGCAATGGTGTGTGAGATGCCGCGCTTACGCAGGTAGGCACGGAGGCCGCGGGTGGCGTAGGTCCTGTCCGCGACTACGCGGTCTGGCGGCAGAGGGGGCGTCCCCGATCAAGACGGGGCACTCGGTTGCGCCCTTTTCGTGGACGGCGAGTTCATCTGGCGTGCCGTGAAAGGCGAAACCGCATCCGGGCGGCAGCCGTTCCACGACCATGGCAACGGCTTGTGCGGCTGTCCCTGCAGGTCCCACGGTCTGCGAACGTAGAGGTCCCGAGACCCAGTAACCACGGGGTCTGACGTCCGCGCCGGTATTTCTTCGGCAGTTGGGCCAGGGCCAGTTGGGTGGCGGTGATGTGGTCGGCGGCCGTGTTCGAACCCGCGTTGCCTGGTCTGAGCAAGGCCGCGACCGGTTCACCGGTGCCGCCCGGTCCGTGGTCGACGAACCCCATCAGCGGGTGGTGGCCATAGGTTCGCTTCCACGTCGGTGCGGCGTCCTCCTTGTCCGAGTGCGCGATCACCAGCACTCCGTCGAGGTCCACGGTCACCGTCGTCCCGCCCGTATCGGGCGCTTCCCGGCCGGCCAACTGCCAGACCCGCTCGCGGGCTTCGGCCCGCGCGGCACGGATCGCCCGCAGAGCTTGCTCTCCGGAGGCTGCAAGGGCGTCGACCAGGCGGGAGACCGTCGGGTCGGAGGCGACCGGCCCGAACACGGCGGGCTCGGCCCGCAGCATGCCGACATCGGCCAGGCAGTCCCCGCCCAACGCGACCGCCAGTGCGACGTCCAGGAGGATCTTGCCCGGATCATGGACGGCCCGGGGTCTGCGCCACGGTGCCAGTGCCGCGGATATCGACTGGTCGAGGTCGGTCCGGCGGACCGTCTCCACCAGGAGGACCGAGCCGGCCTGCGAGACCACCTGGCGGCCGTCCCCTTGGACACGGACACGTGGGTACGAAGCGATAGGCTCTCTCCCCCGGAAAGTGGTCTTTCCCTCGCAACTAACAGGACCCTCAGCAATCCCTACGTTGCAGGTCAAGCGCGTTTTCTGTGTTTCTGATCAACCTGCGGACAGCCCACCTCGAGAAAGATCGAGGTTAAGGCGTGCGCTCCGTCGTTCCAAGACACCGCACCGCAATGACCGCTTCAGGTGACACGAAAGACCGGCCAGCCGATCTCGGTGCGCCACGCGGCGGGATCGCTCGTGTCACGGGGGCCGACGACGTAGACCTCCCGTACCGGCCCGGCCACCGACATCGCGTTCTCCACCACCCAGGTCCCGAGTTCGCCGTACGTGACCTCGATGCCGTCGTGCTCGCCGATGTGGGTGGTGACGGCCAGTTCTGCGGCCGGCAGGGTCGCGGGGTGCACGCGCCCGGTGCGAGGTGGCGCAGCGGTCGGCAGGTAGACGAGCGCGTGACCGCGTTCCTGCTCGAAGAGGGCGTTGTCGTAGCTGCCGCCCGGCGGTCCGGTCACGGCGGCGCCGACGGCCGCCTCCAATTCGGCCATCGCGCCTGCGTACCAGGCCGCGATGTCGCCATGCCCGACTACGGCCTCGACCGCCGCAACCGTCCGGGCGGGCTCCGCGCGCAGCTCGACGTCGATCGGCGCGGGGTCGGGCTGGAGCAGGCGGCGCAGTGAGACGACCGCGGCCCGGGTGCGGTCGAGCTCGTCCTCGAGGCGTTGCAGGTGGTCTGTGACCAGGGCCGTCCGGACACCGGGGTCGGGGGTTCGCAGGATCTGCTGCACATCGCTCAGGGGGACGTCGAGCTCGCGGAGCCGGTGGATGACCTGCGCGGTCGGGATCTGGTCGACGCGGTAGTAGCGGTATCCGGTGGTCTCGTCCACCACGGCGGGTTCCAGCAGGGCCGCCTCGTGATACCGGCGCAGGGTTCGGACGCTCAAGTGGGTCAGCCGCGAGAACTCTCCGATGGTCAGCACCCCCTCATTCTGAACCCTCTCCCTGGGGGAGAGTCCACGGCTTGACCCTCCTGCCCCGTGAGGTCACACGGTGGGCTCATGACACAGCACACCGACCTTCCGTCCGATCTGCTCCCGACCGCCGTGCGCGAGTTCTTCGCCGCCCACATCGTCCGCGATGCCGACACCGCCTCGTCGTTCCTCGCCGAGGATGCGGTGATCGTCGACCAGGACGAAACCTTCCGCGGCCGAGAGGAGACCTATGCGTTCCTGCGGGACGCCGGATCCGAGTTCGCATACACGACCGAGCAGATCGGCGCTCACCGCGTCGATGACGCCCACTGGGTGGTGACCGTGCGGCTCGAAGGCACCTTCCCGGGGGGCGTCGCCGAGCTCGACTACCGGTTCGCGCTGCGGGAGGACCTCGTCGCCGAACTCGTCATCGCCAACCACCCGGCCTGACCGAACCCGCACCACCTCGATCTTCAGTGGAGAGAAAAATGTCTAGTTCAGATCGCGATCGCCTCGACGGTCGCCGGGCGCTGGTCACGGGCGGTTCGAAGGGCTCGGGCAAGGCCGTCGTGGAGAGACTGCGAGAGATGGGTGCCGACGTGTGGACCACGGCACGCACGATGCCCGGCGGCTACGAGCGCCCCGACCGATTCATCGAGGCGGACACTTCCACGGTGGGCGGTGTAGAGGTTGTGGTGTCCAAGATCTCTGAGGGAGGTGCGCTGGACATCCTGGTGCACGTTGTCGGAGGGTCGTCGACCCCGCCTGGCGGGTTCGCGGCAGCGACTGAGGAGCATTGGCTGGCGGAACTCAACCTGAACTTCTTGGGAGCTGTCCGACTGGATCGAGCGCTGCTGCCGGCAATGGTGGAGGCCGGATCAGGAGTAGTTGTCCACGTCACGTCGATCCAGCGTCAGATGCCGTTGCACGACGCGACGTTGCCGTACGCGTCAGCGAAGGGTGCGTTGCGTACCTACAGCAAGGGTCTTGCGAACGAAGTGGCGCCACGAGGAGTGCGAGTAAACGCCGTCAGCCCCGGAGGCATTCGGACCGGGGCGTATGAGGGCTTCATCGACCAGCTCGCCGAGGGCAACGGACTGACCCGCGAGGAGGCGAAGCAGAGCCTGATGGATTCCCTCGGAGGGGTTCCACTCGGAAGGTTCGCAACGACGGAAGAGGTTGCGGACCTGGTCGGCTTCCTTGTTTCGGATCGAGCCTCATCCGTTGTGGGCGCGGAGTACGTCATTGACGGCGGCACTGTCCGAACCGTCTGAGCAAGGCATCGGCTCCGAACAGCCACTCGCGAACAGCTCCATCCGACGGCGGATCCCCCTCCTTCACGGTCCGCCGGTTGACCGCGAGGGCGCCGACGTGGTCATCGCGGACGTGACCGTCGAGTTCCTTGCCGTCTCGGGACTGTCAGCGTCGGCAGCGGACGGCGCGGACGATGTCGGCGACCGCATGGGAGTGTCGATCGAGCCCGGGGCCTGGATCTGGAAGTCCTTGCCGTAGGCGGCTTCCCAGTTCAGGTCCACCTTGCACAGGTCCTGCACCGAGCCGAGGTCGACCTGGATCCACTGCGGGTCGGCGGACTGGCTGGACCAGCGGGTGGAGGTGCTGCCGTCGAAGGCCGCCGAGGCGGGGGTGCCGGCGTTCTCCGTGGAGGAGGCCGAGGCGGGCCTGCCCTGTGCGGAGTCGGCCGTGCCGCAGGCGGACGGGGTGCCGCCGGCCGCCGAGCCGAACACCTGGAATTCCCAGAGGGAGTAGCCGTAGGGGGTGGCGCGGTGCACGCCGAGCATGCGTACATAGCGCCCCTGCCCGGACACGTCCAGGGTGTCGAGCCCTCCGTCACCGCCGGTGACGGACTTCAGGTCGGTCCAGGTGCTGTGGTCGGCGGAGATCTGGACCTTGTAGTCCTTGCCGTAGGCCGCCTCCCAGTTCAGCACCACCTGGGAGACCGAGGCCGTGGCCCCGAGGTCGACTTCGAGCCACTGGTCGTCGGTGGCGGACGAGGACCAGCGGGTCCCCGTGTTCCCGTCGACCGCGTAGGCGGCGGGGGTGCCGTTGTTCTCCTGTGAGGAGGCGGTGACCGTCTTCCCTTGCGACAAGGGGGTGTCGGCCGCGGAGGCCGCGAAGGCCCCGGTGTGGGTGAGGGCAGGGCGCTCAGCGCGGCCGTGGTGGCGAGCGCGACGCCCAGGGATCTGAGTCTCATACGAGTCCCTGCGGGTGGGGGTGGACGAGCGCAGGCAACGAAGGCCGGTCGAGTGCCGCCGACACGGCAGGACTGACTGCGCCGAGCACGCGAGCACAGCGGGGAGGCGTTGCCGCGCGCTTAGTTCAAAGCTTGAGTTAACTAGTGATGCCATCCGGGTGACAAGACCCCGGCATGCAAAGGGTCCGGGGAATTGCGGGACGGCCGCCGGGAGTTGCGGGCGGGTGATGTCTCGTCACCTGGGCGTCGGCGCATGGAGGATCAGGCCTTGAATCAAGGCATGAGAAAAATGCTTCACTCTCCTTGACCGACCCGGCGTCGCCGGGCATGGTTCGGAGAGCGCTCTCCAACGGCCGTGCCATCCCACGGCCTCCGGCAACCGCCCCGGCCGCCAGGCCGACGTCGCGTCGAACGGGACCATCAGGGCCGGCGAAGCACACGCCCCCCCGCGCACGTCGCTCTCCCTTCGGCGAACCAACCCGTCAGGAGCACCCGTGCCCAGACCGTCCGTCACCGTCCCCCCACCCCGTCGCCACCGCGCCGGCTCGGCTCTGCTCGCGCTCGGCGCCCTTCTCGCCTCCTCCCTCACCACCCTCGCGCTGGCCCCGAGCGCCCACGCCGCCGACACCCTGCTGTCCCAGGGGCGGCCCGCCACCGCCTCCTCGCAGGAGGGCGACGGTTACGCGGCCGCCGCCGCGGTGGACGGCAACCTCACCACCACCCGTTGGGCCAGCCAGTGGAGCGACCAGCAGTGGATCCAGGTCGACCTCGGCCGACAGGCCGACCTCAGCCGGGTCGTGCTGACCTGGGAAGCCGCCTACGGCAAGGACTACGCGATCCAGGCGTCCGACAACGGAACCGACTGGCGCACCCTGAAGACGGTCACCGGCGGCGACGGCGGCACCGACGACCTCGCCGTGTCCGGCAGCGGCCGCTACGTCCGTATGCAGGGCATCGCCCGCTCCGGCGGATACGGGTACTCGCTGTGGGAGTTCCAGGTCTACGGCTCGGACGCCGGCACCACCCCGCCGCCCCCGTCCGGCGGCGCGGTCAAGGTCGAGGGAAGCCAGGGCGACTGGCGGCTCACCGTGGGCGGGCAGCCGTACACCGTCAAGGGCGTGACCTGGGGCCCCGCGGTCTCCGCCGCCGCCACTTACATGCCTGACGTGAAGGCCATGGGCGCCAACACGATCCGGACCTGGGGCACCGACGCCTCCACCAAGCCCCTGCTGGACAGCGCGGCCGCCAACGGCATCCGCGTCATCAACGGCTTCTGGCTCCAGCCGGGCGGCGGTCCGGGCGCGGGTGGCTGTGTCGACTACGTCACGGACTCCACGTACAAGACCAACGCGCTCAACGAGTTCGCCAAGTGGGTGGACGCCTACAAGAGCCACCCGGCGACGCTGATGTGGAACGTAGGCAACGAGTCGGTACTCGGACTGCAGAACTGCTACAGCGGCAGTCAACTGGAGGCCGAGCGCAACGCCTACACGAGCTTCGTCAACGACGTCGCCAAGAAGATCCACAGCATCGACCCCGACCACCCGGTCACCTCCACCGATGCCTGGACCGGCGCCTGGCCGTACTACAAGCGCAACGCGCCCGACCTCGACCTGTACGCGATGAACTCCTACAACAACGTGTGCAAGGTCCGACAGGACTGGATCGACGGCGGCTACACCAAGCCGTACATCATCACCGAGACCGGCCCGGCGGGGGAGTGGGAGGTGCCGAACGACGCCAACGGCGTCCCCGACGAGCCGACCGACGTGAAGAAGGCCGACGGCTACACAAAGGCGTGGAACTGCGTCACCGCACACCAGGGCGTGGCCCTGGGCGCGACCCTCTTCCACTACGGCACCGAGCACGACTTCGGCGGCGTCTGGTTCAACCTGCTGCCCGACGGGCTCAAGCGGCTGTCGTACTACGCCGTCAAACGGGCCTACACCGGGGCGACCGCGGTCGGCAACACACCCCCGGTCATGAGCAACATGACAGTCAGCCCCGCATCCTCGGCCCCGGCCGGCGGCGAGTTCACCGTGCACGCCGACGTGCGCGACCCCGACGGCGACCCGGTCACGTACAAGGTCTTCCTCAGCGGCAACTACGCCGGCGGCGACAAGAGCCTCGTCGCGGCTCAGTGGCGCTCCACCGGAGCCGGGACCTTCGCCGTCACAGCCCCGCAGAAACTCGGCGTGTGGAAGGTGTACCTCCAGGCCGAGGACGGGCACGGCAACGCCGGCATCGAGACCAAGTCCGTGAAGGTGGTGGCCCCGCCGGTCAGCGGCACCAACTTGGCGCTGAACCGCTCGGTCACCGCGTCCTCCTTCCAGGCCTCCTACGGCGACTGCCCCTGCACCCCGGGCCTCGCCGTCGACGGCCGCACCGACACCCGCTGGGCCAGTGACTGGAGCGACCCACAGTGGATCCAGGTCGACCTTGGCTCCGCCCAGGCCCTGCGCACCCTCCAACTGGTCTGGGACCCGGCCTACGCCAAGTCCTACACGGTGCAGGTCTCCGACGACGGCGCGACCTGGCGCTCGGTGTACTCCACGACCACCGGCGACGGTGATGTCGACACCCTAGGCATCTCGGCCACGGCACGCTACGTCCGTCTGCAGCTGACGGCACGCGGCACCAGCTGGGGCTACTCCTTGCACGAAATCGGCATCTACGGCTGACCGGGGGCCACGCCCCGGCGACCCAGCCAGTCGGCCGCCTCCGGCATCGACGTCTAACCTCCACGTCCGGCATCCGGTGGCGGCGGGGCCCGCAACCCGCCGCGCCGCCACCGCACCAACAGCACCACCCGCGTGGCACCCGGCCGCGCGGCCCTCTCCCTACCCCCGGCAGGAGACCCCATGAGATCGAATCCGCACCGGCTTCCCGCACTGCTCCTCGGCACCGCCTTGATCGCCGGCGCCCTCGGCGTCGGCGCCATCGCCTCCGCCACCACCGACTCCGGCGCCGGCCGGGATGCCGTCACGGTGTCGGACGCCGCCCACGCGGGACACACGATGGCCGTGTCCACCCAGGCGTCCGGTGACGACCCGGACGGCGACGGCTACATCCCGGCGGTCCCGCAAGTCACCGGCGTCACCCCGTCGACGGCGACTCCGCCGCCGCGCTACTTCCACGAGTTCCAGGCCAACTGCTCGGTCACGCACACCGCCCCCGACGACCCGATCGTCTACCCCGGCCAGCCCGGCAAGTCCCACGACCACACCTTCATGGGCAACACCTCGACCGACGCCAACAGCACCACGGCCTCCCTCAGCGGCGGCGCCACCACCTGCAAGGCGCCCGCCGACGCGTCCGGTTACTGGATGCCCACGCTGTACAACGGCCAGCAGAAGATCCTGCCGGTCGGACCCCAGACGATCTACTACAAGGCCGGCGTCACCGACTACACCAGCGTGCGTCCCTTCCCCAAGGGGCTGCGGTTCGTGGTGGGCAGCCCGATGCAGAGCGCCGACGAGTTCCGCCACCACCGCGGCTTCGTCGAGGGCTGGGAGTGCGGCGACAGCTACTTCAACGTCGACTTCCCCGCCACCTGTCCGAACCGCGCCGACGTCCAGCTCAACATCCGCTTCCAGGCGCCGAGTTGCTGGGACGGCAAGTACCTCGACACTCCCGACCACAAGAGCCACATGGCCTATCCGGTCGTCAAGCCCGGCACCAACGACAACATGTGCCCCGCCGACCACCCGGTCGCGCTGCCCATGATCGAGTTCAAGATGGCGTTCCCGGTCAACGGCGACATGTCCCAGGTGCGGCTGGCCAGCGGCCGCGGCTACTCCTTCCACTACGACTTCTTCAACGCGTGGGACGACCGCACCCTGAAGGCCCTCGTGGACCACTGCATCGTGGGCGGCCTGCAGTGCGACGCCCGCGGCTACGACCAGACGCACCCGGAGGCGGGAGCGACGCTGAACAGCGACTACCGGCTGCCCTGAGCTCGGACCGGTGCCACCGCCCGGCCGTCCCGCACGGGGAGCGAGACGGCCGGGCCCTCGGCGCGCCCGGCCGCCGTCCATGAAGCACGGGGCGGGGCCGAACGACACGTCAGGCAAGGTCTCGCCCCCACGCTCAACCTGCACCGCAGCCCCCTGAGCGGCCGGCACTTCGAGTGCTTCTCGGAGGACCCGGAACTGATCGGCCGCACCGGCGCCGCGCTGATCCGCGCCATCCAGTCCCAGGGCGTCGCCGCCACGGCCAAGCACTTCGTCGCCAACGACTCCGAGACCGAGCGGCTCACCGTCGACGTCCGGGTACCGGAACGCGCCCTGCGCGAGGTGTACCTCGCCCCGTTCGAACGGGCCGTCCGGGCGGGCGTGTGGCTCGTCATGGCCGCCTGCAACAGCGTCGACGGCACGACCATGACCGCCAGTCCGCTGCTGGAGGACGTACGGAAGAACGAGTGGGGCTTCGACGGGGTGGCCGTCTCCGACTGGGCCGCCGTCCGCACCGCCGAGGACACCGCCCGCGCCGCCCTCGACCTCGCGATGCCCGGCCCGCACAGCCCCTGGGCGACGCATCTGACCGAGGCGGTCGAGCAGGGCCGGGTGCCCGAGAAGAGCGTCGACGACAAGGTACGGCGGCTGCTTCGGCTCGCGGCACGCGTCGGCGCCCTCGGCCCGTACCGGCCCCGCCGGGCGCCGGCCGCACGGCGACGCGGCAACCGGGCCCTGCTGCGCCGGGCCGTCGCCGCCGCCTGCGTCCTGGTGCGCAACAGCGGCGGCGCACTGCCGCTGGACCCCGCCGCGCTGTCCACGGTCGCCGTGATCGGGGCGCACGCGGCCGCACCGCGCACCCAGGGCGGCGGCAGCGCAGGCGTCCACCCGACGGGCACGGTCACCCCACTGGACGGCATCGCAGCAGGCTGCGCGGACGCGCCCGCGTCGTCCGCGTTCCCAGCCCGTCCCTCGGCGCGCCCCCGGCCCCGTCGACCCGGACCGCTGCACCGAACGCCGCTCGGGCGCGCCCGGGGTGCTCGTCCGCGTTCTGGACGCGCGGGGGAGGGAACTGCACGCCGAACGACGGCTGTCGGGCCGCCAACTGGAGCCGGCGGCGGTCCCCGGCGCGCGCACCGTCGAGATCAGCACGCCGCTGCGGCCGCACACCACCGGCGCCTGGACGTTCGGCGTGGGCGGCTTCGGCCGGATGACGCTGGCCGTCGACGGACGGGCCCTGATCGACGGGGAGTTCCCCCGGCGGACCGACGACCCGGCGATCGTGCACGTCGACCCGCCGCTGCAGGTGGCGTGCGCCACCCTCGACTCGGTGCGGCCCGTGCACCTGGTGCCCCGCCGCGAACTCGCGCCCGGCGAGGCGTTGGTGCGGCCGTACGCCCTGGCCCACGCGCTCCGGCCACCCCGCAGCCCGCGTGGCCATCGCACTCGGCCACCTCGGCCCGGACGCGGTGACCGTCGGAGCCGCCACCCTGCCCTTGGTCGACTTCTTCGCCCACGGGGGACGCCGCACGGACCCGGCGAACCCCCGGAAGCCGGCCCCGCCGTGGAAGGCGCCGGGCCGACGGCTGGCGTGAGGGGAGGAGACTGACGGGGCGGGGGTGGTCGGGCTGGGTCTCCCCGGGGCGGTGGTCGGGGCGGGTCCCGATGGCGGGGCCTGGCGGTGGTGGTCGGGCCCGGGGTCTGGCGGTGGTGGTCGGGCCCGGGGCCTGGCGGTGGTGGCCGGGCCCCGGGGCTCGGCGACGTTGGTCCGGCTGACTCCCTGCGACGGTCATCGAGCCGCGTCCTGGACGACGCCCGTCAGGCCGAGTCCCTCACGACCAGTTGCGGGTCGAAGACGACCGAGGCCGGTTCGGTGCGTTCGCCGCGGATGTGCGCGTCCAGGAGACGGGCCATTTCCTCGGCCATCCGCTCCACCGGCTGACGGACCGAGGTCAGCGGGGGGCGGCAGGCCGCGGCGACGCCGCTGTCGTCGAAGCCGATCACGGCGACGTCCTCGGGAATGCGCCTCCCGCGTTCCTGGAGCAGCCGGCACGCGCCCTGCGCCATGAGGTCGTTGGCCGCGAAGACGCCGTCGACGTCGGGGCAGCGGGCGAGCAGCGCCGCCATCGCCTCAGCTCCGCTGGCGAGGGTGAAACCCCCTTCGGCGAGGGGCGCGTCCGTCACGCCGGACTCGGCCAAGGCCTCCTGGAAGCCCGCCAGCCGCTCACGGCTCGCGGGCACGTCCAGCGGCCCGGTGACCGTGGCCGGCCTGCGGCAGCCACGCGCCAGCAGATGCCGCGCCGCAAGGCGGCCGCCGGCCCGGTGATCGAGGTCGACGCAGCTCAATGGGACCAGCCGTGCCGGGCGGGCGAACAGCACGGCGGGCAGGCGCGCCCCCGCCAGCTGGGCGGGCAGCGGGTCGTCGGGATGCGTCGAGACGACGAGCGCACCGTCGGCCCGGCCCTGGCGCAGATAGGTCAGCACTTCCTGCCGGTCCTCCGGCGACTCCGCGAACATCAGCACCGGATGCATGGACCGCGGCCGCAGGAACCCGACGACGCCGCCGACGACCCGGCCGAAGAAGGGGTCCGTGAAGACCCGGGAGGCGAAGGCGTTGCGGGAGTCTTCGTCCGCGACGTCCCCCACCCCCGAGACGACGAGGGCGACCGTCTCGGCGCGCCGGATCACCAGTGACCGGGCGGCCCTGTTGGGGGCGTAACCGGTGAGTTCGATCGCCCGGTGCACCAGCTCCTGAATCGCCGGATCGACGTTGCGCACGCCGTTCACGACCCGTGACACCGTCGCCCGCGACACCCCGGCCTCGCGTGCGACGTCCTCCAGGGTCGGTGTCCGCCTGCTCATGACGGCACCCTAACGGCCCGCCGAAAACAGCGCCTAGAGCGCGCGGGCGACGCGGCGGCGGTTGTTCCGGGGGCTTGGTCATGCGGCTGTCGGCTGCAACGACTGTCGGTAGTGGTCGTTGCCGGTCGCCGTTGAGCGGCCTCGGACGGCCGGGGGACGGCCCAGCGGGCAGCACGGGATAACGCGTTGACCTGGCCATGGGGGCTGGGGTGTGATCACCCCATGGGTCCTGGCGACAGCGAGACGGAGGCAGGGGTCGCCGACGACATGATCGTCGCCGGGCGCATCATCCTCGGCCTGATGGAGCTACGTGAGCATCGCGAATGCTCTCTGCGTGAAGCCCTCGACGCCTACGTCGCCCGCTACGAGGTGCTGCGACGGGAACGTCCAGCCGACTTCACCAGGAGTCACGAGGAGTACTGGGCGAACTTCTACTCATGACCCATTCGAAGCGATCTTGAACACCGTCGTGGCGGCGATGTCACTGTGGGGTCAGTCCCACCGCCTCCGCGTTAAGAGTTGAGAACAGCGAGAGCGGCCCTTGACCTCGTATTTGGTCGTGCCGCCCCGGCCGAGCAGCCGCGTCAGTCCGTACCTGTCGGCGATGAGTTCAGCGACGGACGCGGTAGCGGATGTGAGTGGCCTCCGGCGTGTCGATCACCCGGATGATCTCCAACTCGATCGGCGACGCCAAGACGTCGAACAGGCGACGGCCATCGCCGAGCAGCACCGGGATCTGATGAATCTGCACCTCGTCCAGCACTCCGGCCTCAAGCGCCCGTTGCGCCGTGTACGCGCCACGCACCTGCACGTCCTTGTTTCCGGAGGCGGCCTTGGCCTGTGTCATCGCGCTTTCGATCCCGTTGGTCACCGAGGTCACCAACGGATAGCCCCAGCGAGCGGCGGGGCCGGGCGGGCGGTGACTGGGCACGAAGATCGGGAGACCACCGTGATCACCGCCCCAGTGATCCATGAGCTCGGCAGTGCGTCGTCCCACGAGCACTGCACCGGCTGTGTTCCATTCGTCCTGGAATCGCGCGGCCGGCCCGGACGGCGGGCCGGACTCGGCCTCCAGGCCTGCCCACTTGTGCAGTCGATTCGCCATCCTCGCCGCCTGGAAAATCGTTCGGATCGGCGATATCTCCGTCGAGTGACATCGACATGTCGAGCACTGATGCGGACACTTCGACCTCCTGTCGTTTCGATCCAGACTGGCTCAACTGTGCTGTAGGCCCGGCATGGCGGCATTACTCATCGGGCATCGCGGCGGCAACGGCTCGCATGAGCCTGCTTGCCTGGCGGGCAGCGTGTTCAGGCCCGGTTTCCCGAGCTGGTGGACGCGGCCCCGGCTCTGTCTGAGGGTTTGATCTTCGATGGTGAGCTGGTCGTGTGGGCGGGGGAGGGGATGCGGTTCTAGGCGTTGCAGGGGCGCGTGGCCGTCGGCCCCGGAGCGTGCCCCACAGCTCGCGCAGGAGTCGCCCGCGCGCCTGATCGTGTCCGGCGCCTTGCAGGTCGGCGGTGAGGAGCTGCTGCACGTTCCGCATGCCGAGCGCCGCCGCCTGGAGCAGTTCTTCACCGACCGTGATCTGCGCGCTGCTTGGATGTTGTGCCCGGAGGCGGGCGACCCGGCGGCGGCGCAGGAATGGCTCATGTCCTGGACGCAGGTCCGCGGCGTGGAAGGGCTGATCATCCGGGGGAGGGAGCAGCGGTATCTGCGTGGCGCCGCTTCTTGTACAAGGTGCGCCGCTGGGACTGTACCGAAGCGGTCGTCGGTGCAGTCACCGGAAGCCCGGGCGAGGCGGGGACGCTCATCCTGGGCCGCTACGACGATGCCGGCAGGCTTCGCCGGTGGGGCGAGCACGCCGTTGCGCCCGGACGCTGCGCGCGAGCTGGCCGGGCGCCTGCGGCCGGCGGGGCCGGGGCACGTGTGGGAGGGCGTGCGCTTCACGACGTCCTCGAGGTCGAGGACGGAGCTGGAGGTGGTCCTGGTCGTGCCGGGCCTGGTCGCTGCGCCGCGTTCGAGGGCGAGGCCCCGGCGCAGCCGCGCCCCGGCATTCCCCGGCAACCACACCCCCGCACGTCGTCCCCCAGGCCGAGACCGTCATCGGGATTGGCTACGGGGGCTACGCGCGGTCGCCGCCGAGTTTGCACGGCACGCGGGACTGAGGGAGTTGGCCGTGCCTCAGGGCTGGATCTTCTCCAGGTCTTCCAGGAGGCTCGGTCGGGTCGGCTGCCAGCCGAGGGCCGCGCGGGTGTGTGCGCTGCTCGCCGGCTGGTCGGCCGCGAAGATCGGTCCGAGCGTGCCGAAGCTCTCCTCCGGCACGGACTGCGAGGGGATGCCGAGGCGCCGCCCGATGACCGCGGTGATGTCCCGTACGGCGTCGCCCTCGTCGGCGACGGCGTGCCAGGCGGTGCCGGCCGGGGCCTTCTCCAGGGCGAGCCGGAACAGCACGGCGGCGTCGAGCGCGTGCACGGCGGGCCAGCGCTGGGTGCCGTCACCCGGGTAGCCGGCCACGCCCGTGCTACGGGCGATCTGAGTGAGGAGCCCGGCGAACCCGCCGTCGCCCTCGTTGTGCACGGTGCGCGGCAGCCGGACCGCCGAGCTGCGCACGCCGCGCGAGGCCAGGCCGAGGGCGCGCTCCACCGAGACGCTGCGCCCGCCGACCGGCCCGTCCGTGGGCAGCGGGTCCTCCTCGGTGGCGGGGCGTCCCTGTGCAAGGGGCGTGCCGGAGACGGTGACGAGCGGCTTGCCCCTACCCACGAGGGCGTCACCGAGCGCGCCGAGCGCGGCGCCTTCCTCGGAGACGGCCTGTGCGAGCGCCTCCGGTGAGCTGAAGTCGTTGCTGAAGGCGAGGTGGACGACGCCGTCCGCCTTCTCCGCCTCGCCGCGCAGCACGTCGAGGTCGGTGAGTCCGCCGCGGACCACGTCGGCGCCGGCCGCCCGGGCCTTCTCGGCGGAGGCGTCGGAGCGGGCCAGGGCGGTGACCGTGTGTCCAGCGGAGAGCAGTTCGGCGACGACGGCGGAGCCGATCAGGCCCGTGCCGCCGGTGATGAAGACGCGCATGGCGGACTCCAGGGTGCGAGGGGACAAGTGATGCGACAGATGTCGCATCACTCGCCACGCTACACCCGATGATGCGACACGTGTCGCATCACTTAGAGTGGTCGTATGCCGAGATGGAAGCCGGACGCCCGGCAACGCCTGGTCGTGGCGGCGCTGAGCCTGTTCGCGGAACAGGGCTACGACGACACGACGGTCGCCCAGATCGCCGAGCGCGCGGGCCTCACCCGCAGCACCTTCCACCGGCACTTCACCGACAAGCGGGAGATCCTCTCGGCTGGGCAGAAGACCCTCAGTCGCCTCCTGGTCGAAGGCATCACCGACGCCCCCGCGGACGCGTCGCCGATCGCCGCCGTCGCTGCGGGCCTGGAGCGCGCCTCGGGGGAGATGACCTCGTTCAACCGTGAGCTCAGTCCGCTCCTGCACGCGGCGATCGAGGCGAACGAGGAGCTACAGGAGCGCAACGCGCTCAAGATCATAGGCATGGCCGCCGCGATGGTGGGCGCCCTGAAGCAGCGCGACGTCCCCGAGGCGACCGCCCAAGTCGCGGCCGAACTCGGCGTCCTGGCCTTCAAGCTGGGCTTCACCCGCTGGGCCGACCCGGCACGGGACGACGCCCCCGGTGAACTGGCGACGCTGACACTGGCGGCGCTCGAGGAACTCCTCGCGGCGGCACAGCGCCTCGACTAGACCTCCGCCAAGCCGGGGCCGACGCCCGCTGGTGCCACCTGTGGTGTGAACACCCCGTCGCTGTCGCCCGCCTGCACGCCTGCTGGCTGGCCTGGCAGGAACGCACGGCCCCTGAGCACCGGCCAGAGTGTGTCTCTTTGAATGGTTGTCACAACTGCGGCGGCTGCTGACCTGCGTGAGCCCCGGCGTCGTACACGCCGGGGCTCACGCAGGTCGGACCGTCAGGCCGGGAGTGCCGCAGGTGTCACGGCGACACCTCCTCCAGGCGCCGCCCCGCGGTCTCCTCCGCGCCCGCACCGGCGACGACGGCGCCGACCAGGGAGACGGCGCCCAGGGTCAGGAAGACCGTCCCGATGTGACCGCCCGCGTAGACGGCGCCCACGGCGATCGGGCCGAGGATCACGCCGAGCCGGTTCAGGGCGCCGCCCACGCTGCTGCCCAAGGCCCGCATCCGGGTCGGGAACAGCTCGGGTGTGTACAGGTAGAGGCTGATGTTGGAGCCGAAGAAGAACACCGCGGCGAGGGACGTCCACACCAGAACCTGCACCGGTGTACCGGCTCCCAGGTAGGCGAGCACGCACAGCACGGCGGCCGAACCGGCGAGGCAGCCGGTGATCACGCGGCGCCGGCCCAGGCGGTCGACGGTGAGCGCGGCGACCAGGCAGCCGGCCAGGCCCGCGACGGAGGTGACCGTGGAGTACAGCAGGGCGTCGGACAGGGACAGGCCGAAGCGGTTCTTGTAGATGGTCGGCAGCCATGAGGTGATGCCGTAGTTCACGAAGTACCCGGCGAACCACAGGACGCCGACGACCAGGGTGCGGCGGCGGTAACGGCCGGTGAACAGACCCCGAAGCCCCGACAAGCGCTCGCTCCCGTCGGCCGCCGCGGGGGCCGGGGGCCGGTCGGGCACGGCCGGCAGCGGCGAGCCGGTCCCCTTCTCGACGGCGGCCTCGATCCTCGTCATCACGGCCGCGGCCTCCTCGGTGCGGCCCCGATCGGCGAGCCAGCGCGGTGACTCGGGTACGACGCGGTGCACGACGTAGGCGAGAAGGCCGGGGAGCGCCGCGAGGCCGTACATCCACCGCCAGCCCAGCAGCGGCACCACCCAGGCCGCGACCAGCGCGCCCAGTGTCAGTCCCGCGGGGAAGACCAGCTCGTAGAGCAGGACGAAGCGGCCGCGCCGGTGGCTGCGGGTGATCTCGGCGATGAAGGTGGCGGCCACCGGCACCTCCCCGCCGATCGCGAGGCCTTGCACGAACCGCAGTGCCATGAACACATCGGGGGAGGGGGACAGGGCGAGCGCCAGGTTGGCGAGGCTGGAGACGGCCACGCACAGCGCGATCACCCGAACCCGGCCGATCCGGTCGGCGACCCGCCCGGAGACCAGGGCGCCGACCAGCATCCCGATCGAACCCACCGTGAGCAGCAACGTGGCGGCCGAGGTGGTCAGGTGCCAGTCGGAGCGCAGCTCCGGCAGGGCGTAGGCGATGAGGAGCTGGTCGAAGGCCTCGAAGAAGGTGACGGCGCCGACGACGAGCCGCACGGTGACGTGCCAGCGGGAGAGAGGAAGCCGTTCGAAGCGGGCGGCGATGGAGGCTCTGAGCGAACTGTCGGGTACTGCTTCGGTCGTCATGCGGAACTCCGCTGGTCACGGGGGCAGGGGGACGACAAGCGCGGATGGGGAGCGGATGGGGAGGAGAAGGGGTGTCCGGCCGGCGACGCGGGCCAGTGTCGCAGAGCGCACCGGAGCCGCACCAGGGCCGACCGCAACATCAGATAAGCGCCAAGCTTCTAAGCGCTTAAGTTGTATCTCCCGACGCCCGGACGTCGTCAAGGGCTGGAGCAGCGATTTAACCGCCGAATCCATCAGCCTCACCCTCTTGCGTCCCAGATATTTAAGCCCTTAGATTTCTAGCGCTTACTCAAGTAGCCCCCCCGACCCTGCGTTCAGGAGGCCCCGTATGCTCCGAACTCCCCCGGACGAGGCACTCGTTGCGGGCCGGTGGCGGCGCGGCGGCGGCGCCCCGACCCGGACCCTCGACCCCGCGACCGGCTCCCCGCTCGCCACCGTGCACGCCGTCACCCCGGACGAGGTGGCCGAGGCGGCCCGCGCCGCCGCCGAGGCCGCCGCCGACCCCCGCTGGCGCGATCTGCTGCCGCACCTGCGGGCCCGCTTCCTGCACCGTGTCGCCACACTGATCGAGGAGCACGCCGAGCACCTCGCCGCCCTGCAGACCGCCGACACCGGCAAGGCCCTCACCGAGACCCGAGCCCTGGTGGCCAGCGCGGCCGCCACGTTCCGCTACACGGCCGCCGCGCTGGAGACCGCCGAGGACGCCCTCACACCCTCCCGCGGCGCCTACGTCACGATGAGCGTGCACGAACCCCTCGGCGTCGTCGGCGCGATCAACCCCTGGAACTCCCCGGTCGCCAGCGACGCCCAGAAACTCGCCCCGGCACTCGCCGCCGGCAACGCGGTCCTGCTCAAGCCCGCCGAATGGACCCCGCTGGTCTCCCTCGCCCTGGGGCGCCTGATCACCACGGCCCTGGAGGAGCACCGACTGCCCCCGGCCCTGCTGTCGGTGCTGCCCGGACCCGGCCGCGTCGTCGGCGACGCGATCGTGCGCGACGAGCGGGTCGGCAAGGTCGTCTTCACCGGCGGCACCTCCACCGGGCGCGCACTGGCCCGGGCCGCCGCCGACAAACTCATGCCGCTCTCCCTGGAGCTCGGCGGCAAGTCGCCCACGATCGTCCTGCCCGACGCCGACGTCGAGCAGGCCCTGGCCGGGGTCATGTACGGGGTGTTCTCCTCCAGCGGCCAGTCCTGCATCGCCGGATCCCGCCTGTTCGTCGCCCGTCCGCTCTACGACGACTTCCTCGGCGCCCTGGTCGAACGCGTCCGCAAGCTGCGCGTCGGCCCCGGCACCCACCCCGACACCCAGGTCGCCCCCCTGGTGCACCACAAGCACCGGGACAGCGTCGCCGCCTATGTCGACCTCGCCCGCCAGGAAGGCGCCCGCGTGCTGTGCGGCGGCGCCGCCCCCGAGGGCCCCGAGTACGACTCGGGCGCCTACTACCTGCCCACCGTCCTCGACGGCCTGCCCAACGACACCCGCACCTGCCAGGAGGAGATCTTCGGCCCGGTCCTGGTCGCCCTGCCCTACGACGACGAGGACGACCTCGTCCAGCAGGCCAACGACTCCGTCTACGGCCTCGCCTGCGGCATCTGGACCCGCGACCACCGCGCCGCCTGGCGGATCGCCCGCCGGATCGAGGCGGGCACAGTCTGGATCAACACCTACAAGCAGTTCAGCATCTCCACGCCCTTCGGCGGCATGAAGGACAGCGGCCTCGGCCGCGAGAAGGGGCGCGACGGCATCCGCGCCTACCAGCGCCAGAAGTCCCTGTACTGGGGCACCTCCACCACGCCGCTGCCCTGGGCCGGCTGACCCCACCGGAGTACCCATGTCCCACCCCACCGCCCCGCCCGGACCCCCCGTCGCCCGCCTGCGCGCCCTGCGCTCCGTCGAACTGCACACCCCGCACTTCAGCGAGGCCACCGACTTCTACGAGGAGGCCTGGGGCCTGGAGGTCGTCGAGGCCGGCCACAGCGCGAGCTGGCTGCGAGGTACCGGCGAGGAACACCACTCCCTGAAGCTGACCCGCGCCGACCGCGTCGGCCTCGGCACGCTCTCCTTCGCCGTCGCCACCCCCGCCGAGATCGACGAGGCGGCCCGCCGGCTGGAGCGTCACGGCATCCGCGCCCTCACCGGGCCCGGCCCGCTCGACCAGGTCGGCGGCGGCTACGGCCTGCGCTTCCACGACCACGAGGGCCGCCTGATCGAACTGTCCGCCGACACCTGGGCGGTCCCGCCGCGGGGCCAGGACTCCGCCGTGCCCGTCGGTGTCACCCACGTCGTCCTCAACACCCCCGACATCGACGCCTCCGTCGCGTTCTACCGCGACGTGCTCGGCCTGCGCGTCTCGGACTGGTCCGAGCACCAGATGGCCTTCCTGCGCTGCAACGCCGACCACCACTGCGTCGCCTTCAACCAGGCGCCCTGGGTTTCCCTCAACCACGTGGCGTACGAGATGCGTTCACTGGACCACTTCATGCGCGGCATCGGGCGCCTGCGCCACCATGGCGTCACCCCCCAATGGGGCCCCGGGCGGCACGGCCCCGGCAACAACACCTTCTCCTACTTCACCGACCCCACGGGCCTGGTGTGCGAGTACACCTCCGAGGTCGCCCAAGTCGTCGAGGACCGCTGGATCTGCAAGGTGTGGCGGCGCGTCCCGGAGCTGTCCGACCTGTGGGGGACCGCCGGACCGCCCTCGAAGCTGATCCGCGCCCACATGGCCGGCACCCCGGACGGCAGCCCCGTCGTGCCGCCGGTCGACGCCACCGCGGACGGCAGCCTGTTCACGGCGTCGGCCGACGCCGAGCCCGCCCCGCAAGGAGCCTGCGCATGAACCCCACCCCGCTCAAGGTCGGCCTGGTCGGCTGGGGCGCCATCGGCCGCGTCGTCGGCACCGCCCTCGCCGCCGGTGACGTCCCCGGAGCGACCCTCGCCTGCGTCGTCGACAACCGCCCGCTCGGCGGCGCCGTCCCCGCCGCACAAGTGCCCTTCGAGGACGCCGTAGACCGCTGCGACCTGATCGTGGAGGCCGCCGGTCAGGGTGTCGTCCGGGCCTGGGGCGAGCGGGTTCTCGCCTCCGGCACCGATCTGCTGATCGCCTCCACCGGCGCCCTCACCGACGAGGACCTCGCCAAGCGGCTCCTCGCCGCCGGACCGGGCCGTGTCTACTTCACCGGCGGTGCGGTCGGCGGCCTCGACCTACTCCAGGCCGTCCGCGCCTTCGGGCCGCTCGACGAGGTCCGGCTGACCACCACCAAACTCCCCGCCACCCTCGAACAGGCGTGGATGGACGAGGCATTGCTGCACCGGCTGCGTACCGCGACCGGCCCCATCGAGGTCCTCAGCGGCACCGCGCGGGACATCCCCGTGAAGTTCCCCCGTTCGACGAACGTCGCCGCCTCCGTGGCGCTCGCAGTCGGCGACCTGGACGCCGTACAGGTCCGTGTCGTCGCCGACCCGGCCGCCGTACGCACCCGGCACGTCATCGAGGCGTCCGGCCCGCACGGCGCGTACCGGTTCGAGGCCGCCCACACGCCCGACGCGGACAACCCGGCCACCAGCAGGGTCGTGCCGTACGCGGTGCTGCGCTCCCTCGGTGCGATCGCCGGGCGCCCGGGGCAGATCCTGTGACCGCCGCCGACGTGCACGTGGAGGAGGCCGGCGCGAACGGACCGCTGCTGCTGTGCCTGCACGGCATCGGGTCCTCCTCCGCTTCCTTCGCTCACCAACTCGCCGCATTCGGCGACGAGTTCCGGGTCGTGGCCTGGGACGCTCCCGGCTACGGCCGCTCACCCGACCCGGACGGTCCGCTCGACCTCGACGGCTACGCGGACGCGGCGGCCGCGGTGATCCGCGGCCGCGGCGGCGACGCCCATGTGCTCGGCGTCTCCTGGGGCGGCGTCATCGCCCTGCGGCTCGCCCTGCGCCACCCGGACCTCGTCGCCTCCCTGATCGTCGCCGACTCCAGCCCCGGCTCCGGCACCGACCCGGACAAGGCCGCCGCCATGCGGGCCCGCGTGCCGGAACTGGACAGGCTCGGTCCGCGCGCGTTCGCCGAACAGCGCGGTCCCCGCCTGGTCTCCGCCGAGGCACCCCCACGGCTGGTCCAGCGGGTCGTCGACACCATGGCCGACGCGGTCCGCCTGCCCGGCTACGCGTACGCCGCCGAGACCATGGCCTGCGCCGACCTGCGCGCCGACCTGCCGCGCATCACCGCACCGACCCTCGTGCTGTGCGGTGACAAGGACCGGGTCACCGGCCCGGTCGCCGCCCAGGCCCTGGCCGGTGGCCTGCCCAGAAGTGCCGGTGTGGTCGTCAAGGACGCCGGCCACCTGGCCCACCAGGAACAGCCCGAGCACTTCAACGCCTGGGTCCTGGCCCATCTGCACATCGTCACCAACCCCCGCACGAAAGGCTGACCCGCCATGCCACTGACCACCACCGAGTACGACAACGGCGGCGACCTCGCCCAGTACACCGACGCGCTGATTGCGAGCCGCGACTCCCGCGAGCCCGACTGGGGCACCCTGTCCTTCCAGGAGAAGGCCGGACCGCAGTACCGCCGCGCCCAGATCCGCTACATCGGCTCCGGCGCCACCGGCAATCACGAGAACGACAACAGGATCATCCCCTCCGGCGGCTTCACCTTCTCCAACATGCTGCTGCCGCCCGGCGCCGAGGGCCCGGCCCACACCCACCACGACGTGGAGGAAGCCTTCTTCGTCCTGGAGGGGCAGGTCCGCGTCGGTATCCACCGCGGCCCCGACGAGGTCGAGTACCGCACCCTCGGCTACCGCGACATGATCGTCGTCCCGGCCGGCGTCACCCGCTCGCTGAAGAACGAGGGCGACACCGACGCGCTGTTCTGCGTGATCATCGGCACCCGTAAGCCGCAGGTGCCGACCTACCCCGAGTACTCACCGCTGTACGGCGTCACCCGTGACTGACGTGCCGCGCACGGTCGTCGTGACCGGGGCGGGCCGTGGCCTGGGAGAGGCCATGGCCCGCCGGGCCGGCACCGACGGCCACCGGGTCGTCGTCGCCGAACTGAACGCCGAATGGGGCCAGCGCACCGCTGCCGCGATCCGAGCCGCGGGCGGCGCGGCACACTACGTGCACTGCGACGTGGCGGACCCCGCCTCGGTCGAGCAACTGGTCCAAGAGATACGCAAGTTCGGTCCCGTATGGGGACTGGTCAACAACGCGGCCCTCGCCAACGGCGTCGGCGGCAAGGAGTTCCAGAACATCGACATCGAGACCTGGGACCGTCTGATGACCGTGAACGTGCGTGGCCCCTGGCTCGTCACCAAGGCACTGCACCCGCTGCTCGCCCGGCCCGGACGTATCGTCAACATCGCCTCCGACGCCGCCCTGTACGGCTCGCCGCGCCTCGCGCACTACGTCGCCTCCAAGGGGGCAGTGCTGGCCCTCACCCGCTCGATGGCCCGCGAACTCGGCGAGCAGGGCATCACCGTCAACGCGGTCGCGCCCGGCCTGACCGAGTGCGAGGCCACCGAGACGGTCCCCATCGAACGGCACGCCCTGTACGCCGGCCACCGCGCGATCTCCCGCCCGCAGCAGCCGGACGACCTCGTCGGAGTCGTCTCCTTCCTGCTCGGCGAGGAGTCCCGCTACCTCACCGGACAGGTGATCGCCGTCAACGGCGGCTTCACCATGCACTGATCCCCCCTTAAGAACCGGAGAACCTCATGGATCTGGGTCTCGCCGACCGGGCCGTCCTGGTCACCGGCGGCAGCTCGGGCGTCGGCCTGGCCACGGTCCGCGCGCTGCTCGGCGAAGGCGCACACGTCGCCACGTGCGGCCGTGACGCCGACCGACTCGCCCAGGCCGCCGCCCGCCTCGGCGCCGGCGACCGGCTGCTGACCGGTGCGTGCGACGTACGCGACGCCGGTGCCACGGCCGCGTTCACCGAGCGGGCCGCCGCACACTTCGGCCGGCTCGACGCACTGGTCAACAACGCGGGCCAGTCCCGTATGAAGCGGCTCGATGACACCACCTCCGCCGACTGGCGCGACGAACTGGAGCTGAAGTTCGCGGGTGTCCTGAACCCGCTGGCCGCCGCACGCCCCCACCTGCGCGCCTCGGACGCGGCAAGCGTCGTCAACGTCAACGCGGTCCTCGCCAAGCAGCCCGAGACCCGCCTGATCACCACCAGCGCGGCCCGGGCCGGCATCCTCAACCTCTCCAAGTCACTCGCCACCGAACTCGCCCCCGAGGGCATCCGGGTCAACTCCGTCTGCCTCGGCCTGATCGACACCGGCCAGTGGACCCGCCGGCACACCGCCGCGGACACCGGCCTGTCCTACGAGGACTGGCAGGCCGAACTCGCCGCCGACCGGGGTGTCGCCCTGGGCCGCCTCGGCCGCGCCGAAGAGGTCGCCTACGCGATCGTGGCCCTGCTGTCGCCGCGCGCCTCCTATATCACCGGAACCGCCATCGACGTCTGCGGCGGGATCAGCCGCGGCGTCTTCTGAAGCCACTGGTCACAGAGGCACTGAGAGGCACGCATGACGTACCGCACCGGAGGCGACCTCCTCGTCGCCGTCCTGAAGGAACTCGGCATCGACACGGTCTTCGGCATCGTGTCCGTGCACAACCTCCCCCTCGTCGAGGCCGTCGACCGCGAGCTGCGCTTCGTGCCCGTGCGGCACGAAGCCACCGCCGTCAGCGCCGCCGACGGCTACGGCCGCGCCCGCGGCGGCCTCGGCTGCGCCCTCACCTCCACCGGCACCGGCGCCGGCAACGCGGCGGGCTCCCTCATCGAGGCGCTCGCCGCCGGCACCTCCGTGCTGCACGTCACCGGGCAGATCGAGAGCCGGTACCTCGGCTGCGGACGCGGCTTCATCCACGAGACCAAGGACCAGCTCGGCATGCTCCGCGCGGTCTCCTCGTACGCCGCGACCGTCCCGGACACCGAGAGCGCGGGCAGCCTGCTGCGCGAGGCCGCCGCCGCGGCCCTGACCGCGCCCGGGGGACCGGCCAGCCTCGAGTGGCCCATCGATCTGCAGTACGCCGCCCAGCAGGACGACACCGACGGGGCACCCAGCGCCCGCGTACCGGTTCCCGACCCGGGCGAACTCGCCGCCGCTCGCGAGCTGCTGGCGGCCGCCCGCCGCCCGCTGATCTGGGCCGGAGGCGGCGCCACCCGCGCCCGGCAGGCCCTGCACGACCTGCTCACCGAGACCGGCGCCGGCCTGATCACCTCCAACTCCGGCCGGGGCACGGTCCCCGAGGACCACCCGCACGTGATCGGCAACTTCGCCACCACCCCCGCCGTCCGCGCCCTGCTCGGCGACGCCGACGTCCTGGTCAGCGTCGGCACCCACTTCCGCTCCAACGAGACCGCCGACTACACGCTGAGTCTGCCCGGGGCACACCTCCAGATCGACATCGACGCCGCCGCCCTCGGCCGCGTCCACCCGGCCACGCACTGCCTGCACGGCGACGCCGCCCAAGTCCTGCCGGAGCTGACCACGGCGGCCGTCCCCGCCGAACCGGGCTGGAGCGCCCGCGTCACCGCCGTACGCGACGAGGTGCGTGCCGCCCAGCGCGACGCCGTCGGCCCGCAGGCGGCGATCTGTGACGCGCTCGCCGCGGCCCTGCCGCCCGGCGCGGTCGTCGCCCGCGACGTCACCATCCCCTCCTCCACCTGGGGCAACAGGCTGCTGCCGATGCACGACCCGCGCGGCAACGTCTTCCCGCGCGGCGGCGGCATCGGCCAGGGCCTCGGCATGGGCATCGGCGCCGCCCTCGCCCGCCCCGAGGAGCCCACCGTGGTCATCGCGGGCGACGGCGGGCTCGCCGTTCACCTCGGCGAACTCCTCACCCTCGCCCAGGAGCGGCCCCGCCTGCTGCTGCTCGTCTTCAACGACGGCGGCTACGGCGTCCTGCGCAACACGCAGGACCGCTACAGCGAACGCCGCAGCGGCGTCGACCTGTTCACCCCCGACTTCGAACAGCTCGCCGCCGCCTGCGCCCTGCCGTACGCGCGCATCGCCGCCGAGGCCGACGCCGACCCGGTGATCCGCGACGCGCTCGCCTCTCACGGGCCGGTTCTGGTCGAGGTGGACCTCGCCGCGCTCGGCCCGATGAAGACCCCGTTCACCCCACCCGTGAAGATCCCCACCGCGTAGGGAGGCCGCCCCATGAGCGTCACCGAAGAGCAGCAGCTCGAACTCCTCGTGCGCCGCATGACCTGGGAGGCGGACGGCGTCCTGTCCGTCGAACTCGTCGACCCCGCCGGCAAGCCCCTGCCGGGCTGGACCCCGGGCGCCCACATCGACCTGCACGTCGCCGGACACGTGCGGCAGTACTCGCTGTGCGGCGACCCGGAAGACCTCGGCGTGTACCGGGTCGGCGTCCTCAACGAGGCTTCCTCGCGCGGCGGTTCCCGCCACGTGCACACCCGGCTGCGCCCCGGCGAGCGGATCCGGGCCGCAGGACCCCGCAACCACTTCGCGCTGGAGCCGGCCGCGTCGTACGTCTTCATCGCGGGCGGCATCGGCATCACCCCGATCCTCGCCATGGCCCGCCGGGCCGAACGCGACGGCATCCCGTACCGGCTGGTGCACGGCGGACGCTCCCGCGCCTCCATGGCCTTCGGCGGGGAACTCGACGCCCTCACCGGTGGCCGGGTCACCCTCGTCCCGCAGGACGAGCAGGGCCACATCGACCTGGAGGCCGCCCTCGCCGGTCTGCCCGGAGACGCGCTCGTCTACGTGTGCGGCCCCGAGCCGCTGCTGACCGCCGTACAGGAGCGCTGCCCGCGAGAGCAATTGCGCCTCGAGCGGTTCGCCGCGCCGGCCGTGGAACGCACCGGCGACGACAGCGCCTTCGAGGTCGAGTGCCGCCGGTCGGGACTGACCGTCACCGTCGGCGCGGACACTTCCGTGCTGGACGCCGTGGAGGCGGCGGGCGTGGCCGTCCCCTCCTCCTGCCGCGACGGCATCTGCGGTACCTGCGAGACCCGCGTCCTCGCCGGCACCCCCGAGCACCGCGACCTCCTGCTGTCCGAGGCGGAGCACTCCGCGAGCGCCACCATGATGATCTGCGTCTCGCGCTGCGCCTCCGACCGGCTCGTCCTCGACCTGTGAACCCCCCGACCGTGACTTTCTGAAGGGCCCCGATGACCACCGACCGGCCATTCCTCGACCCCCACCAGTCCCGCGCCCACGAGCCCACCCCCTACGAGCTGAAGCTCGCCCGCACCCTCGAAGAGATCTTCACCAACGACGGCCACGAACTCGCCGACGTGGTCGCCGGCCTCAACGCCCGGCAGGTGCGCACGCCCGACGGCACGCCCTGGACCGAGGACACCTTCCGCGCCGAGATGCACCGCCTGGGAGCCTGAGATGACCCTGACCACCGACGTCACCGCCGACCACGTCTACGCCCACGGCCTGCGCAACCAGTGGCACCCCGTCGTCCCCTCGCACTTCGTCGCGCCCGGCGGCATGCGCAAGGTCACCGCCCTCGGCGAGAACTGGCTGCTCTTCCGCAGGACCGACGGCACCCTGTCCCTGCTCACCGACCGGTGCCCGCACCGCGGCGCGCCGCTCTCCCTCGGCAAGCACCTCGGCGACCGGGTCGCCTGCTGGTACCACGGTGTGGAGGTAGGCGGTGACGGCACCGTGACGTCGGTGCCCGGACTGCCCGGCTGCAACCTGGAGGGCAAGAGGCTCGTCACCTCCCTGCCGGTGCGCGAGGTCGGCGGCGCGATCCTCGCCTACTTCGGCGACGAGCAGCACCCCGAGCCGGTCGACCTCACGCTGCCGGAACCGCTGACCGATCCGGAGACCGCCTCGTTCCTGTGCTACGCCGAGTGGAACGTGCCGTGGCGGTTCGCCATGGAGAACCTCCTCGACCCGATGCACGGAGCCTTCCTGCACCACGAGTCGCACACCATGTACGACGGCGACACCCGGGCCCGCTTCCGCATCCGGGAGACCGAACGCGGCTACTTCTTCGAGAAGACCGACCAGCGGGGCGTCAACTTCGACTGGGTGGAGCTGTGCCGCACCGGGGTCGACTGGGTCGACCTGTCCATTCCGTACCCGCCCTCGGCCGGCCCCGGCGGCGCCTTCGGGATCGTCGGCATGGCCTGCCCGGTGGACGCCGGGCGCACGGGCGTCTTCTTCTGGCGCTACCGCAAGGTCTCCGGCTGGCAGCGCGACACCTGGCGCTTCCTGTACCGCACGCTCATCGAGGAACGGCACTGGCAGGTGCTGGAGCAGGACCGAGTGATGCTGGAGGCCATACCGGCCGACGCCGACCAGCGTGAGAACCTCTACCAGCACGACCTGGGCGTGGTCCGGCTGCGCCGGCTGTTCCGGCAGCAGGCGGAGCAGCAGGCGGCGCGCTGAGAGGAGGCGCGGCGCCTCTCAGGCCGGTGGTGCGTCCTCCCCGGACTCCGCCGCGTGCACGATGGACCGCTCCAGCTTGGACAGCAGCCGGGCGAGCTGGCGCCGCTCCGCCGGGGACACCTCGGCGAGCATGCGCCGCTCGTTGTCCAGGTGTTCGGCGAACACCTCGTCCACCTTGGCGAGACCGGCGTCGGTGAGCCGGGAGTACACCACGCGGCGGTCGTCGGCGTCGCGCTCGCGCACGATCAGGCCGTCCTTCTCCAGCCGGTCGATGCGCAGCGTGACGCCGGCCGAGGAGATCAGCCCCGAGTCGGCGAGCTGCCCCGCGGTGAGCCGGTACGGTTTCCCGGCCCGCCGCAGCGCGGTCAGGACGTCGAAGCCGGCCACGCCGAGCCCGTGCCGCTCTATGGCGGACGTCAGCCCGGTCTGGTAGCGCAGGAAGGTGCGGTGCAGCCGGGCCAGCACCTCCAGCGGGGAGGTGTCCAGCTCCGGACGCTCCCGGGCCCAGTCGTCGATGATCGCCGCGACGGCGTCCCGCTGGACCGCAGCCTTCTTCCCCGCCATGTAGCGCCCCTCCTGACCTCACCGCACACACGGACCCGCCCCTACTGTCCGGCCTGTACGGACCCGCCTCCACGGACCGGCCAGTACGGACCTGCACAGAAATCTTAGCCCTGAAATATATGCGGCGGCAGCCAGGGCCTAAGCGGGAGCGCCGAACCGCCCCGGCACGGTGAGCAGCTCCGAGACGTCCGCGCCGACCGGGACCTCCCGCGCGACCGCACCGCGCGCGAAGAGCCGCGCGTCCCGCTCGCCCCCGATCGTGGCGCGCGCCGGCCACGCGCAGCCAGGAGCCCTCCCGCAGGCCGAGCACCGGCACGCCGTTCTCTCCCAGGAACTCCGTCAGCCGCTCCTCGCGGGTCTCGCCCTTGTGCGTCAAGCACTGGGTGGATGCCGACAAGGACGGTTACAACACCCGCGCCGAGGTCCTCAAGGCCGAGGCCGTCATCGCCCCCCGAGGGCCCGCGCTGCACGCTGACCGGAGGGGAGTGGTACTTCCCGGTACGACGACCGGTACATCGACGGCCCCCGCGGCCTGGACATCGACCACCTGGTCCCGCTCGCGGAGGCCTGGGACTCCGGCACCGGTCGAAGGCGGACCAGGACCCCAGCACCTGGCTGCCGCCGGCTACCGCTGCCGGTACGAGTCCTGAAGTTCCGGTCAGGGGATATCCATGGGCAGGCAACGATCGTGCACGTCGTCTTTCTCACCACCGGACCAGCAGGCGGTGCACCGGCCTTCGCCGATGTCATGGCCCGCCTGCCTGTTCCCCGGCATCGCGGATGCCCTCGCACCAGGCCGGACATGGTCCTGGCGGACGAGGCCGATTCCTCCCGCGCGATCTGCGGCCACCTGCGCAAGGGTGCCATCCGGGCGTGATCCCGGCTCCAGCAGATCAGCGGGCCGCCGGCTGCGACGCGGCAGCCGGGGCGGCAGGCGCCGGCCTTCGACCGCGAGGCCTACAAGCAGCGCAGCACCGTCGAGCGGTGCTTCAACCGCCTGAAGCAGTGGCGCGGCATTGCCACCCGCTGCGAGAAGACGGCCAGGATCTACCTGGCGGGACTCCCCCTAGTCCTCGTGGAAGAGGCTCTCGCCCTCGCCCGCGGCCGCACGCACCAGTACGTCGGTCAGTTCGGTCGGGGTGGAGAGCATCGGCCAGTGACCGGTGGCCAGTTCGAAGAAGGTCACCCCGGGTTCGGCCAGCTTGGCGAACCTGGGGTCGCCCGTGACGTACAGGGCACGGACGACTTCCAGGCTCAGGCGGCTGCCCGCCAGGCAGAAGACGCCTGTGGTCGGCGCCTTCAGCCACGCGCCCGTCAGTGTGATCGGGTCGGTGACAGTGCGCAGGGGATGCGGCTTCGCCAGGCGTCGGTAACGCTCCCACTCGGTGTCCGGCACGCCGTGCGTCGCGTCGATCCCGCCCGGCACCGGGAGGAGCCCGCCGTCGGCCAGGTCCAGCAGGTGCGGCATCTGGGTCACCACCGACTCACCGGACTCGGGAGCCCCCGTGTCCACGAACACCAGCCGCGCGACCTTCTCGGGCACACGGTCGGCGGCACCGACCGCCGGGAAGGCGGCGTAGCTGTGCGCCACCAGCACGACGTCCTGTTCCTGCGCACGGAGCAGCTCGGTCAGGGCATCCACGTGATCGGCCAGCCCGATCTCGGTGGCGTCCTCGTCGGCCTCCCCCAGGCCGGGCAGGGTCACCGCTGTCGCCCGGTGCCCCCGCGCGGACAGCTCCGCAGACACGGCATCCCACGCCCAGCTACCCATCCACAATCCCGGCACCAGCAAAAACGTCGCCATGGTCGGCTCCTTCACTCGGTTCTGTGACCAGCCCGGACGGTAGGTTCTCCTCTTAGGGGAGATTCAACTCCTGCGGGCGTCACCGTCGGCGGGGGCCGGCAGCCGCTTCCGCGCCAACCACACCCGGGGCCACAGTGCCGGACCCGACGACATCGCCTTCGCCGACAGCCGCGCCACCCACGGCAACTTCGGAGCCTGGGCCCAGCTGACCGCCCACGCCCGCACCGCACTGGCCGCGCCCGCGTTGACCCGGAGCTACTGCGCTGGGCCTTCAGCCGCCTCGCCTGACCACGCCGCCCATGCCCCCGCCCCGCCGCTGCCGCCCGTCATGGTGGTTCTCGACCGCACGACGACGTGCTGCATCCGCACACCGCCCCCGCCCACCATCCGCCGTCCGCAGGCGTGCCTCGGCGCTGGAAGGAACGGGTCGGGTGCGCAACGCGCGCTTCAATCCCTCCTCGATCTGCTTTACGTCCGTCTCTCCAAGCGACCAGCTGGCGGGGCCAGCACCGCAGCCCGTAGCGTCAGTTCTGCGCCCAGCGGCCAGCTGTGGCTCGTGGGACGTTTCGCCGCCGGGTGTTCCTGCTGCGCGCGCCGTGCGGGGGAGACGCTGCAGCCTCCTGATCAGGTGTGGTCGGTGGGGCGCAGGTGGAGGTGTGGCTGCAGGTTGAGGTAGAGGCCGGCGGTGGCGCGGGCGGGGGTGGTCGGCAGGGGGGAGATGGCTTGGGCCTGGTGGGCGAGGCGCTCTGTACGAGGCGATGCGGGCGCCGGCGAGCCGGATGCGGCACAACCGGGGCCAGCGGCAGGCTGAGCGTCGGCCAGTGCCCCGCAGGCCGATCGTGGAGGAGCGGTGTAGTGGCGCCGCGGCTCAGCGAAGCCGGGTGCGATCAGCTGTGGGCGTCAGACGCGGAGTGCCACGCCTTCATGCCCGCTCGGGACGCCTCCTTGGCCTGCTGCCACTTCATGGCCGCCTGCTGGGACGGGGGCACGTCCATGTCGCGGATCAGACGCCGGCCCGCTGCGAATACGGCGGAGGCCGCGAGGGCCATGCCAGCGCCCGCCACCACGGCACCGGCCGCAGTGAGCACGGCACCGGCTGTGATGAGCCGAGTGTTGATCTCGATCGTCCGCTGGGACTGATGGCGATGGTTCATGACTCCACCATCCAACGGGGAGAACTACATCGCACCCCGGACAATGGGCCAGAGTACCGCTACCCGGCTCCGAAGGCGCGCCGGACAGCGATGCGATGGGTGCAGCCACGCTCCTGCTCCGCGGCCAGAGCCTGCTCGGTGATGGCGATGGCCTCGGCCAGGACGGCCTCCTCACGGTCATGCCGACAAGGCCCCTCCCTCAGTTCCTTGATCGTGGCCTGGGCCTGCTCCAGCTGCTCACGCAACGCGCGATCGTCCCCTGGTCCACCCGTCGCTCACGACGCTCAGCAGCGAGCTGCCCGGTCAGCTCACCGATCCTGGCCTGCGCTGCGCCCAGATCCGCAGCCCTCTCCTCCTCTCGCCGCTCCACCTCACTTTCCAGCCGCGCAACGTCGCGCGCGTGCTGCTCCGCCTCGCTCTTCCAGCGGGCTACCTCGCGCGCGTGCTGCTCCTCCTGCTGTGTGAGGCGTGCGCGCAGATCCTCTATCACCCGCTGCGCTTCGTTGGCGTGGCCCTCCGCGGCCGCCGTCCGGTCGGCAACCTGGTAGGCGGCGTGCTGCACCTCATCGACCGTGGCCAGCGCCTCCATGTACAGCTGCTGGGTCCGCTCACGCACCTCGTCGCTGACCCTCGCACGCATCCAGGACGCGCTTGACGAAGTCCCGCTTGGACATCTGCGCGACGTCCTTGGAGCTGCCCTGGGCGTTCAGCCCCCGAGACAGCCATGTCCGGCTTTTGCCCACCCTTGCGGCGGCGTCCGTCATCGCCCCATCCCTCGTGGCCTGTTGCCCTCCCAGGCAACGCCTTGGTCCTTCAGCGCAACGACACTGCCAGGACCAAAGAACGGCTGTCAGCACAACGGCATGGTGATCACGTCTCACCGCCCGTACCCCATGCGCGAGCGCGTCCGCCGTGCCGTTCGTGACCGCTGATACCGACTGACGGGCCCGCAGCCCATCAAGCTCGTCCCGCACCTCCGCCAGCCGCCTGGCCATCCGTTGCGAGTTCATCCAGCTCGGCCCGCCGCGAGGTGATCCGTTCCGACAGCTCGGATCCAGCGACTCCGCTTAGCCGACCGCAGTACTTCACGCGGCAGCCACAGCAAGACGATCACCGGATCGGGTGTCATGCGCGCAAATGGGCCGGCCTTGCACGCGATCAGTCCCATGCTGGAGAAGCCCGCAAGACAAGATCATGAAAGGTCGGCTCATGACCACCACGGTGCAGGACATCATCACCATCAAGCTCGAGCGCAATTTCGATGCCATGGACGCCAACCACAACGGCTACCTGGAGTGGGCGGATTACCAGAAGCTCGGCGACCGCTACCTCCAGGCCTACGGCTTCAGCAAAGACGACCGGCGGGCCAGGGCCATCCAGAGCTTCTGCCAGATCTACTGGCTGGAACTGCTGCGTCACGCGGGCGTGGACGGCGACCGACTCACGAAGGATGAGTTCGTCACAGCCAACCGTCTCGCAGTTATCGACACCAGTCGGCTCAACATCACCGACGGCGGCGGCCACGCGATCTTCGACGTCATCGACGTCGACGGCGACAACGAGATCAGCAAGGACGAGTTCGCCCGCTTCCTGAGGGACGTCTGGAAGAGCGACGCACCCGATGCCATGGATGTGTTCTCCATGATCGACATCGACGGCGACGGCGCGATCTCACGCCAGGAGTTCATCCGGACGGTGCGTGAGTATTTCCTCTCCAACGACCCGGACGCTCCCGGCAGCCTCTTCTTCGGGCGCGTCTGACCCACCACCTTCCCGGCGTTCACCTGGGGCGGCCGGGGCTATGCCGGCCGCCCCAGGTGTTGGTGCCAGCGGGCGACATGCCGCCGCGTGAGCGCCACAAGCCACCGCCTGCCACCCGTTCTCGCGTTGGTGTCAGCTTGTGCTGGCGGAGTCCTCGTCCATGCTGGCCGCCAGCCGCGACGCACCCCCGCCGTCGGACTCCCACACGCGCGCCGTCGCCGTCATGTACAACCGCCGCACCGCAGGAATCTGCTGCTGGTCATGCACCGCCGCCCACGGCTTCCCCGCATCCCCACTTGTACGGTGCGCCTCATCAACGAGCATGAGGGCCCACACCGGCAGACCGCCGGCATGCGCCCGCTGGAGAAGGCCCAGCCCCACCGAGGCATACGTCGCGAACACCGTGACGACGTCCACGCCCCGTGTCCACTCGACCAGTTCGTCGGGATCGGTGGTGCACGGCACCCCGTGACTCTCCTCAGCACGCAATGAGCACACACCGACCATCGCCCCACGCCGACCCGCCCGCCGCCACGCGCCGGCCATCTGCGTCAGCAGGTCCAGCGTCGGCACCAGGACCAGCACCCGGCGGGCAGACAGCCGGCGCGCCGACTCCACACCGATCAGCGTCTTCCCCGAGCCCGTCGCCGAGATCACCTGCGCCCGCAGCCCCTCAGGCGGCATGTGCCCACCGGGCGGCGTGCCGAGAACCCTCAACACGCCGTCCACTGCCTCAACCTGATGCGGACGCAATTCCATGACACTCATTCCCACTGCTCACCTCTCCAGGCACACCACCGGAAAAACCGCACCGGCTACGAAAGCCGGGATCTTCCCCGGCAAGGCTCGAGCCGGGGGAGGGACACCCAGTCATTATCCCAGAACTAAGCACCATCCGAAAATGACGCACCAAGCTGCCATCCCATCGGCACGTGCGAGTCAAAGGAGCGACCAGCCGACAAGGTGACAAGCCGTCAACCCCCAGACACCCAGCCTTCCCGCCAGCCCTGACGCGTGCGGAGCGCGCGTCAGGTTCTGTACCGGACTGCGGAGCAGTCCAGTACAGAACCCGCCCGGCTGTGCCGGGCCAACGGGACCACGGAGTGGGCCCGTTCGACGGGACGGAGTCCCGTCGCATCCCGCGCGGAGCGCG